>DGFG01000043.1 GCA_002391555.1 Firmicutes bacterium UBA3906
TTACGATAACCCTTTCGTTGCTTTTTATATCATCCTCTAATCCTATATAGGTTGGGAGCATATCAAGGCTACTGTCCTCTCCTTTTAAGCCTTGTGTCATATCCTTTAAAAATTTGTCTAGCTCAATATCAAAATCAATAGCCATAGGATCCATCTTATTTTCCCGTAGAAAATCATATACCTTTTCCCTTATCAAGTTACTAGCCATGCTTTATATTACTCCCCTCTCAAATTGTCTTTATTATATGGTTTTAGTAAAAGTTCAACTTAAATTATATAATAATGTCTAGATATTGCAACAAACAATTGGCCACAGCCATTTTGTTGATATATGATAACTAAAGCCTAATAGGGACCGGCTACATACCAGAGCCCATATATGCTAAAATGGTATGAGATAGAAGGCTAATAAAGGCGGTAGGAGCTAGCATATGTATTTTAAGTACCAGGTTGATGAAAAAAACAGTGGCAGTACTGTGATGAATATATGTATGAACAAATTTGGTTTTTCTAAAAACCTAATTAAAAGGCTAAAGGTTGATGGCAGGGTCCTTTGCAACGGCTTACCTGTTTTTATGCCCCATATGGTCAAGGCCCAAGACCTGATAGAGGTATATCTAGACTTTAAGGAATCCTCTGAAAATATTGTGCCTAAACAGATGGACCTAAACATCCTTTATGAGGATAATGCCCTTATAGCTCTAGACAAGCCAGCGGGCATAATCACCCACCCTGTCAATAACAATTTATATGATACTATAGCAAATGGATTAGTCTATTACTTTCAAAGCAAGGGCGAGAAAATAAAGGTCCGGCCAGTTAGCAGGCTAGACAAGGATACATCAGGCATAATTGTTTTTGCAAAAAATCAGTTTATCCAGGACAGGTTAGTAAAACAGATGCACAAAAAGACCTATCGAAAAAAATACATAGGGATAGTTGAGGGCTGCCCCGATAAGGATGAGGCCACAATAGAGCTACCCATCGCACGGGTCCCTGGCTCTACCATGCTTCGTATGATATCAGAAGATGGTGCCCCCTGCATAACCCACTATAGGACCATTGAAAGGTTTGATAATGCTGCTATGCTTTGCTTTAGCCTGGAAACTGGGCGAACCCATCAAATAAGGGTCCACTGCAAGGCACTAGGCCACCCACTAATTGGAGACAGTCTATACTCAGCTACTCCTACTAGCCTTATCAATAGGCAGGCACTACACTCCCATTTTACAAGCTTTATCCATCCTGTAAGCAAGGACAGAATAAAGATAGAATCAAAGCTAGCACAGGATATGATCACACTGCAAGAGAGGCTAAAATAAATAAGGCCTAGCCTTTTATATCTTAGAACTCTAGCTCTATACCGTCATAGGCAGCAATAAATCCATTCTCCTTTGCTAGCCTTTCAAAGTCTTCATGGATAAGTCGACTATTATGGTTTAGATGGGTAAGTAGCACCTGGCTTTTATTATCTACACAGGCTAGGTCCCTCAAGCTCTCTACTAGATCTATATTATCATTTATGTTCATATGGTAAGGGCCTGCTGGCTCAAAGCCAGAATTGGAGTCAAGTATCAGGCAATCAAAGTATAAACCTGCCATAGCCTCAAGGCTCTCTGCTAGAAAGGGACCAGAATCTGTCCCATAGAGCAGTCTCTTGCCTCCCGACTCAATAATATATATAAAGGACTCCATATCCTCCCCGCCATGGTTTGCTGGAAGGGGAATAAGTTTAAGCTCGCCAACCTTATACTGGTTAAAGGCCTTGAGCCTATGGACCCTAACATACTTGTCCTCTATGGGAGGTGAGAGCTTATTATACTTTTCTACAACCGAACTAGGACCATATATATTTAAAGGATAATCCGTAGGAGCCAGGTTAAAAGGTGGACACCTATGGTTTAGCTCAAAGGGATAGAAATGGTCCTCATGGGCATGGGTTATGATAGCATGCTCTATCTTTCCAAGGTTAACATTATGCACTACAGTGTGATAATAGGTATCCTGAGGAAAGTCAATTAAGTATTTATCATTTAAAAGGGCCTGGTTACGACTCTTTAGGTCCTTGCCCCCCTTTTCCCTAGCATACTCACATATCTTGCAAGAGCAAAAACCCGCTGGAATACCCTCAGAAGCCCCTGTCCCTAAAAGTTTAACCTTCATAAAATAATCACTCCCTTTTTCTTAGCCCAGCCAAAGCTAGCTATGTTATTACATTATATAACCAAATAGGGCCTATTTCCATACAAGCTTGCCAAGGAATTTTACACTTAAAATATAAAATTTTCCTATCTACATCAAACTTTGCCTTTGTGCTATAATAATAAAACAAGAAGGACAAAGCAGGAAAAATAATGCTTAAGGCAGATATGAGGGTGACATTTATGAAGGAGCAATACATTAATTTTACACTGAAACGAATGTATATCTTTAATGAGCTGGTAAAGCGCTATTGGAGTGGCAAACTAAACACCAAAGAAGACCTAAATGAGCTAGCCGACCATATAAAGACCAAGTATGGCTTTGAGGACAGTGAGATGACCTTTATCAAGGACCATATCAGGATTGCAATGGGCCAAGAGCCAAAGGGCGATGCAGACTTTAGTGATGAGCTAGACTTTATTAAAAACTCTGAAAGGGTTAAGGGTCCAGTAGTTGCAAAGGTTGCAGGCCCTTGTGATTTTTGTGAAAGAGAGGACTGCCAATGCCAGGTAGCCAGGTACGAGACCGACATCTACAGGCGGTCCAAGGGTCCTGTTATTCAGGACGGCAAGTGCCTAAGCTGTGGCCGGTGCGTTAGCTCCTGTGATTTTGGTGGCGTAGCTGACAAGATTGAGTTTTTACCTGTTGTTGACCTATTAAAGGACAAGGATACACCTGTATTTGCTGCAGTAGCACCTGCAATAACTGGTCAATTTGGCGAGGATGTTTCCATGGGCCAGCTTAGGACTGCCTTCAAGCTCATGGGTTTTGAGGATATGATAGAGGTTGCTATGTTTGCTGACATCCTCACTATCAAAGAGGCTATTGAGTTTAACGACCGTATTAAAACAGAAGAGGACTTTTTCCTGACCAGCTGTTGCTGTCCTGTCTGGTTTAACATGGTAAAGAAATCCTACCCGGAAATTAGAAACCATATGTCACTATCCGTTTCTCCAATGATAGCAGCAGGTAGAATCTTAAAAAGGCTTTATCAAAACGCCAAGGTTGTCTTTATCGCACCCTGTATAGCAAAAAAGGCTGAGTACAAAGATCCTGAGCTAGTAGGGGCAATCGACTATGTGGTAAACTTTAGAGAGCTAAAGGAAGTATTCGATGCCCTAGAAATTGATCTTAGCCAGTTAGCTCCTGACGACAAGGACCAGGCCTCAATGGGAGGCAGGCTATATGCTAGAACCGGTGGTGTTTCTTTCTCTGTTAAAACCATTGTCAACAGGTTCCACCCCGAGAGGGTAATAAAGCTAAAGGCTAAAAAGGTTGATGGGGTCAAAAAATGCAAGGAGATCCTAGACAGGCTAAACAGGGGAGAAAAGTTAGACGCCAACTTTGTTGAAGGCATGGGCTGTATAGGTGGTTGTGTTGGAGGGCCCAGGACCAATATTAGCCGCGAAGAGGCTACCGAGTTTGTTAATGAATATGGAGAGGACTCTTTTATCCTAACCCCCTTTGACAATCAAAATATCTTAAAGATTTTTAACCAGATTGGTATAGATAGTATGGAAGAGCTGCTTGAAAATGAAGAAATGGACAAGATGCTAACCAGGGATTTTTAAACAGGTCCCAAAATCTAAAGAAGGCTATACATAAAAAAGGCTGTGCCCCCACATAGGACACAGCTTTTCTTATGCTAATTTGCTTAACATGTTAACTATTTTAGCAGGCTGCTTACCTCAGCTTCAACATCCTCTAGGGCCACCTGCTTCTTTATTGACTTGTCTCGAGTTACTATCTCAACCTGACCATTTTCAATGTTACGCTTGCTAACTATGATTCTAACTGGTATACCAAGTAGGTCCGCATCAGCAAACTGTACGCCCGCTGCTGCCCCCCTATCATCTAATATTACCTCATAGTTCTTACCAAGCCTTTCATATAGGTCAAAGCCTGCATTTTTTACCTCTTCTATTGTATTGTTTAACATACAGATATGGACCTGCCAGGGGGCTACTGATTTGGGCCAGATGGGTCCATACTCATCATGGTTATCCTCAATAATGCAGGCCAGGAGTCGGCCTACACCAATCCCATAGCAACCCATGATAGGGGTCTTTTGCTTGCCATCCTCATCGGTATAAGTCATATTCATAGACTC
Source organism: Firmicutes bacterium UBA3906 (assembly GCA_002391555.1). GTDB lineage: Bacteria > Bacillota > Clostridia > Caldicoprobacterales > DTU083 > UBA3906. Next base: position 4,313 of record DGFG01000043.1, read on the forward strand.
ACTATAGGTTGTCCCTAGCTGGAATATGTTACCTACCTCAACCCCCCTGCTTACCCTGAGCGTATTGCCACACTCTATGCAGTAGTCACCTTCATCTACAGTGGCCACATCAACAAATTCCTTTACATCAAGGTCCCTTGCTAGGCTAAGACCTTTAAGATGGTAATCCTCCTCATTAGCCCCACATACTAGGTTAGTCTCACCTTCTAGAGACTTATCATATACCACTTGTATATCTTTTGTGTCTAATCCTTTTGGTCCTATATATCCAAATACTAGGTCGACATCTTCTGATTCTGTTAGCGGGTAGATATCAACACCTACGTGTTTACTAAGCTTTAGTTCATTTACCTGCTTGTCTCCCCTAATAAACACAAGTACAGTCTTTTCATTGTCTGCCCTGAAAAAGACCGAGGCCTTCATGGTTTGATACTCTTTTACTCCCAAGAATTTAGCTAAACTCTCAATATCCTTAACCCCTGGAGTATGGACCTTTTCAATTTCTTGCTCTGCTAATGGATCCCGTTTTATCCTTGACTTTGCAACGTCCATATTGGACTTATAGCCGCAGGAGTCACATAAAACTATGGTGTCCTCTCCCCCATCAGATAGATACATAAACTCATGGGCAACCTTTCCACCCATCATGCCAGTATCAGACTGTATACCGATGACGTTTTTAAGCCCCGCTCTCTCATATATCCGCATATAGGACTCATAAACCCTATCATAATAGGCTTCCAGGTCCTCCTGGCTCCTATGAAATGAATAGGCATCCTTCATAGTGAACTCACGGACCCTAATAAGACCGCCCCTTGCCCTTGGCTCATCTCTGAATTTGGTCTGTATTTGATATATCATAAAGGGGTATTTTGTGTAGGACTTGGCCTCACCCCTAGCTAGGTGAACCGCTGCCTCCTCATGAGTCATACCTAGTACCATCTCATGGTCAGCCCTGTCCCTAAACCTTAGAAGCTCAGACCCAACTGACTCATAACGTCCAGATTCCTTCCACAGGTCAGCAGGTAAAACAACAGGAAATAGTACCTCCTGCCCATCTACTTTATCCATTTCCTCTCTTATAATTGCTTCTATTTTTTGAGTTACTCTCTTTGCCGGCATAAGTAATGAAAATATCCCATTTGCCACCTGGCGGATATAGCCGCCCCTTAGCAAAAATATATGGCTATCTAGAAAGGCCTCTGAGGGCTTTTCCTTAAACCTTTCTCCTAAAAGCTTACTTAACAGCATCTAATAAAAACTCCCTTCAGCATAAAACAGTATTAGAGTTATTATATAATATAATTGATTATTATGGTAGTCCTATACTTCTTTCATCTTCTTTGTCCATAGCTAGTTTAAGAGAAAGAGCTATCTTCCCCCATTGAGTGAAATAATGAAATGAAAAAACAAGCA
>DGFG01000099.1 GCA_002391555.1 Firmicutes bacterium UBA3906
CCTCTGGTGCATCAAATTGCCTTATGGGAAGTCCCTCTATTTCATACATATTCATGTGCCTCGGCCTCCTTTTCATTGGACTTGGCAAGTAGTGCCTTAAGCATTCGTTTTCCACGATAGAGCTGGGTTTCTACTGTTTTTACCGGCAAATTTAGTACCTCTCCTATTTCCTTGTAGGACATCTGCTGAAAATGGTATAGGATGATAACCCTTTTGTACTTTTCCGATAAACTGTTGATGGCCTGGTAAAGCCTTTGATAGTCTTCGCTTTTTATTAGAGTCTCTTCAGGCCCAGGACCCCCTTCTGCTACTTGGTATATGGGGTTGTCATCCGGCCTGTCCTCCCTGGTAAAGGGATGTAGGATTTTCCCCCTATGTCTTTTATTTGCCCTTTGCCAGTCTAAGCACCTGTTTAGGGCAACCCTGTGTATCCATGTTGATAGGGAGGAGTCTCCCTTAAAGCTATCAATCTTTCTATATATAAGGAGGAATATTTCCTGGGCAAGATCCTGCCCCTCTTGTAGGTCTCCGGTCATATGACAGGCCATATTATGAACTTTGTTTTTATACTTGTTTACCAGGTCCTCGAATCTATCTATCCTGCCTGCTTTTATTGCCTCGACAAGAAGAAGGTCCTCCTGCAAATTTATCACCGCCTGCCACCCAAACAAGGTCTAATTAATAATGTTTACCTTACAAATATCTTTATATCTCCATACTGGTTGCTTAAGGAGATTTTCTGCCCTCCATTACCGTTTTTAGCAGAGCCCTCCTGCCTATTATTCTTGTCACTAGTTGTCAGTCCTACAGCATTGTCTGCAGAAATCTTGCTATAGGAGGTCTCAACCCTTATATCTGCGTTTTCATAGGAGTCATTTTCTAGTTTTATGGGGCTATATGAAGTCTTGGCCTCTATATTGCCTAGGACATCCCTTATGTCTAGTTCACTGTGCTTTGCATCTATCTTTAGGTCTCCACTAATATTGTAGACTAGTGTTGCAGCGTACTCGTTTCCAATATCAGCACTAGCCTTGACATTTTTAACTGTAGCCTTGCCATGCTTTGTAGTTAGCCAAAGGTCCTTTTCTATATTTTCAATTTCGGTTTCACTATACATATTCTTAACCTTGGCAGACCCTCCTATATCCTGGACCTGGATCTTGTCATAGGAGTTTGATAGGTCAAGACTACCCTTTATCTCCTTTACCTTTACTGGACCATATTCGCTTTTTACGGTTACATCTCCTTTAATATCCGACAGGTCTACCTTGCCATGCTGGTTACTTATGGCTACATTATTTTTCATAGCAGATACTAAAACATCACCAAAGCTAGTTTCCACATCAAGTTCTAGTCTATCTGGTACTTTGATTTTTATATTTGCTGCTTGTAGGGAATGGTGCCTATAACCGTCTAGATCCTTTACCCTTATTAGGCTAGTAGTAGCTCTTTTGATTTCCACCAGGTCGTCAATAAGGTCCTCTAGGCTCTCTTTGTCATTGGTTGCAATCTTGTAATCGATCTCAAGACTTATAAGGTCACTATCGCTAGGCTGGACATGGACATCACCTCTTGGGTTTTCTATAATTAGCTTGGTCAGGTCCTTTGCTTCTATATCCTCAATCTTTACAGTCCGGTTTACAACATCATCATATTTGCTCCATCCCCAGGAAAATATTCCGTTTTCAAATCTGGGAAAGGAGAGGTTGACATTGGTAAAAAGAAAGCTGGTAAATAGGATTAGGATAATAAGAAAGATTGAGATACCGCTAGGTGAGAGCTGGACCTCCCTTTTCTTTGCGTCGTTATAGAGCTTGGTAATGATAAATTCCAAGCCAAGTATGATTAAAAAGAGGGGCCATAGCAAGAATATGTCCTTGAAAATTGCAGAGTCACTATAGCGGGATAATATCATTACACAGCCAGCAAATATTAGGGTAATGCCTAGGGTTATAAAGCCTACCTTTTTTCTATTGTCTTGCATCTTGTTCACGCTCCTGGACATAGATTAGTAGTTTAATTCTTCTATAGGCTTTAGACGTATAGGAGTTAATATATACTTCAAAAATTTATAAAAAGCTTTTACTAGCCATATAAAAGATTCTACTTGTTTTACTTGCCTAGTATTGGGTATTATATTTAAAAGGCTGTCTTATATAGGCTGATAAGTATATGAAAGGAGCTTTGCATATGAAAAAGTATGAATGTACCGTATGTGGCTACGTTTATGATCCAGCATTAGGTGATCCTGATAATGGCGTAGCTCCTGGCACAGCATTTGAGGATGTACCTGAGGATTGGGTATGCCCAGAATGTGGTGTTGGAAAAGATATGTTTGAGCCTTTAGACTAGTCGAGGGGCGCCGCAGCCTATTTCTATAGGCTGCGGTCGACTATCGACAGCTAACAGCCCCTAACTGTTAGCTATTTTAATTTTGTATCAACTTGTGTTTATGGGGGTGACTGATATTATTCAGAAATTATTTAATGATCTTGAGGCATTAGAGATAGCCATTGCTATAGAGGAGAGGGGAGAAGCCTTTTATAGGGCTGCAGCCAAGAGATTAAAGGAAAAGGAAAGCAAAGAGATGTTAATTAGGCTTGCAGACGAGGAACAGGACCATGCTGAAACCTTTAGACTCCTTTACGAGCAGGCCTTAGATAAAAAGCTAGACTTTGATGATGACTATATATTCGATCCAGAGGTATCAGCCTACCTTAGGGCTATGATTTCTAGCACAGTATTTCCATCCCTGGAGGAGCAGGATGAAATATTTAAAAGAATAGACGGGATTGTGGATGTTCTAAAAATTGGGATCCAGGCTGAAAAGGATTCAATTCTTTACTACACCCAGATGGTTATTAGCTCAAAGTTTGTTGAGGCCAAGGATGCTTTTAGGAGGCTCATAAAGGAGGAGAAAAAGCACTTAATCGACCTGCAGACCAGGCTGCTTGAATATAAAAAAAGACAGGCATAGCCTTTAATAATTTATGGGATAATATAGGCAAAACAGCCTTGTTATCCTTTTTTAATAGGTAAAGTATTTTGACCCTAACTCTTAAAGATATTCTGTTGACAAATAAATTGCATTTTGGTAACATAATAAAGGTCGTAGGTAAAGAGGTATTTTTCTTACTTATCTGGGGGTGTAGCTCAGTTGGCAGAGCGCCTGCCTTGCAAGCAGGAGGTCAGGAGTTCGACTCTCCTCATCTCCACCATTTTTTATGTAAGAGGTCAAGGGTCAGACAATTAAACTTAGGGGACTTGTCCACCATCAGACCTCATATAGGGGCTCATAGCTCAGCTGGTTAGAGCGCACGCCTGATAAGCGTGAGGTCGGTGGTTCGAGTCCACCTAGGCCCACCATTATTATTGCTGTCTCTTATACACATCT
>DGFG01000100.1 GCA_002391555.1 Firmicutes bacterium UBA3906
ATTAAGGAGCAAGAGCCAATAGCCTTTAAAGAGCAGGAGCCTGAGGCAACAGGTGAAGTGAAAGAGTTAACCCTCTTATCCTTTAATATGCGCAGTGCCAGAGATGAAGATGGGGCAGTTATGCTAGAAACCATTATAAATGAGCTTAAGGAGTCAAAGGCAGATATAATAGGACTGCAAGAGGTAGAATGCCATATGCCTAGGACTAGCTATGTGGACCAGGTAAAGAGGATAGCCGATGAGCTTGACTACTACTTCTATTATGGTGACAATTTAAATATACTAGGAGCAAGGTATGGGAACGCAATTTTAAGCAAATACCCCATATTAGGGGCAGAAAACCATAGACTTCCTAGGGTTAAACTAGAGCCTAGGGGTCTTATAGAGGCTCAAATTGATATTGATGGTTTTACCCTAAATGTATATGTGACTCATATAGGTCTTAGCGCACAAGAACGCATGAAACAGGTACCCTTTATCTATGATATAATAAAAGAAGTTGGCCATGGGACAATTCTGATGGGCGACTTTAACAATAGACCAGATAGCCCTGAAATGGAGACTATAAAAGCAGCCTTTATTGATGGTGCCAAGGCCTTTGATATGGGAGATGAGCCTACCTATTCCCTATATGATGGTCCACTAAAGGGGAGGCTAGACCGTTTTTACCTATCTGATGACCTTAGCTTACTAGACTATTATCATATGCCATCTGAGGTCTCCGATCACTCGAGAATCATAATAAAGATAAAGATAGACCAATAAAACAGAAGGATTTTAGAGGTAAATAGGAGAATAATTATAAATATGAGTAAGTATTTTACCACTTTAAAAGATGAACGGAATGATTTAATGAAGGCAAGACATTTTCAGTCCCGATTACTTATTATATCCTTACTACTATGCCTATTTATAGGCATTATACCAGCACAGGCCCAGGATCTAGTTCACTACATAGAATTAAAGGGTGAAATTACCCCTGCCATGATGCACTACATAATTGACGAACTAGAAAGGGCACAGATAAAGCAGGCAAAGGGTATTATCCTATATATCGATACACCTGGTGGTAGGGTGGACTCAGCACAGCAGATAAAGGATGCAATGCTAGCCTCAAGTATACCTATAGTAGCCCATGTAAAGCGGGGTACATCTGCTGGAGCCCTTGTAGCTATAGCTGCAGACAAGATCATAATGACGGCTAGTGGTCATTTTGGAGATGCAGAGCCCATACCCTATACAGAAAAAAATGTAGCCTATGTTAGCGCTGAATTTAGGAGTACTGCAGAAAAAAGAAACAAGGATCCCTTGGTAGCCGCGGGCATGGTAGACAAGGACCTTGCTATACCAGGTTTTCCTCCGGGGAAATTGGTAAACCTTACAGCCAGCCAGGCAGAGGCATTAGGCTATGCTGATGCTATCTTGGCTACAAAGGACCAGGTCCTAGACTATATGGGATGGTCTAATGCCAGCTTAGAAACAGTCGAGCCTGACTTTAAGATAAAACTAGCTCAGTTTCTAACCAAGTCTAGTGTGGTATCAGTTCTGTTAACCATAGGCATGTTAGCTATGGTGATTGAGCTATTTACTCAGGGCTTTGGTCTTGCAGGGACTGTTGGTATAATAGCCTTTGGCCTATATTTTGGGGGTGGCTTCCTAGCAGGGACTACCCAGCTTTGGCCAGTATTTCTTTTTGTAACAGGTATTATCTTAATGCTTGTAGAGGCAGCCATACCCGGCTTTGGCATATTTGGCATAAGTGGTATTGTCTCATTTGTAGTAGCCGTTATTTTTGCAGCCCCATCACCCGTACAAGGCTTAACTAGCCTGGGTATTGCCATTGTTCTGACAATTATCTTAACCCCCATCCTATACAAGGTCCTTGGAGGTCCAAAGCTATTTCGTAGATTGGTCCTATCTACATCTGAGACACCAGCTGAGGGCTATGTAGGGACCAAGGAGTATGAGGACCTGTTAGGCAAGGCTGGCAAAGCCCTTACAGCCTTGAGACCATCAGGAACAGTCCTAATAGAAGGCAATCGTTTTGATGTTATTACAGATGGAGAATTTGTCTCAAAGGATAGTGAAATAGAGGTAGTTAAGGTCGAGGGAAACAGAATAATAGTAGTTAACAAAAGTGATTAAAGGTAAAACCAAATGGCAGAGCCTTTACAAATAAACTAAATTAAGAGGAGTGAAGTATATGTCTTTAATGTTAATGCTACAAAGCCTAGCAAGTACTATGCTTGCGAACCAATTGGAGAATACCCTGCTAATTGTTGTTGTTATCATAATAGCAGCTGTTGTTGTATTTGCGATACTACTGACCTTTATTCCAGTTGGACTCTGGATATCTGCTCTAGCAGCAGGAGTCAAGATAGGGATATTTACCCTAATAGGTATGAGGCTAAGACGTGTTGTACCAAATAGGATTGTCAACCCCCTAATCAAGGCAACCAAGGCGGGGCTCATGGTCTCTGTTGACAAGCTAGAAGCTCACTACTTAGCCGGTGGTAATGTTGATAGGGTAGTAAATGCTCTGATCGCTGCCCAGAGGGCAAATATACCCCTAGAGTTTGAGAGGGCAGCTGCGATTGACCTAGCAGGCCGTGATGTACTGCAGGCAGTTCAAATGAGTGTAAACCCAAGGGTATTAGAGACACCCAAGGTATCTGCAGTAGCCAAAAATGGTATTGAGGTAATAGCAAAGGCCAAGGTTACAGTTAGGGCTAACATTGACAGACTTGTCGGTGGTGCTGGTGAAGAAACCATACTTGCCCGTGTAGGTGAGGGTATTGTTACAACTATAGGTTCTGCCGTAACCCACGAGGAGGTTTTAGAAAACCCTGATAGGATTTCTCAGACCGTCCTAGGAAAGAGCCTTCACGCAGGAACAGCCTTTGAGATATTGTCAATAGATATTGCAGATGTTGATGTTGGCCGAAATATTGGAGCTCAGCTGCAGACTGATCAAGCAGAGGCAGACAAGAGAGTTTCCCAGGCCAAGGCAGAGGAAAGGCGTGCTATGGCTGTAGCTAGAGAACAGGAGATGAAGGCTGCTGTTCAAGAGATGAGGGCCAAGGTAGTTGAAGCAGAGGCAGAGGTACCCCTTGCAATGGCTGCAGCTCTCAGAGAAGGTAATCTCGGTGCTATGGACTACTACAATATTAGAAATGTTATGGCCGATACTGAGATGAGGGATTCTATCTCCAATATGGGCAAGGATGATAGTGACAAGAATAAAAACAAATAACCCTTAAAAAGGAGGGTTTTGACTTATG
>DGFG01000153.1 GCA_002391555.1 Firmicutes bacterium UBA3906
GAAAGTGAGATGAGCAGTATGGACAAGATCAGCTTTTCTCCTACAGATAATATTCTCTCACTACTAGAGACAAGGAACCATTCATCTAGAAATGAACTTATGTTACTAATAAAGTACCAGCAAAGTATGAAGGAAACAATTGCAAAAGGGATCATAAAGGAAAATGCCAGCTTTTTCTTCCTATTTGCATTTATAAGTTTATCTGTCTTTTTATTTAGTATATAGCTCAGAGCAGTAGGTCTTGCCACCTTTATCACTCCCTAATTACCTTTGTACAAGTATATTACTTAGAATATATCTTTATGCAGGGCAAAGGATAGTAAGGGTAAATAGAAAAAATGGGTATTCGAGGACATAAAGGTTAATGCCGCATACCAGCTTACAGTAGATATATATTCCATTAATCAACATCTCTATCTAGTTATTAATACCAGCAATAAAAAATAGCTAGCCTAAACAGTTATAGCCTTAGGCACAGACCTATCTTAATGTTATTTAGATACTTTTTCTATTACTAAGCAACATAAAAAAGGACGGTTTATTAATAAAACCGTCCTTTTTGAGCTTAGCTTGTTCTATCACACCATCAAAAAGGTTATGATCAGTAACACAAGTATAATTGGGCCAAATACTAGTAGGGCTGAAATTAAAATAGCTAGTATATCTCTTTTTTCTATTTTTTCTTGCTCCTGCCCTAAGCTCATTTCGTCTTCTAGGCCATTTAGATTATCTTCCCTTTTGGGCTGATTCTTTTCCTTTAGCCATTTCATGGCCCTGTCTACTTTGCTTTGAAAAATCATTAAGCATCATTACCCTTCTTTTTGCCTCCACTATTATCTAATATGTGGTGGCAGGCTACCCAATGTCCAGGTGCTTCTTCCTTAAACTCTGGAACTAACTTTTTGCATATATCTGTTGCATACTTACAGCGAGTATGGAATTTGCAGCCACTTGGTGGGTTTATTGGACTTGGAATATCTCCACTTAGTATTTCTACCTCTCTCTTGTGCTCTAAATCTGTAGTGGGTATAGCAGATAGGAGTGCTTCTGTATATGGGTGTAGTGGATTAGTATATAATTCTTCTGTCTCTGCTACCTCTACTATATTTCCCAAATACATAACCCCTACCCTATCACTAATATACTTTATTACACTAAGGTCATGAGAAATAAACAAATAGGTTAAATTGTCTTGCTCCTTTAAATCAAGCAAGAGGTTTATTATCTGAGACTGAATAGAAACATCCAAAGCAGATACAGCTTCGTCACAAACTATAAATTTTGGATTTAAAGCTACTGATCTAGCTATACCTATGCGCTGTCTTTGTCCACCAGAAAACTGGTGGGGATATCTATGCAGAAAATAGTTTGCCAAGCCGCATTTTTCCATTGTTTCTATTACATAGTCCTCTAATTCCTTGTCATTTCTTTCAAACATATTATGGGCTAATAGACCTTCTGAAATAATCTGGCCTACAGTCATCCTAGGATTTAGAGAAGAATATGGGTCTTGGAAAATCAACTGCATATCTTTTCTTAATAGTCTCATCTCATCTTCTGTAAGTCTGGCTAAATTAATCCCCTTATCTTTATATGCTTCATACCTTTCAAAGTCAGGATTAGTTTGATACTTAGCAGTAAGTTCATCTATTTGCTCATGAATCTTTTGTAGATTTTCTTTTTTAACTACTAGCTGCTTTTCCTGTTTCTCTATTCTATCTAGTTCAACCTTTAACGCATCATTAATCTGTGTTTCTGTCTTGCCCTTATCTATTAGAGCTGATTTTTTTCTCTTAAGTTTTGTCTTATCATCTTCTAATTTAGACTCTAATCTATAAATGCTTATACTTTCATTATGCTCACTAACTAATACCTTAGAGATTGGTTCTAAATCTTCTGCGCACATAAAGCCGCCTATCAACTCTACAATATCTAAGAATAGATTATCAGCTTGCTTTCTTATTTCTCTATATTTTTCTAAGGCTATAAATTTTTCATCCTTGCCTTCTGGTAAAGACTCAAAGTTTAGTCTTGCTTCTTCTTCTTTCTTCCTTAGGTCATTTAACCTTTCACGTTCTTTAGCCAAGTTTGTAAGTGTATCTATTACATACTTAGGGGCTACCTCTTCAATGCTCTTACCATAATATATAGTCCTACCATCGGTTTGCTCATAAAGCTGTAGTATTGTTCGACCTAAGGTGGATTTACCGCAACCACTTTCTCCAACTAAGCCAAATGTTTCACCTTCATATATGTCCAATGAAATATCATCATTAGCCTTTACATAGAGCTGCTCCTTGGACAGTATACTTGATTTCTTTACAGGGAAATACTGCTTCAAGTGATCAATTCTTATTAGAACCTTTTTATCATTTTTTTTCATTGGATCTCACCCCTTTCTCTGGATAGAAACACCTGATCTGGTGACCATTGTTAACTTCTACTAGGTCAGGTGCAGATTCTCTACACTTATCTGTTGCATGTTTACATCTAGGGGCAAACTTGCATCCCTTTGGAAGATCCAGCGGGTGAGGTACAGAACCTGGAATCGCTTCTAGTCTAGTTCCAGATGGAGTATCAAGTCTTGGTATAGAAAACATCAAGCCGTCAGTATAGGGGTGTGAATACTTCTCTGCACTATCAAATATCACTGATACAGGTGCTTTTTCTACAACTTCCCCACAATACATAACAACAACATCATCAGCCATTTCACATATAACTCCCAGGTCATGGGTTATAAACAGGATTGTGGTTCCAATCTCGTCCTGTAACTCATTCATTAACTTTAGTATCTGGGCTTGTATTGTAACATCTAAAGCAGTAGTAGGTTCATCTGCTATTAATAGCTTAGGCCTACATGCAAGAGCCATTGCTATCATAACTCTCTGCCTCATACCACCAGATAACTGATGGGGGTACTGCTTTGCTACTGTCTCAGGGTAGGGTATTTTTACCAATGATAGCATCTCAACAGTTTTTGCCCTAGCTTCTTTCTTTCCCATACCCTGATGTATAATAAATGGTTCTGATATTTGCTTTTCTATCGTAAATACAGGATTCAGGGATGTCATTGGCTCCTGAAAAATTACTGATATATCATTTCCCCTTATCTTTGCCATCTCATTAACCGATAGCTTTGTAAGGTCTCTATTGTTAAACAGAATTTGGCCGCTTTCAATGTATCCATTCCCGTCTAGTAGTTTGATAATGCTCATAGCAGATACACTTTTACCACTACCACTCTCGCCTACTATGCCAAGGGTCTTGCCAGACTCAACAGAATAGGATACTCCATTAACAGCCTTTACTGTGCCTCTTTTTGTATTAAAATAGGTATGAAGATCTCTTACCTCTAATAAAGCCATACTTTATGCCTCCTTACCGCTCTTGTGATTTTGGATCTACTGCATCTCTTAGTCCATCACCTACTACATTGATAGATATTACACAGATACCAAGCAATATAGATGCATATACCCATCTCCACCAATAGTTCTTGATAACTATGCTACTATTTGCTCCATAAAGCATGTTACCCCAGGTTGGTTGTGGTGCAGGTACACCAAATCCAAGATAGGACAATGTTGCTTCGGTAAGCATACAAGTTGCAAAATCCAGTGTAGCAGAAACCAGTATAACAGATATTATGTTTGGTAATATGTGTCTAAATACAATGCCAAGTTTCTTTACACCGACCGCCCTTGCTGCCACAACATACTCTTGCTCACGGACTGATAATACTTGTGCCCTAATTAGTCTGGCTAGTCCAGGCCATGAGAGTAAACCAAGTATAACCATTATCAGCCAAACCTTTTGATTAGGTTCCATCTTGTTCCCTATTAAGGAAGACAATATCATTACAAAAGGTAAGAATGGTAAGGATGCCACCATCTCAGTTAACCTTTGTAGTATTATATCAAGCTTTCCACCAAAGTATCCTGATAAACTCCCAATTATGACGCCAATTATAGTTGATATTATAACCGCTACTGCACCAACAGTCATGGACATTTTTCCACCGTTAACTAATCTGTTCAGAATGTCTCTACCCATATCATCAGATCCTAATATATAGCCCTTAAGACCCCAAGTATGGATGCTGCCATCCTCTGCTACAGCATAGTTTTGATAATAGCCTGTATATAACTCTTTAATATTTGTATTTTGCAATCTACTTGGTACGGTTGCTTGTCCATAATTATCGTAACCCCAAGCTAAAACTTTACCATCCTCTGTTAAGGCGGTATAGTGATATCTACCTGCCTCTATATCTATTATTTTCCCATCACTAACTGGGACATTTCCTTCGCCTTTTTGTGATATATTACCCCAGACAAAAACTTCCCCTTTGTCATTTAGGGCTGCCATTGTAGACGTTGATGCTGCTATATCAATAACATTTCCCATGTTCTCTGGTATGCGTGAATAGCTATTTGATTGGTTACCTAAGTAAACAACCTCTCCATCTTTGGTCAGTCCCACTACTGCTTCATTGGTCATAGCTAACTGTTTTAGCTTACCTTGATATTTGTGAAACTCATTATAGTCATTTAGCATGACATTACCAAAATGATAAGTAGAGCCATCTTCGGTTAATACAATAGACAGTTGATAGCCAGCGTATAATTCTGATATATTTTTTAGTGTAGTAACATAACCTACAGGCTCTGCCTGCATCTGCCTATTACTTCCCCAGCCAAAAAGTTTTCCATCTTCGTTTAATGCTATTGCATGATCAAAGCCCGCAGCCACCTTGACTATATTTCCCATACCTTCGGGTATGTTTTTAATGTCATCGACTGTGTTCATTTTGGTTTTACCCCAAATATATAGCTTGTTATCCTTTGACAAGCCTATAGTATAGGTACTGCCTATAGCTATATCTTGTACATTACCCTTAAGCTCTTCAGGGTATTTCATGAGGTCTAGACCTACGCCAACATTTCTTTGGGTAGATTCAGTAAAGGATAAATCCTGTGGTAAGAAAATAGGTCCTATAATTACAAAGGCAAATATCAGAAGAAATACTATAACACCGGACATAGAAATCTTATTGTCCATAAAGTTTTTTATAATAGTTCTAAAAGGGCTTTGCATTTGCTCTTCTTCTAGTATAGATAGCTTCTCTTTGCCCCCAAAGAGTTTAGTAAACAGGAGGCTTAGGAAACTATTTTTCTTGTCTTTATTGTTCTTTTGATTCTTATCAGTACTCATTTTTTTGCCTCCCATCACTTATTTACTCTAACACGTGGATCTACTAGTCCATAGCTAAGGTCAGTAATCAAATAACCTACTAGTGATACAACTATATAAAACATTTGAATAGCCAATGCTACTTCAAAATCCTGTCCATTTAAAGCCTCGATGTAGAACTTACCCATTCCATTAAGTTGGAACATCTGCTCTACAACCAAGGAACCAGAAAATACGCTCATAAACCATCCAATTATAAGAGTAATTACAGGTAAAAGTGCGTTCCTCCAAGCATGAGAATAAATAACAACCTTTTCTTTTAAACCTTTGGCTCTCGCAGTCTTAATGTAGTCTGCACTTAATACATCACTCATTGCAGCTCGTATATATCTAGTCATGCCACCTAAGGATCCTATGGTCATAACGGCCAAGGGTAATGCTAGATGCCACAACTTGTCTAAAAATTCCTGAATAGAGTTTCCTTGAAAGTTTGGTGTGGCCATGCCGGAAACCGGAAACCAACCTAAGGTCACTGAGAATAAGAAAATAAACAATAAGACAATTATGAATGTAGGTATACTGTACCCAATTATTGTAAGTACCTGAACCACCTTGTCAAATAGTGAGTTTCTCTTTACTGCACAATGTATTCCTAAAGGTATTGTTATTCCTAGAGCTAAAGCTATAGAGAATACATTTATGAATATTGTATTCTTTAATGGTTGCTTGACAACCTTCAATACCGGTTGCTTGTACACTTGCGAGTATCCAAAATTCCCCTGTAGCAAGTTTCCAATCCACCTACCGTACCGCTGAATCAAGGGATCATCCAAGCCCATCTGTTCCCTGAGTTGTACATATCTAATATGCCATTCCTCAGGAGTAAGCTGGGTCTTCATTGGCTCTAACTCTGCTCTAGCTGGATCTCCAGGTATCATGTTATACAACATGAACAAAAGGCTTCATTA
>DGFG01000079.1:0-1592 GCA_002391555.1 Firmicutes bacterium UBA3906
AGGTCAAGATATGCGGTCTTAGCTGCCTTGTAGATATTGACATCGTAAATGAGGAAAGGCCAGACTATTGTGGCTTTATTATAAACTATCCAAAAAGCAAAAGGAGCCTGTCCCCAGAGGACCTATCTCCCCTGCTAGCTAGACTAGGCTCTCATATTAGTCCGGTTGGGGTCTTTGTAGACCAGCCACTAGACCTAGTTGCTGGTATTTTAAACAGGACAAAGATAGCTGTTGCCCAGCTACATGGCAAAGAGGATAATGAATATATTTCCAGGCTAAGACTTAAAACTAGCAAGCCCATCTGGCAGGCCTTTGAGGTTACGGGCATAGAGGATATAGATAGGGCCGTAAATAGCCAGGCTGACCTTGTCCTGCTCGACGCTGGCAAGGGGGCAGGCCTAGCCTTTGACTGGACCCTTTTAGAGGGCTTTCCAAGACCCTTTGCCCTTGCAGGAGGACTAAGGCTAGACAAACTAGAAAGAGCCTTAAGGACAGGGGCTAGCCTACTCGATGTATCAAGTGGGGTTGAAAGTGGTGGTAAAAAGGATCCGGAAAAGGTAAAAAGTTTTGTAAATCTAGTTAGGAGCAGGGGTTAATCTTTCAAAAGTTAGTCTTATAAAGGATAATCCTATAGAGGCTAATCATACAAAGGATAAACTTTCAAGAACTAATCCTATAAAAGCTAAGCCTTCAAAGGCTAATCTACTAAATCTAGTCTTTATCTAGTCTTTCAAGGGCTAATACTATAGGGGCTAATCTACAATAGCTAATCCTACAGCTTAAGTATAGACAATTATAAGAAACGGAGATGAACATTTTATGACTATGAGCAGAGGGCGGTTTGGGGTCCATGGGGGCCAGTATATTCCTGAGACCCTTATGAATGCAGTCCTAGAACTGGAGCAGGCCTATAACTACTACAAAAATGATCCAAAATTTCAGGCTGAGCTTACAGACCTTTTAAATGAGTATGCAGGCAGACCCAGCCCCCTTTATTTTGCCAAGAGGCTGACAGAGGACCTAGCTGGTCCTAAAATCTACCTAAAGCGGGAGGACCTAAACCATACAGGCTCACACAAGATAAACAATGTCCTTGGCCAGGCCCTTTTAGCAAAAAAGATGGGCAAAAAGCGACTAATTGCCGAAACCGGTGCTGGCCAGCACGGGGTAGCAACTGCCACTGCAGCAGCCCTTATGGGGCTAGAATGTGTGGTCTTTATGGGAGAGGAGGACACAAAACGCCAGGCCCTAAATGTTTATAGGATGAAACTGTTAGGGGCAAAGGTAATACCAGTAACTAGTGGTACTGCTACTCTAAAGGACGCGGTGTCTGAAACCATGCGAGAATGGACCAGGCGGATAGATGATACCCACTACTGCCTTGGGTCTGTAATGGGCCCTCACCCCTTCCCCACCATGGTTCGGGACTTTCAGGCAGTTATATCAAGGGAAATAAAGGACCAGGTCATGGAAAGGGAGGGTCGCCTACCTGATATGGTCATAGCCTGTGTAGGTGGTGGTAGCAATGCCATAGGAGCCTTTTACCACTTTATAGATGACCCATCGGTCCAGCTTATCGGCTGTGAGGCAGC
>DGFG01000079.1:1826-7145 GCA_002391555.1 Firmicutes bacterium UBA3906
GCCTTTGAGTACTTAAGTAGGACAGAAGGGATTATTCCTGCTATAGAATCTGCACATGCCCTTGCCTATGCAATAAAGATAGCCCCCAAGATGGATAAGGACCAGCTTATGGTTGTCAATGTCTCAGGCCGGGGCGACAAGGACTGTGCTGCTATAGCAAGATACAGAGGTGAAAATATAAATGAGTAAAATAAAAGAAGCCTTTAAAAATAAAAAAGCCTTTATCCCCTTTATTAGCTGTGGTTACCCGGACCTTGACTTCACCGCCGACCTGGTAAGGGCCCTAGCTGATAATGGAGCTGACCTAATAGAGCTGGGTATCCCCTTTTCAGACCCTACAGCTGAGGGTCCAATTATCATGGAGGCTAGCAGCAAGGCCCTAGCTGGAGGGGCCACTATAGACAGGATCTTTGATATGGTCAGCCAGCTTAGAAGAGATGTTAGGGTCCCTATGGTATTTATGACCTATGCCAATTTAGTCTTTTCCTATGGTATAGATTCCTTTGCCAAAGAGTCTGCTAAGCTAGGTATGGACGGTCTTATCCTGCCAGATGTCCCCTTGGAGGAAAAGGAGGAGTTTGCGCCCTCCTTTAGAAAATACGGGCTAGACTTTATCAGCCTGATTGCCCCTAGCTCTAGGGATAGGATAGGGCTAATAGCCAGCCAGGCAGAGGGCTTTTTGTACTGCGTATCCTCTCTTGGCGTAACAGGTACCAGGGACCATATCACAACTGACATAAAGGGGATGGTTGACAGGGTAGGCTTGTCCAATCCTGATATCCCCTGCGCCATAGGCTTTGGCATTTCAAATCCTGACCAAGCCAGACAGCTATGCCAGTATGCAGACGGTGTTATTGTAGGCTCTGCCCTTATGAAGCTGGTAAAGGACCATGGCAGGACTGCTCTAGGCCATATAATTGACCTATCAAGGCAGATAAAGGCAAGCATAAATGAATAGTTTATCCTAACAAAAAGGCCTGGGTTCATATGCCCAGGCCTTTATAAGGTTTGTCTTGCCAATGTTTTTAGATGCTAAAATAATACTTAAATTTTTATTCTGAGTCAGCCAGCTTGGTTAAAAGCAGGTTGCTCCTTTTTATAAATTCGGACATCTCTTGAGGCTCAAGGGGCTTTAGACTAATCATGGCCAGGTCGTAGATATGCCTTAGAATTAGGTCTGTATCCTCCTTTTTATCCTCCTTGCCCTCATATTCAACCAGTTTCTTTACCAGGGGATTATTTATATTAAGGACAAGGGTCTCCTCCCTTGCCATAGTTGCAAAGCCCATACCTGCTCCAAACCTTTCAGTCATCTCCTGCATCCGTCTCGAATGCTCAGGTAGGACCATAATAGCAGGTGTATCTTTGGCCTTTAAGGCCTCTACGCTAAGCTTTAGTTCCTCCTGGCCTAGGGCCTCCTTAAATAGCTTTTCCAGGCTCTCTTTAGCCTTTTCATGGTCTCCGTCCCCTGCCTGCTCATCTTTTATTAGGTCGGAAATATCAGAGTCTACTCGGCTAAAGCTTACACCGGATTCCTTCATCTCTAAAAAGTTAATAAAGGCACTGTCTATCTCAGTAGTCAAATGCAGGGCTTCAAGGCCATATTCCTCAAACATCTGTATATACTGGGCCTGCTGCTTTTCATCAGTAATGTAGAATACCTGGTCCTTGTGCTTGTCCTTGTTACGGTCTAGGTAGTCCTTTAGGGCCACATAGTCTCCCTTAGTATCCTTAAATATCAATATCTTTTTAACCCTGTCATAGAACTTGTCATCCCTCATACAGCCATACTTGATAAAGGGGTTGATATCATCCCAGTAGCGGTTAAAGGCATCCCTTTCCTTTTTATACATGCCTGTTAGCTTGTCGGCAACCTTTTTACTGATATGGTCAGATATCTTTTTAACCTGGCCATCGTTTTGTAAAAAACTCCTAGATACATTTAAGGGTAGGTCAGGACAGTCTATTACGCCCTTTAGTAGTAGCAAGAACTCTGGTATAACCTCTTTTATATTGTCTGCTACAAAGACCTGGTTGTTGTATAGCTTTACCCTACCCTCTAGAGTCTCGTACTCATTGGCTAGCTTGGGGAAATATAGGATACCCTTTAGCCTAAAGGGATAGTCAACATTTAGGTGGATCCAAAAGAGGGGGTCTCGGTAGTCCATAAAGAGCTTTTTGTAAAAGTCCTTGTAGTCCTCATCGGATAGGTCTGAGGGCTTTCTAAGCCATAGGGGGTTGGTATCGTTAATGGGCTCCTCTTCAGGCTCTATGTCCTCTAGGTCCTCATCGCCATCTACCTTGTCCTGGTCAGTAGCCTCAGCGTCCTTATCCTGGTCATCTCCCTTGTCAGTATCAGTAGTCCCACTAGCTTGGTCATCTCCCTTGTCAGTATCAGTAGTCCCACTAGCTTGGTCCTCTCCACTGTCAGCATCTGTAGCCTGGCCCGCCTGGTCTTTGGAGTCGGCCTTTTTATCCTTTTTAGCCCTTTTCTTTTTCTTTTTCTCCCTTTCCTTTTCAGCCTTTATCCTTTCCTCCTCGTCCTCTAGGTAAATCTCAGTAGGCAAAAAGGCGCAGTATTTTTCAAGTATTTCTCTTAGCCTAAATTTGTCTAAGAACTCCTCACTGTCCTTGCTTATATGGAGGGTGATAATTGTTCCCCTATCAGCCTTGTCTGAGGCCTCCATCTCATAGTCAATCCCACCGACACTTGTCCACTTTACAGGCTCAGCATCCTCTAGGTAGGACCTGGTATCTATTTCAACCTTGTCAGCTACCATAAAGGCTGAATAAAAGCCCAGTCCAAAATGGCCAATTATCTGGCTGGACTCATCCTTTTCCTGCTCGTATTTTTTCAAAAACTCTTCGGCACCTGAAAAAGCTACCTGGTTTATGTATTTTTTAACCTCATCCGCTGTCATGCCTATACCATTGTCAACTATACGGATGGTCTTGCTTTTTTTATTTAAAATTACTCTTATCTCAAATTTATTGTCCTCTGCTAGCTGGGCCTCGCCCATGGAAGATAGCCTTTTTAGCTTTGTGATTGCATCATTGGCGTTGGATATCATTTCCCTTAGGAAAATATCCTTGTCTGAATAGAGCCACTTTTTAATTATTGGAAAAATATTCGTAGCATTAACCGATATACTACCGCTTTCTTTTACCATTAAAACAGCCTCCTTTATTGTTTGTCATCCAAATTAGTATTTTATTATATAGTATTTGGTTGTCAAGCCCTCTTTAGTCAAGCAATACCAGTTAGCTAGCAGGCGGGCTTTGCCTGTTTGCTTAGGTCTAGCTAGCTACGGGGCAGGCAAACTCCCTGACTATTGGCAAAGGTCTTAGCTTGCTACAGGGTAGGCAAACTCCCTCACTATTAGCAAAAGGCCTTATCTAGCTACGGGGCAGGTTAAACTCCCTCCTATAGGCCCCAGGTGACAAACCGTATACCCTCTTAAACTGCCTTGAAAAATTGGGCAGATCATTAAAACCGCAAGAATACATGGTCTCTCTTACATTCATATCCGTAGTCCTAAGGAGTAATAGGGCCCTGTCAAGCCTGTATTTTAGGAGGTACTCCTGAACCGACATACCTGTTTCTCCCTTAAAGAGCCTAAATAAATGACTCCTATCAAGGTTTAAGTAATCTGCTATCTGCTGGACTGTTATACCATAAGAATAATTCTTTTTTATGTATTCAATTGCTGCCTCTACAGGCTGGACCTTTAGACTGGCCTTCTTGTCCTCATCATTTAGGATGGCAAAAAACTCATATAGCCTGGACAGCATGATAAAGCTGTTGTCATCTGCCCTATAATCATAGCTCATTTTCTCTATATGATCCTTTAGCCTGTCTGCCCCGTGAAAGGTAAATATGGGATCCTTTTGACTAATGTCAAGCAGGCTACATACAGCCTCAGCATCACTACCGTTAAAGCCAACCCAGCAATAGTGCCAGGGGTTTTCAATATCTGCCTCATAGTAGGTTACCTCACCGGGCATAATGAGAAAGCCCTGGCCCTCCCTTAGCCTGTGGACTAGGCCTCCCGCATAAAAGGTCCCCTCTCCCTCTAGTATGCAATGGACCAGGTAGTGGTCCCTTACAGCAGGTCCAAAGCTATGTCCAGAAGCACACGCCTCAAGGCCCACCTGATGTAGGTAGAGGACCCTTGACAGGGCCTTTGACCTATGTTTACTAGCCCTTGCCTGCCCATTTATTTGATTGTCCTGCCCCTTCAACTGCCTCACCTACCTTGGCTCTTTGTCTAGCTAAGGGCCTTTATTCTCCCTTTATATTATAGCAGACAGTAGCTATTATGCAACATTAAGACAAACTTTTGCAACACAATTCTATTTTAAAGCAGAAGGCCTTAGCCTATAATTAAGTCAAGCTAGCAGGCTATTTATGGCCCCTAGGAATTATTTTAGGATGGCCAGAAATACGAAAATGCTACAAGTAAAAGGAAAAGGAGTGTAATGACCTATGGCAAAAATAACTTTTATGGGTGCTGGCTCTACAGTATTCGCCCGTAATGTACTAGGCGACTGTATGTGCACCCCCTCCCTCCAGGACAGTGAAATCGCCCTTTATGATATTGATGCAAAAAGACTAGAAGAGTCCGAGGTAATACTCAGGGCAATAAACAAAAATGTTAACCAGTCAAGGGCAACAATTAAGACCTACCACGGTGTTGACCAAAGAAAAGAGGCCCTAAGGGATGCAGACTTTGTAGTAAACGCCATCCAGGTAGGCCTTTATGATCCCTGTACCATAATTGACTTTGAGGTACCTAAAAAATATGGTCTAAGGCAGACCATAGCTGATACCCTAGGTATTGGTGGTATAATGAGAGGCCTTAGGACCATACCAGTTCTAGAGGACTTTGCTAGGGACATGGAAGAGGTCTGTCCCGACGCCTGGTTTTTAAACTACACAAATCCTATGTCTATCCTATCTGGCTATATGCAGCGTTATACGGGCGTAAAGACTGTAGGCCTTTGCCACAGTGTCCAGGGCTGCTCCTATTGGCTACTAAAGGACCTTGGCATGGAGGACAAGCTAGAGGGCAGGCGAGAGCTGATAGCCGGTATTAACCATATGGGCTGGCTCCTAGAGATCTATGACAAGGATGGCAATGACCTTTATCCTGAAATAAGGAAAAGGGCAATAAGGAAAAATGAAACAGAAAAGCACAATGATATGGTCAGATATGAGTACATAAAGAGGCTAGGCTATTACTGTACAGAGTCAAGCGAACACAACGCTGAGTACAATCCCTTTTTCATAAAGTCCAACTATCCTGACCTAATTGACCG
>DGFG01000079.1:7451-12117 GCA_002391555.1 Firmicutes bacterium UBA3906
GGCCTAATTGAAAACCTACCTGCAGATGCCTGTGTTGAGGTCCCCTGCCTAGTTGATGGTAGCGGAGTAAATCCAACCTATGTAGGTAGATTGCCTGTTCAGCTAGCTGCTATGAATATGACCAATGTAAATGTTCACCTAATGACCATTGAGGCAGCTAGAACAAAATCCTATGATAGTATATACCAGGCAGCAATGCTTGACCCCCATACAGCAGCTGAGCTATCAATAGATGATATAGTTAAAATGTGCGATGACCTAATAGAGGCCCATGGAGACTATATGGCCATGTACAAAAGGTAAGGATAAGTATAATAGCTAGACCTTTGGCCACAAGTTATATGGCTAGCTGGCTAATGCTTTAATAAATATCTATAATACACGGGATTCCATGGTCAAGGCCAAAAACCTGACCGTAATGTTAATTAGACAGCTAACCCCTCCTCTATTAGCAGTTGGGATCCCGCTTTTTTATCACAAAAGATGACAAATTCATACCAATATTCGCCTCCTAAAGTAATAAATATTGTAATGTATAAACTACTATGGTATTGTAGTATTATCTACTTTTTTACTTTATTTTAGAATATTTAGGAGGTTGACAATGAGAAAAAGAGCGAAAATTTTAGCCCTGGTGCTCCTACTAATCTTGACCCTATCAGGCTGTCTAAAGGTAGATATGTCAGTAAGGCTTAACTCAGATGAAACAGGTAGCCTTACCGCACAATTTGCCATTAGTAAAGAAGCTTATGATTACTTAAAATCCTTTGATTCTAGTGGCGACCCCTTTGATGGCCAGGAATACTTTGAAATAGTTGAGGACGGGGTTACCTACATGGCCTTTAAGGAGACCAAGGAAAACCTAACCTTTGATGAGATCGCCAAATACCTAGTAGAGGGTGACGAGGAAGATAAAGAGGCCTTAACTGGCTCTGATTCCTTGTTTGAATCCGTAGAGATTACAAAAACTAGTGGCTTTCTAAGCAACGAATATTCATTTGTAGCCTCGACAATTAGGGTTCAAAAGGATACTGATGATGCAGATAATGGCCTGGGCGATATTGGGGCTGATTTAGATGGCTTTGGAAACTCCCTAGCTGAGAGCCTATCAAAGTTTACCCTAACAATAGAAATGCCAGGAAAGATCAGCCACAATTCCAATGGAAAGGTAGAAGGAAACAAGGTTGTCTTTACAATAAGCGATTTTACACAGGGCAACATCCTTAGCGTTCATTCAAAGGATGGTCTTACCTCAACCTATATATATATTGGATTTGCAGCCATACTCCTGATCCTTATCGCCATATTTATTATAAGAAGGATTATAGCTAATAGGGCCTATTAATATAGCAAAGGCAAAATAATACAAAATAGTAACAATAAAAAGGTCCATAGCCAGCCTAGAAAAACCTAGAGGCTATGGACTTTAATTTATCCTTTTTAACTATTCAAAGTCATCTAAATGGGACTTGAAAAACTCATAGTATATCCTTACATTTTCAAGCTGGGTCCACCTTTTAATATCAACAGGGTCCTCATCTAGATCATATATCTTTGCCCCTGGTATGGACAAGAGAAAGGGTGAATGGGTGGAGATTACAAACTGGCAGCCAAAGAACCTAGCAGAGTCCTCAATAAAGGCCTTTAGCTCTAGCTGTCTTTTAGGCGATAGGCTGTTTTCCGGCTCATCTAGTAGATAGAGTCCATCCTCTCCTATCTTTTCAGTAAAATACTTGTATGCACTTTCTCCATTTGAAAAGCCCCTCACATTGTCCATCAGCTCGCTTTTTACAAAACGGGACTGGGTTTTTCTCCGGGCCTTGTTTATCTTTTTTAGCTGGTCATAGTCTGCCATAGACTTTAGCTGAAAATCACTGTATTTAGCATCTAAATACTCATCAAAAAGTTCTTGTCTTTTAAGGTCAATCCCCTCGTTTAGGTTCCTTATATTTAGCATATAGTCAAATACATCGTCAGAGCTAATAATCCTACTATTTGCAGGGATATCTCTATCGGCTAGCCCCATATAGGACAGGTCAACATAGTCAGGGAAAAAGCTAGACCTATTGTATATAGAGTCCCTCTTGACTCCTGTTTTCTCAGCTATAACATTAAGGGCAGTTGTTTTACCTGACCCGTTGCCTCCATAAAGAATAGTAACTGGCTCAAAGTCTATCCTTTCAAAGCCGCGGGCAGATAGGATCTGAAAGGGATAGTAGGAACTATAGCAGGTCCTTTTTATACTAAGTAGGAAATCAAACTCCTTGTCTGCGTCAGGAAATATAAAATAATCTAGATACAATCCAATTACCCTCTCACTTATTTATGGATTCAGCCTTTTATTAACTGTCACTTTTCATAACTTGTTCTATTAACTGATAACCTAGCTGGGTTACCTTGTATACCTCACCCTTTAAGCCAGTATCCTTTATAAGCTCGTGGATCTCAAGGTCCTCTAGGGCTATCTCCCACCTTGATACCTTTAGACTCTCATCCTCTTCAACAAAAATCTGCCTGTTTGCCTGAATCATGATCCCATCTAGGGTAGGTAATCTCATTATACTACCATCTATTGATCTGCCAGCCTCTAAAAGCAGCTCCATAGCATGGGGAGTTAGCTTTTGCATAATTGAAGTTATCAGTTCCTTGCTTCCTCCCTCTCTAGCAGATGGGCTGACAGGGCCGGCGTGAATATGGCTTGTACCTGCCAGAGGAGATATAGCTGGGCTGGTCTTTTTGCTGGCTGATAGGCCTCCGGCCTTTCTCTGATCATGGTTAAAGGACATCTTTGCCAATAGCTTGCCTAGCTTATTTTGAAAATCCCCAATATTATCATAGGTCATAATATGGGCAGAATCCTTGAATCTATTTTTAAGGTCTAAAAGCCTATTGTACTCATCCTTATCTATATTGTCCATAATTACGGGCGCATTTGAAAAATTCAGGATGGCAGGCTTGCCGGTGGCTATATAGCTTTCAAGCTTTACTAAGGTGTCATCTATGGACTCCACTCCGGCTGGTCCAATCTTGGTCCAAAAAGCCCCTATCACAAGGTCGCAGTTTTTTATATTTTGAGAACTACCACTATCCTGGGCAGAGCTTTCCTGGTCTGGTGAGCTAAATACTTCACAGCCTACAGGTAAAAGTACACACTTTTTATTATAAGCATTTAGTTCATTCCATTCATTTATCAGGCCTTTAATTATAGTCCTTTCCTTTGATACATCGCCAGCTGCTACAATAGCAACCTGATAAACCTTTGCACTAAAAGACAATTTAACATGCCCCCTTTGTAAAATTTTAAACTAACCTAATTTTATAGTAGAGCAGTGTCGGCAAAGCTGTAAAAACATAATATAAAATCGGTTATACTATAGTTCGCCTAAAATTAAAGATATCCTTCTATTTTAAGTATATTTCTCACAAACTGCTAACTTTAGATAGAGCTATACTCTATACCCATTAACTGGCCCTGGTTCATTAGAAAGAAGAGCTTTTTATTGTCTATGGCCTGCTTATTGTAACTTTCGATTAGGCCTATATACTCACTACCAGACTCATAAAAGGATACTCGGTGATAGGGCTTTTCATGGCCATAGTGGTTACCCTTTAGGCCTAGCCTAACCCTTATTTGGTTTTCTATATACCTTGCTAAACCCTCCTTCCACTCCTGCCATAATAGATACTCAAAATCAATCCTCTCTAAGACCTTGGCAAGGCCCATTCGCCTTAGTTTAGCCTTGTCCAAGTCCTTTTTATCTAGTGCCTCCATGTATTGTCCATAAAGACGGATAAAGTCCTTATCCTCATAGGGAAAGGGGTGGTCTATCTCCCAGGAGTAGTTGTTTTCTAACCTATAGGTCCTGGCTATCTTAAGCCCCTCCTTAAGTTCCATTTCGCAGCCATTAAACTGGCTGCAATGGACAAACTCGTGTAGGATGGAAACTAGCCCCTCCAGGCTGTCAAAGGCATCCTCAGATAGGACTGCAGCTATCTTCATATCATAGGACTCCAAGGGAAAGGCTGCCCTTACTCCCTCGGGAATTGGAAATGGACAGGGCTCTTTTTTAACAAGGTCATAACCTGCATCTGCTACCATATCATAGATATAAAAGCAATTATCCTTGACCACAGCTACAGGATAATAGGACCTAAATATCTCATTAATATCCCCTATTTGTCTTTGTAGCTTTACTAACTTTTCAAGTGACCTTTTATGTTTAAGTGTCTGCACACCCATCCCCCTAAAATAGTACTAGCCTATAAATGAAGTCCAATATGACAGATAGTAGCGATATTAGCTGGGCTCCTGCCGGCCTAAGCTCTCAAGATAGCTGTCAACCTCTCTTTGGCTCTTGAGGGTGACTAGCTTGTCAGCTACGCCTAGCCTGTCTATTTTTTCTAAAATCTTTGGCTTTACCCTTTTATTATAATTAAAGACCCAGCTTATAAACTCCCAGTCAAGCTTCTCAGGACAGCCCTGGCCCATATCCGGTCTTGTCTTTCCCCTATACTCGAGCCTTCTTTTAATTATCCTATACATGCATAGGTACCTTGGCATATCTAAAAGGATAACTAGGTCAGCCCTTTTTAGCCTATCATCTAGTGTACTAGAATAACCCCCATCAATAATCCATTCATCCCTACTGGCCAGGTCCTTGGCTAT
>DGFG01000058.1 GCA_002391555.1 Firmicutes bacterium UBA3906
GAACTAGATGGAAAGGTTGACGCCTTTGGTATGGGGGGAATTAGTGCCTTCCTCTATGGGAAAAACAGACATGCCTATTTCTTAAGGTCAGCCCTACCTATTTATAAGGCAGCTAAAAAAACACCAATAGTAGATGGGTCGGGCCTTAAAAATAGTCTAGAGGCTAGTGTAGTTAGCTACTTAAAAAAGGGACTGGGTATTCCTCTTGAATCTATGAAGGTTTTCCTTGTGTGTGGTATGGAGAGGTTGGGCATGGCGGAGACCTTTCCTGCTTTAGGAAGCAGGATGGTATATGGTGATTTGATGTTCGCCCTAGGCCTACCCCTTCCTATAAAAGACTTAAATAACCTACACAGGATAGGCTCACTCCTTCTACCGGCAATAGGAAGGCTACCTATTAGATACCTGTACCCTTCAGGACAGGGGCAGGAAAAGATTAAACCTAAATTCAATCGCTTTTATAGGGAGGCTGATATCATAGCTGGTGACTTTCTTTATATAAAAAAGCATATGCCAGAATCCCTAAAGGATAAAATAATAGTAACTAATACCACAACCAGAGAGGATATAGAGCTCTTGAGGGAAAGGGGCAGTAAAATGCTAGTAACTACTACCCCTGAGCTAGATGGTAGGTCCTTTGGCACCAATGTTATGGAGGCCCTAGTTGTTGCCCTATTGGAAAAGGACCTAGCCAGTATTGGGCCTGAGGATTATCAAAGGGTAATAAGGACAGACCTATTTAAACCCCGTGTAGTATATTTCAACTAACAAGCGAATACATTACTATTGTCCTCAATAACAGACAATAGGAGTATTGTAAATGGAGAGCTTTGCACTTGTATCTGCAACTGACAATAGGGAAAGAATCATAAAAAGACATCCATTCCTTAGGTACTTGCCAAAAAAGTATGCCAAAGCCTGTCTAAAATACATACCTGCACGAAAAACTGGTATCATAATGGACAAAGAAGACCATAAAGCCCTGGGCTATATTATTGATGTGCCCGGCTTTTTTATGGGTTGGGATGAGATGGTTGCCAGAGAAAGGATGAAGAATATAATAGGTATAGAAAAGACCCTAAGAGCCTTAAATGTTAGGATTTTATCCTTTCCCTTGGCCTATCGCTACTTAAATGAGAGGGAAATGACTTATCTATCCAGCAAGGGGATTATAATCTTAGACTCTCATTATCAAAGGCTAGCCAGCCTTATGTTGGCCTTAAGGCAGCTAGGTTTTATAATGCGCAAGGACCTACCCTTTATCGAAGCAGGTATTTGGGGTGCTGACACAGATACAGGCAGGGCCTTTGTAGACCTAGTGGCTGAAAAGATAAACCACCTATGTATTGGAGGTAGTAACAGGAGGGAACTAGCTGCAATAGCAGACAGGGTACTGAGTACAACAGGCCTTTCCTGCCGGATAACAACAGACCCAAGGACCTGCTTAAATAGCAAAAATATTGCGATACTAGCAGAGCCGGTAGACCAGTCCTATAATATTGTCAGGCCCTCATTTCATATAAGGGCTTATATGAAACTAGCAGGCCAAGATATATCTATAAGGCCTGACACTGGGGTTTATGTCCTTGATATGGGCTGGCTTGATTTCCCCCAGGACCTGGCAACGGAACTTAGCCTAGAGCCTATAGAGGAGCTAGGGGTCCTAGAAGGCCTACTATATAATATTAGTAGGGTTTACAGGGAGGATATATTAAAGGGAAGGCTTACAAGTGACCTACTAAACCGGATAGGGGCAATCTACGGGCTTTACCCCTTAAAAATAAAGGGCTTTATAAGCGAAACTGATAGGATACATTTTGACAGTGTTAGAATGGACTATTTCCGTTTCAGAAAAAAACGGGTGAATGACAAATGTACAAGGGGCAATAATATTCCTTGACAAAAGCTGTATGCCTATTTATAATGAATTTAAAAAATTCACTAAATGTTCAAGTACTGCGGCAAACCTGTGCAGTACTTTGTTTTGACTTTATGGACTTGTTTATAATTCAAACCGGAAAAAGAGTCGTAAACAAGGGGAAAGTTTTATTAAATTGAATGAAAAAGTAGACATAAATATTTTAGCAGCATGGGTTTTTCAGATATTAACTAATGTATTATAATATGAAGGGGAGAATGGTTTATGACCTACAAGCAAACGGTTTTAACAACAAAGGGTGTAGAAAAGCTTGAGCAGGAGCTTTTGCATCTAAAAACCGTCAAACGCAGGGAAGTAGCCGAGAGGATAAAACAGGCTATGTCCTTTGGTGATATTTCTGAAAACTCAGAATATGATGAAGCCAAGAATAAACAGGCCTTTATAGAGGGCCGTATTGTTGTTTTAGAAAATATGCTTAAAAACGCATTAATTGTAGATGATGAGGATATAAGTACAGACGTTGTTAGTATAGGAAGTATCGTAAAGGTGCTAGATATTGAATTTGATGATACAATAGAATATACCATCGTTGGGTCTGCAGAAGCAAACCCCTCGCTTAATATGATTTCCAATGAATCACCTGTAGGCAGAGCCTTAATTGGCAAGGCTAAGGGTGATGAGGTAGAGGCCAAGGTGCCCGATGGTGTAATCAAATTTAAGATACTAGAGATAAGAAAATAAAGGGTGTGACTAGGTGACTAATTCAGATAGGGAAAATCCTGTTGATACTACACTACAGGAAGAGGACATAAACCAGATACTAAAGGTTAGAAGAGAAAAACTCGACAGGCTAAGGCAAGAGGGCAAGGATCCCTTTGAGATTACCAAGTATAATCCTAGCCACTATTCAGACTATATCTTGGATAACTTCGAGCAAATGGAGGATAAACAGGTAGTCCTAGCTGGCCGTATTATGTCAAAAAGGATTATGGGCAAGGCTAGCTTTGTTCATATACTTGACTCAAAGGGGCAAATCCAGATATATGTACAGGTAAACGAGCTTGGCAAGGAGGCCTATGACGAGTTTAAGACCTACGATATAGGCGATATTATAGGTGTTGAGGGTCCAGTATTTAAAACCCGCAAGGGTGAGATATCGGTAAAGGCTGAGACCATTAAACTACTATGCAAGTCACTTAAACCCCTGCCTGAAAAGTGGCATGGGCTAAAGGACGTTGACCTAAGGTACAGGCAAAGGTATCTTGACCTTATAGTTAACCCTGATGTTCGTCGTACCTTTGTTAATAGGTCGAGGATTATACAGGGTATTCGCAGGTTCCTAGATGATAGGGGATATCTTGAGGTGGAGACCCCTGTTTTGCACAATTCAGCAGGCGGAGCATTAGCAAAGCCATTTATCACCCATCATAATACCTTGGATATTGATATGTACCTTAGAATAGCGACAGAGCTTCACCTAAAGCGCTTGATTGTTGGTGGCTTTGACAGGGTCTATGAAATAGGCAGGATTTTTAGAAATGAGGGTATGAGTGTAAAACACAATCCCGAGTTTACAACAATCGAACTATATCAGGCCTATGCAGACTATCACGATATGATGGACTTGGCAGAGGATTTGATCTCTAGCCTAGCTAGGGATATTACAGGCTCAGAAACAGTGACCTACCAAGGACAAGAGGTTAACCTTGGCAAGCCCTGGACTAGACTGTCCATGGTGGATGCAGTCAAAAAGTATACAGGCCTAGACCTTAATTTATTAAACAAGGACGAGGAGGCAAGGGCTGCAGCCTTAGATATAGGGGTAAAGGTTGATGAAAATGCAAGTTGGGGCGAGGTCTTATATGAATTATTTGAAGAAAGGGTCGAAGACAAGCTAATTCAGCCCACCTTTATTATGGACTACCCAATTGAAGTTTCCCCCTTGGCCAAAAAAATGAAGGATGATCCAAGGCTAACTTACCGGTTTGAGTTCTTTATAACCGGCCGTGAAATAGGAAATGCCTTTTCAGAGCTAAATGATCCAATTGACCAAAAGGAAAGATTTATCGAACAGGTCAAGCTTAGAGAGGCTGGCAACGAAGAAACTGAGATGATGGATGATGATTTTGTAAATGCCCTTGAGATTGGTATGCCACCAACTGGTGGGATGGGCATAGGCATTGACCGCCTGGTAATGCTATTAACCGATTCTCACTCTATTAGGGCTGTCTCTTATACACATCT
>DGFG01000082.1 GCA_002391555.1 Firmicutes bacterium UBA3906
TTCGCCGACCCAATATGTTAAGCTTATGGCTGAGCAGGAAAATGAAAATATGACAATACCCCCTGACCCCCTATTTAGGTTAAGGGGCAAGGAAGAGGAGAAAAAAGACTAGTGGAGGAGAGGAAATGAAAGTATTTAAAATCGGCCTTATTGCAGACTGCCTTAGACTACCCTTTAGGGAAAGTATCGAAAAATCAGCCCAGCTAGGGGCTGAGGGAGTCCAGCTCTATGCTGTCAGTGGAGAAATGGCGCCAGAGAATATGACCAGGCAGGATATAGTAGAAAAAAGGTCTATACTAGACGCAAATGGCCTCAAAGTATCTGCTCTTTGCGGTGACCTAGGTGGCCATGGCTTTACAATTGAAGAGGACAACCAGTGGAAGATTGAGCGGTCCAAAAAAATAGTAGACCTGGCCCTAGAGCTAGGTAGTAATATTGTAACTACCCATATAGGAGTTGTGCCTAGGGACAAGACCAGTAGGACCTACAAGGTATTACAGGAGGCCTGCAACGAACTAGCTGAATATGCCCATAGCCAGGGTGCCTATTTTGCTATAGAGACTGGGCCTGAAACTGCGACTAGCTTAAAGGACTTTTTAGACAGCCTCAGCTCAAAGGGGGTTGCTGTAAATATGGATCCTGCCAACCTTGTAATGGTTACAGGGGATGATCCTGTAAAGGCAGTTTATACCCTGAGGGACTATATAGTACATACCCATGCCAAGGATGGTATTATGCTAAAGCAAACTGACCCAAAGCTTATCTATGACTTCTTTGCAGAGGGTGGTATAGGTGATCTAAGGCTTGATGAGTACTTTAAGGAGGTCCCCCTCGGACAGGGACAGGTTGACTTTAAGGCCTATCTTGCAGCCCTAAGGGATATAGGTTTCAGTGGTTATCTGACTATAGAGAGGGAAACCGGCCCTGATCCCTTAGAGGATATTAGGCAGGCTATTTCATATTTGAGGGCTATAATTTAATCAAAAGCTAGTATGTCTCAAAGCATATTTTAAAACATATTTCAAAGTATATTAAAGAGTATATTTCATGACCAAGATAAGGAGCAGGACAGGTAAAGTTATAGACCTTTACCTGCCCTTTTTTGTTACTATAAGGGGCAAATGAAACCTTCTTGAGGACAGTTCGTATATCAATATATGGGCATTTTACATAAGGCAAGAAAACTGGCCATTTTCCAAGATTGGCAATTTAAAGTTATGCCTATTTATGCTATACTTAAATCGCCCATATTTTAATTTTAGACTAATTATTTTTTTATCATAATTTTATGGAGGTAGCTATGGATAGGGATATTGTATGCTCGATAGTAGTGCCTATGTACAACGAGGAGGAGGTTATAGAGGAGACCTATAAACGCCTTAAGAAGGTAATGGACGAAACCGGTGAGACCTATGAGCTGGTCTTTGTAAATGACGGCAGTAGGGATAGGTCGGCTGAGATTATAGCAGATCTAGCCAGGACAGACGAAAATATTAGGCTAGTTGATTTTTCCCGGAATTTTGGCCACCAAATCGCTGTTACAGCAGGGCTAGATTATTCAGCAGGACAAGCCATTGTTATCATAGATGCTGACCTCCAGGATCCACCTGAGGTTATACCCAGGATGTTAGAAAAGTGGCGGGAGGGCTACGAGGTCGTATATGGCAAGAGGATTAAAAGACACGGAGAGACCGTATTTAAAAAGGTTACTGCATTTTTCTACTACCGTATACTGGCCATGCTGACAAATGACAAGATACCAAAGGATACAGGGGATTTTAGGCTTATAGATAGAAAGGTCTGTGATGCCATGACCTCCTTTAATGAGAGGAACCGTTTCCTTCGTGGTATGATAAGCTGGGTTGGCTTTAGGCAAACTGCAGTTGAATATGTGAGAGACGAGCGCTTTGCAGGAGAGACCAAGTACCCCTTAAAGAAAATGCTCAGGTTTGCTGCAGACGGCATTTTTTCCTTTACCTACAAGCCCTTAAAACTGGCCACCTATCTGGGCTTTATCCTGTCAATATCAGGCTTTATCTACCTTTTGTATGTCCTATATCAGGCCCTTTTTACAGACAATACTGTAAGTGGCTGGGCTTCAACTATAGGTGTTAATATAATATTCAATGGTATTACCCTGATAATCCTAGGCATTATTGGCGAGTATGTTGGCCGCATATATGAGGAAGTAAAGGGAAGGCCCCTTTATATAGTCAGACAGGCCATAGGTTTTGATAAAGAGGGCCAAAAGTCTGCTAAGGAAGTGGACAAGCCTAAAGCTAATAATCATAGAGGAATTTTAGCCGAGGAAACAGAAGAAATCAAAGAGGATGCAGGGGATGAGTAATTCGAGCTTGGAAAGGCTAAAGGCTAGGCTAGCTGAGCTTATAAAGTTTTCTTTAGTTGGGGTTTTAAATACCCTGGTTGATTTTCTGGTATTTACTATCCTAAACGGGCCAGTGGGCCTTAGGCCAACGCCTAGTCATATTATTTCTTATTCTTGTGGAGTTGCTAACAGCTACTCCTTAAACAGGAGATGGACCTTTAGGGTAAAGGGTAGCTTTAGTATGCCTGAACTATTAAAGTTTATTGGGGTAAACCTTTTATCCCTGGCTGTATCTACCCTAGTTATTAGCTATCTTGTAGAGGGTGGACCTGGTATAAATAAATATATTGGCAAGCTAATAGCCACTGTTTGTGCATTAGGAGTAAACTTTATTGGGTCTAGACTTTTTGTATTTAAAAGTAGTGAAAATGACAAGTAGGATGAGAAAGGGCTGAACAAAGTGGGCACAATTGCATTTATAAGTTTTAATATATTTATTGCTAGTTTTTTTTACTTAAGTAGCAGTATGAAGGGCAGGTCCAAGAGGCTGGCCACAAATGTCTATCGAGGCCACATCAGTACAGTCCTATGGCTTGGCTTTGTAATAAGGCTAGTACTTGCACCCTTAAACCTTGGCTTTTCATCTGACATCGGCCTATTTTCCTACTGGGCCCAGGAGGGGGCCAAGGACCTACTACATATCTACTCTAATGCCTCCTTTCTTGATTATCCCCCTTTCTATATATACATACTGACCATAATCGGACTAATAGGCAAGCTATTTGGTATATCGGGAGGAGATCCAGTCTTTGTCATCCTCCTAAAGCTACCTTCAATACTAGCAGACCTAGCAACAGCCTATATCCTATACAGTCTAGCTAAAAAGAGGTTTTCTGGCTCTTGGCCTGTTGCCATAGCAGCCCTTTATATCTTTAACCCAGCTGTCTTGATAGATTCTGCCATGTGGGGTCAGGTGGACTCCTTTATGGTTATGCTCATTGCCCTTGGCTTTTATACATTGATGGAGTCGGACAGGCCTGCCCTTTGCGGCCTGCCCTTTGCAGCTGCCATATTAACAAAGCCCCAGGCCCTAATAGTTATGCCAGCTGTCCTTTTTACCATCTTAAAGGGCCGGGACCCAAAGTTTTTACTAAAGACCTTATTCTATGGTGCTGGAGCCCTGCTAGCCCTAGCCCTACCCTTTTTAATAGTTGAGGGGCCCAGCTGGTTAATTGAGCTATACTTAAATACTGCAGGTCATTATACCTACGCCTCCTTAAACGCCTTTAACCTCTTTTCTATGTTAGGGGCCAACCTAGTGCAGGATTCTGAGACCTTTATATTTTTCTCCTATAAAATATGGGGCTTTGCCTTTATACTTTTGACCCTTTTATATACAGGACTTGTTTTTATAAAGGGAAAGGGAAGCCAGCTACCCTACCTAGGAGGTATCCTATTATACCTAGGCGTCTTTGTCCTATCAGCTAGGATGCATGAAAGGTATATGTTCCCGGTTTTGTTTTTCTTCCTAGTCATATTTATCTTAACTAGGGACAGGTGGAGCCTAATCTTTTATGGCATATCCTCTATAACTATCTTTGCCAACATATATGTTGTTCTTGAGAAAATGATTAGGACAGGTGACCCCCATATCTATATGAATGATGGGGCTTATGCGGATACAGCAGCCCTTATTATCGTATCTATTGTAAATGTGCTACTTTTAATTGCAGTTGTGATATGGGCCTGGCGAAACGGGGTAATGGAAAAGATAAGCAGGGCAGATGATATCGACAAGATCTCGCCCAGGCAAGATATGGCAGGCAAAAAAAGGCCAAGGCCAGAGGAGATTGACCAGACCCGGTCTAGGATAAACAAAAAAGACCTCATCATAATGACAGTAATGACCCTTATATATCTGGGGATGGCCTTTATAAATCTTGGGGGCTTTGAGGTGCCCCAGACCGAGTGGGTGGCTAAAGACTCCACAGACGGCTTTATAATTGAGCTAGAAGAGGAAAACTATGTATCTAGGCTTACCTATTACTGCGGGCTTGGCAAGGAGGCCACATATAGGGTATGGTACAAGAGCACAAATGGTGAGTATGAAAAGATCGAAGACCTTATGGAAGAGGATGAGTTCTACAAGTGGAAGGTCCTAAATATCGATGCCCACCTTAGCCATATAATGGTCAGGCCAACCAAGCCGGGCGGTTCCATCCATGAAATAGGGGTCTTTGCTACTGACAAGAATCAGCCACTAGCCATTAGCATAACTGACCTTGATGGCAATCCTGTAGACCAGTCAGATCCCCTTTATAATCTAGTAGACGAGCAGGCTATAGCAAAGTATACCCACAACTACAAGACGGGCACATATTTTGATGAGATATACCATGCACGTACAGCCTATGAGCATTTAAATCAAATAAAACCCTATGAGTGGACCCATCCGCCCCTAGGAAAGATTTTAATAGGCATTGGAATCAAA
The DNA here is from genome assembly GCA_002391555.1 of Firmicutes bacterium UBA3906. Lineage (GTDB taxonomy): Bacteria > Bacillota > Clostridia > Caldicoprobacterales > DTU083 > UBA3906. The sequence continues at coordinate 4,818 of DGFG01000082.1, forward strand.
GCTTTTGGTATGAACACCTTTGGCTGGCGATTTGTAGGTACCATAATAGGGGCGGCCATGATACCCCTTATGTATCTATTCGGTAAAAAGTTGTTTAAAAGGAGCCTATTCGGCTTTTGCGCTGCCTTTTTAATGATGTTTGACCTTATGCATTTTGCCCAGACCAGGATCGCTACTATAGATTCCTATACGACCTTCTTTGTTATACTTATGTACTACTTTATGGCCGATTACTACCTATGTAGGTCCTACAAAAAGGGCTTTATCAGGTCCCTAATACCCTTGTTTTTAAGCGGGCTCTTTTTCGGCCTAGGAGCAGCTAGCAAATGGTCTGCCCTATATGGGGCTCCAGGACTTGCCCTTATATTTTTCATGGCCAAGTATAATGAGACCAAGGACTACAGGGAGTATAAAAAGATGGATGAGCAGGACAGGCCGGCCTGGGTCAAGAGTTTTATAGGAAAGTACTGGGTAGGAACCCTTATTGCCTGTGTATTCTTCTTTATCATCATACCAGCTGCTATATACCTCCTGTCCTATATACCCTATCTAAGGGTAGAGGGCATGACCTTTAAGGACATACTAGACTATCAGACCAGGATGTACAATTACCACAGTGGTCTTGAGGCCACCCACGGCTTTCAGTCTAGCTGGTGGACCTGGCCCCTTCTGATTAGGCCAATCTGGTATTACAAGGCTCCAGATATGGCTGCAGGTATGGCTTCAACCATATCCTCCTTTGGTAACCCAGCCATTTGGTGGGTTGGGATAGGGGCTTACTTTTACCTGATCAAAAGGGCCCTAAAGAAAAATTCTGTTGCCATATTCCTCTTGATACCGATAATAACCCAGCTTCTACCCTGGACTCAGATATCAAGGGCTGCCTTTATATATCACTTTTTCCCCATCCTGCCCTTTGTAATGCTAGGGATAGTTTTTGCCATTAAGTGCCTCATAGACTTGGGCATGAGTCAAAACAGGGTCTATGTATACCTAGCCATAGTGCTGATTAACTTTATCCTATTTTACCCCATGGTTTCTGCCCTGCTGGTGCCTGAGTATTATCTGCTAGGCTTAGAGCTCCTACCTTCCTGGGTTTTTTGGACCTAGGCTAGGGAGGGCTAAATAAAATAACCCTTTACCGACTAGCTGAATAAAATACCTATAATGGGTCAATGCTTTAGCTAGCAGGCTTCTTAGCCAAAAGCATTTCGGGGAGGGATAATTATGATAGCAATCAGACTATGCTCTATTTGTCAAAGGGCCAAGAGGGTCAATCTCATAATCAGGGACAAAAACATCTGCCTTGAATGTGAAAAGGCCCTAGTAGAAACTACTAGTACACAAAAGTCCTATGGCTACTATATGGACGCTGTAAAAAAATTATTATATAATAGTGCAAATTAGAGCTAGATTATAGGATACGGTGGTTTTATAATGGAAATGCCTTTGGTACAAGCTATTTTAGACTATGTAGATGAGGGTACAGCTAGATTTCATGTACCAGGGCACAAGGGTATGGACCTTTATTCAAGGCTTGGTTTCAAGCTAGACTGGACCTATGATTTGACTGAGGTTAGAGGGACAGACAATCTGCAGGCACCAACAGGTGCAATTAAAAGAGCTCAGGAGCTAGCTGCCAGAGCCTTTGGGTCAGATGTCTGTTTTTTTCTTGTAAATGGAACGACTTCAGGTATACATATAATGATCCTTTATGCTGCAAGGCCAGGTGACAAGGTCTTGCTTGCTAGGTCCTGCCACAAGTCAGTTTGGGATGCCCTAGTTTTGTCAGGAGCTGTACCTGTTTATATAGAGCCTGAGTATGACGAGGACCGGGGCCTCTATACCCAGGTTAGCTTAGATTCTGTAAAAAGGGCTGTCAAAAACAATCCTGACATTGTTGCCATGGTCATCACTAGCCCTAACTACTATGGTATGGTAGGCCAGCTAGAAGAGATTTGTAGCTATCTTAGGGACAGGGGCATATTGTCTTTAGTAGATGAGGCCCATGGAGGCCACTTTATCTTTAATAGAAAACTGCCCCCCTCGGCTGCTGATGCTGGGGCAGATATTTGGGTACAAAGCGCCCACAAGACCTTGCCTTCATTGACCCAGGCCTCATACCTACACGCCAGGTCAGATAGGGTAGACACTAATGTGCTTGCAAGCCTCCACAGTATGATGATGACGACTAGTCCTTCATACTTACTTATGGCCTCCCTTGACCTAGCCAGAGCCTATATGGAGGATAGGGGACAGGCAGAGCTAGATAGGCTAATTGAGCTAGTGGCAGCTAGCAGGCAAAGGTTAAATAGGCTTGGAATAGATACAATGACTAGCTATGCAAGGCCTGAATTAGTGGCCATGGACCCTACTAGACTGGTGCTTGACTTAAGTAGCCTTTCCATAAGCGGCTTTGAGGCAGAGGGCCTGCTAAGGGACAGGGGGATACAGGTTGAGATGTCTGATCTAACTAGGCTGGTTTGTGTCTCTAGCCTAGCTGATAAAATAGAGGATTTTGATAGGCTAGTAGCAGCCTGTGACTCTCTACTAAGACAGGGGTCTAATAAGGATAGGCCTATTTTCGGCCAAAATCCTCGTCTAGGCAGTAGGCTTAAAAAAGGGGCCAGGCTAGACTCCGGGGCCCTGATAGGTCCAGCTGCAGGGATTCCCGACCAAGTCCTAAGTCCGAGACAGGCCTTTTTTAGTAAAAAGGAATATGTACCACTAGCTAGGGCCCAAGGCAGGGTCTGTGCTGGACTAGTAGGCTCTTATCCTCCCGGCATACCAAGCTTTTGCCCTGGAGACCTAATAGATAAGGCTGGTCTTGAGTATCTTAGCTTAGTTAAGGACAGGGGCGGCCAGCTTTTTGGCCTAAGAGATGAGGACCTAGTAGCTGTAGTTAAGGATTAGGGATTAGCTAATCTAGGCCCTTATAAGGGCCTAGAGCTGATATATTGTGACTTAAGTAGACTTTTTAAATAGGAGTGAGCTAATAGATGAAAGGCAGGCTAATAGTTATAGAGGCAGGAGACGGTAGTGGCAAGGAGACCCAAACAAGGATGCTCTTTGATAGGCTAAGGCAGGAGGGACATCAGTTGAGGAGGATAACCTTTCCCGACTATGACAGTCCATCTTCTGCTCTAGTAAAGATGTACTTAAGGGGCGATTTTGGTGATAGGCCGGATGATGTTAGTCCATATCCAGCCTCGGTCTTTTATGCCATAGATCGGTATGCCTCCTATAAGAGGGCCTGGGAAGAGTCGTATTTAGCTGGTCAAATCATACTAGCTGACAGGTATACTAGCTCTAATATGGTCCACCAGTCTGTAAAGCTAGGGGACACAGATGAGCAGCAGGCCTATCTTGACTGGCTAGGTGACCTAGAATTTAATAAATTAGGCCTACCAGAGCCTAACCAGGTGATTTTTCTAGATATGCCTCCAGCCTATTCTCTAAAACTAATAAAGGACCGGCAAAACAAGATAACAGGTGGCGATGACAAGGATATCCATGAAAGGGATACTGCCTATCTAGAGAGGGTCTATAGGACCTCCTTGCTCTTGGCAGACAAGCTAGGCTGGACAAAGGTCACCTGTGTTGAGGATGGAAGGATTAGGACCCGTGAGGCCATACACGAGGATGTGTACAGGGCAGTCCTAGAGGTCCTTTAAAATAGGCAGCCTAGGTTATAAGGATAAAAGCTTGGAGCTAGCCTTTAAGGATGAAGGGTAAAGTGATAAGGGGCAAAGGAATTAGTGGTAAATCAATTAGTGGCAAAGTGATTAGGGACAAAGAAATTAGTGACAAAGGGATTAGGGGCAAAGGCCTGCTTTCAAGAGGGTTAAAGAGACCTAGCTGTAGGCTCAAGCCCTTTATTTGCTGTTTGCTATAGCTGCTAAAGTGATATATAATAATCATAAATAAAGGACTGTTTTCATAATCTGATTACAGGGGGGTTTACACATGAAGCTAATAATTGCGATAGTACAGGATGAGGATGCCCAAAGGCTAACATCTACCTTGATGGATGATGGTTTTAGCGTGACCAAGCTTGCTACAACAGGAGGCTTTCTAAGGGCAGGCAATACGACCCTACTAATAGGTGTTGACGAAGAACGTCTAGACGATGCAATGGACCTTATTGAAAAGGTGAGCAAGAGTAGAAAACAGGTAGCCACCTCGCCTTCTCCCGTTGCAGGAGCAGCCGGAGTATATGTACCCTACCCAGTTGAGGTAACTGTTGGAGGGGCTACAGTCTTTGTTGTAGACGTTGAGCAATTTCGCAAGCTTTAATGGTATTAAGGCCAGATTTTCCAGGAGAAAAGCAGATGAATACTAGACCTATTGTAGGGCAATCCCAGCTCGTTAAAATGATGGATAGCATTATAGCTAGCGGGCGGGTTGCCCATGCTTATTTATTTACAGGTCCCTTTGGCGCGGGCAAAAAAACCCTTAGCTTACTTTTTGCACAGGCCCTATTGTGCGAAGGCGAGGGGGAAAAGCCCTGCTATAGCTGTAGGTCCTGCAAGCAGATCGATTCGAATAACCACCCTGATATATATCATCTAGTCAAGGAAGAGGACAAGACTAGAATCATTGTGGACCAGATTAGGGATCTACGGGAAAGGATTAGGGTCAAGCCATATCAATCAGAATTGAGGATAGTCTTTATACACAGGGCTCAGGAAATGACGGTTCAGGCTCAAAATGCACTGCTAAAGACCCTAGAAGAGCCACCTAGCCATACCAAGTTTTTCTTACTAGCTGATATTGCAAATGAACTGCTGCCAACCATTATATCAAGGTGTCAGATATTTAAGGTAAATAGCCTGTCCACTCCAGACACTGCAAAGATTTTAATGGATAGACTGGATATTTTAAGGGAGGAGGCCAGTTTTTTTGCTACCATTGCCTGCGGGATCCCTGGCAAGGCCCTCATGCTGGCTAGTAACGAGGACTTCAAGCAAAAACGAGACAGGCTAATTGAAAAGCTAGGCTCAAAGCGACCTAATGACCTCTTAGACCTAGTTCCCCTCTTTACAGAGGACAGGGACCTAGCCTTTGACCTATTTGATGTTTTGGTCTTTTGGTTTAGAGACCTATTGGTGGCAAAGGAAACAGGCAGGACCGACAAAATCATTAATATGGACAAGCTTTCCTACTTGGGCAGACAGACTAAAGCCTTTACAAGCAGGGCGCTACAGGATAATATAGAGCTAGTAGAAAAATCAAGAAGAGCCATAGAAGGGTATAGCAATTTTCAGTTAACTATAGAAAACATGCTTTTAGCTTTCACGGGAGGAGCAAATTGATGCAGTTAGTTATAGGTGTGCGCTTTAAAGCAGCAGGTAAGATATATTATTTTGACCCAGGCAATATAAAGCTAGATCTCTTTGACAAGGTAATAGTTGAGACAGCTCGAGGAATAGAATACGGTGAGGTTGTAGTAGAGCCTAGGATGGTTTCAGAAGAAGAGATCATCACACCTTTAAAGAGTGTTATTCGCAAGGCTACGGCCAAGGATGATATAAAGTACAGAGAAAACAAGAAAAAGGAACTAGAAGCCCTCATAACCTGTGAGGAAAAGGTAGAAAAGCATGGGCTAGCCATGAAGCTAGTTGATGTAGAGCTTACCTTTGACAATAGCAAGCTAATATTTTATTTCACTGCCAATGGCAGGATTGACTTTAGGGAGCTAGTAAAGGATTTAGCTGCCGTATTTAAAACAAGGATAGAGCTAAGGCAGATAGGGGTCAGAGATGAGGCCAAAATGCTTGGGGGCCTTGGACCATGTGGTCTTACCCTTTGCTGTAATACCTTTATGGGTGACTTTCACCCAGTATCAATAAAGATGGCCAAGGAGCAGAGTCTCTCACTTAACCCGGCCAAGATATCCGGCCTATGTGGTAGGCTTATGTGCTGCCTAAACTATGAGCAGGATTATTACGAGGAAATAAGCAAGATAATGCCAAGGGTAGCTAGCGATGTAATTACACCCGAAGGCAGGGCCACCGTCCTAGATGTCAACAAGCTAAAGCAGCTAGTTAGGGTAAAGCTAACTCTTGAGGATGGGGCAGTTGATATAAGAGAGTATGCTTTAGACCAAATCAAGGCCTTAGACAATAGGTCAGTTAGTCAAAATGACAATAATGATCCATTAGTAGATGACCCTGAGATAGCATCATTATTGGATGACTAAACCAGAATTCTAATAATTAGCAAATCCTACTTTTAATTTGTGACAAAATCTGATACAATTATTAAGGTTTTTTATTGGGGATTGTGGAGGAGGTGACTGAAATGGCCTATGTTATAAACGAAGATTGCATTGCATGTGGTGCTTGCCAACCCGAATGTCCAGTTGAAGCTATTACAGAGGGTGACATTTACGTTATAGACGGTGATCTATGCATTGATTGCGGAGCCTGTGCAGATGTATGCCCAGTTGATGCTCCCAACCCAGCGTAAGAGCGTGAGCAAGTATAAATGTATACACACATAAGAAGGACCTTTTATAGGTCTTTTTTATTTTGCTATTTTACATAATATTTTGCTTCTTGGCAGGAAATCACGCTTGTATGTCGAAACAAAAGAAATAGGGTGTATATTCTTATATATTTTCATTGGATAATGTCCCTAAATAAATAACAAGGCGGTGATTGACAATGCGACGTTTTCTAGCTTTATTAGTCATATTGTCTATAATAGCTAGTATTATCTTTACTGTACCTGCCCAGGCCAGTCTCGATTATAGCATGATACGCGTTGCCTTATCATCTATGGGGACACCATCTAAAGTAGAGCTCTATACAAATGGCGATTTTACTATAGCTGGCAACTCATCAGTTAATATAAAGGCAGCAACCAATTATACAATAACAGTTAGCAGCGGCAAGCTCAAACTAGAAGGTGGAGGAACTACCTATACCTTAAGCTCCCCCTTTACCTTTAAAAATAAAAGTGGTAGCTTGAGGGTGAAAAACCCCGCATATGGTACAAAGTATTATCCTGGTGATATGGAGGTCAGGATAGTAGATGGGGGTATACGTTTAACAAACCATGTAGATATGGAAACATATCTTTATGGCGTACTACCCTTTGAGATGTCCAATAGCTGGCCATTAGAGGCCCTCAAGGCTCAGGCTGTAGCTGCCAGGACCTATGCTGCTAGGGCCAGGCGGTCAAGTAACTATTTCGACCTATATGATACCCAATCGAGCCAGGTATACCAGGGCTACGATCCAGCATATGCTAGATGCATACAGGCAGTTGACGAGACTAAAGGCCTAGTACTTATGTATAACAACTCCTTTGTTGGTACCTATTACTCATCATCCAATGGGGGTATGACAGAGGCTACTAAAAATATATTTGTACAAGACCTGCCCTATTCAGTTGTAAAAGAGGACCCCTACGACATTAGAAACAAGAGTAATTCTAGGGCCACCTGGACCATTACATACACAAAAAAACCTGTTAGCTCAAGCCTGGCAAACCGGCTAATACAGCGTATGAAGTCATCTGTAGACAGCAAGGGATATAGTTCAAACGACCCTAATATAAAGGTATTAGAGCTAAAGGAAATCTTCTTTGAACCCCAAAATGAGAGTGGCAGGATTGACAAGGGCTATCTCTTGGCTAAACTGCTAGTAAAGAAAAAGCAGCTTGCAGGTAGTCATGACTGGGTCAAGATTAGATACAATGGTCAGGATGCCTATATGGCTGTACAGTATTTAGCCTTTAATGAGCCTGCTAGCGATGGCACTATGACTGGCACGGTCACTGAAGCAAGGGTTAATGTACGCAAGGGTCCTGGTACCAACTATGATAGTATCGGTATAGTTGAAAAGGACAGCAAGCTCACAATAGTAGATAGCAACATGCAGATAATAGAGCAAAAGCTTAGCTTTAATAAAAACACAGCCAGAGGTGTTCTAAACCTACCTAGCCTCTTGGTTACTGTTGAGGACAAGGGAGACTCCTTTGTACTAAATGGTGGAGGCTTTGGGCATGGGGTAGGCATGAGCCAATACGGGGCCCAGCAAATGGCCAGAGAGGACTTTACCTTTGACCAGATCCTAGACTTTTACTATCCAGGTACACAGCTGACCCTTATGTATGGTGGGTCTGATGACCTTCCTGACCGTGGTGATGGAGATAGGCCAGACCCAAGCCAGGAGCCAAGTCCAGAACCAACCAAGGAACCGACCCCAGAACCGACTCAGGAGCCAAGCCCTGAGCCTGTCTCTTATACACATCTCCG
>DGFG01000106.1:0-14139 GCA_002391555.1 Firmicutes bacterium UBA3906
ACTCCTGGAAAAGTCAAAGGTCCAAACCATCTATTGATAAGACTTGGATTTATCATCAAATAAAGTATCATGAAGAGCAGAAGGCTCAAGATTGGCAATAATATATCCTCTAGCCCTTTTTTCTTTCTATAGTGCCGGTAGGCTAGGTAGGCAAGGGGTAAAAAACCGATTGATATGTATAGTATTATTGCAGCTATATTGCCAAGCTGGCTAGACAGGGAAAGGCTTCTAAGAATACTCCCCAGCTGTGCCAAGGGAAATTTCATTAGGCTACTATAGCCACTACTGCCCCCTCCCCTTGTGGTTATGGCAAGTAGTAGGCAGACCACTAGCTCAACTGCTAAAAAAATGTATAGGCCCTTCTTCCTTTTCATTACAAGACCTCCTCTATACACATAATAATATTATCGTTTTACAATAATTTTAAAGATATAATACCATACTAATTATTGTTTTGCAATAATTTTTTAGTCTAAGGCTAGGATTTTAAAGGGGATTTTCTCTTGTAATATGTCTGCTCACAATAAATATTTCTCCGATGAATTAAGGAAAGGACTAGAAAGGCAGTTTACTTTGTTTATACATATAATATTAAATAGGGCAGCAAAAACAAAAGCTCGCTTATCCGAGCTTTTATTTTGTATACTTGTCTGTCTATTTAATTATAAATCTCTAAGAAATGGTCTCCACAAGATAGGAGTCCTTGGGCAGGTCCCTTAAGAGAGGAGATAGGCTGCCTGTATGATAAAGAATTAGCCTATGAAGGGCCCTTGTAGAGGCTGTATATAGGAGCTTTCGATCCTTATCCTGTCCATAGTTTTCTTCGTTTGCCTGGTATACTAGGGCTAGGTCAAACTCTAAGCCCTTGGCAAGGTAAACTGGCAGGACTAATAGGCCACTTTTAAAGGTCTTGTCATCCTTAGTCAATAGGCTAGCCTTGGTATGATTCTTGATCCTATTGTATACATGCCTTGCTTCTTTTGCAGTCTTGCATATAAGGCCAATAGATTGACTAGCTCCATCAATACCCTTATTTATATCCCTTAGTATAGCCCCTATCATGTCTGCTTCATTTTCGGCCTTTACAATTGTCGGTTTGTCCCCACTTCGTGCTATGGACTCAATATCATGGCCATCCTTTAGGATATGGCGGGTAAATTCAACTATATCTGAGGTAGACCTATAGCCCTTGGTCAGCCTGTAGGTCACATGGTTCTTTGGCCTTAGGATTTCTACTAGATTACTATAATCAAAATCTGGTCTAAGGGGGTTTATAGTCTGGTTTAAGTCACCTAATAGGGTTATGCCACAGTTGGGAAAAAGCTTTTTTAATAAGCCATACTGCACTGGACTATAGTCCTGGGCCTCATCTACCACTACATGCTTTATATGATTCATAGAGGGGACTCCCTCGATTAAGGCCTTTAGGTAAACATAGGCCGATACATCCTCATAGCCTAGGATATCCTTATTAGATTTAGGGTAGCCCGCAGTCAGGATAGGCCTAATCTTTGATGGTAGTATGTCTTGGTCAAGGGTCTGGTGAAAGCTTTTATCGCTTAGCATATTGGTATAGGCTAAATAGGGGTCAAAGTCTAGCATGGCATCGATTTGCTGCCTAACCTGCTTAAACTCTTTGAATACAATAAGCCTGGCCTCCGCCTTTATCTTGCCCTGAAAATCTGGCTTGCTAGCAAGGTCCTCTTCTATTTGCTTTAGCCTCTCCTCCCAGGCAGGCCTAATTAAATAATGGAGGCGTTTTCTTAGCCTGGCCAGCCTTTTTACAATAGGCATATCAGCATAGGTATTTATAAAGAGCTCCTTCATTTCCTCCTTGCTAACTAGGACATTACCCTTAAAGCTTATATCGTAAAATTTAAAGTGGGTTTGTTCTATATAGGAAACATATTCCTTTATCATCCTATAATAGGCAAGTGAGGTCTTGTAGGCGATTGCTTCTAGCCTTTCCTTGTCATCCTCTGTAGTATTTAGTACAAACTCCATATGGGAAATACTGTCCTCAAAGCCCTGTCCTCTGCCAACTAGCCTTGCTAAATATTCGTCAAAGGTGGTTTGCTGCATATTTTCCTCGCCCAGCTCCGGTAGGACCTGGGATATATAGTCATTAAAGACCGTGTTAGGTGAAAAGATAAGTATATTGTTAGAACTAATAGTCCTGTCCCTGTACCTATACAATAGGTAGGCTATCCTATGGAGGGCAATGGAGGTCTTGCCACTACCTGCTACCCCCTGTAGCATTAATAGCTGATGGTCCTCATCCCTTATAATTCTATTTTGCTCCCGCTGGATAGTGGTAACAATGGTACGCATTTTTTCATCGGTATTTTGGCTTAGGATCTGTTGGAGTAGCTCATCATCTATCTTTATACCGGTGTCAAACATATAAAGCAGTTGGTCCTTGCTGATTTTAAACTGGCGTTTTAGGGTAATCTCTCCCCTTATTAGGCCCTCTGGACACTTGTAGGAGGCCTCGCTTATGTCATAGTCATAAAACATACTCGATACAGGAGCCCTCCAGTCATAGATCAGGATATCCCCCCCTTTATCGAAAAGGGTTGAGGTCCCTATATATATCTTTTCCTCCTTGTCATAGCCTTCTTCGATAAAGTCCATGCGGCCAAAATAGGGGCTCTCCTTTAGCTTTTCAATCTTTAGTAACTGGTTTGCCGCCTGCCTATACTTGCGGTTTTCATTTTCTATTATGTCTAAGGCCTGCTTGACATCTGAGGCAGCATCAATATCACCCTGCTCCCAGGTATGCTTTTCACCCTGCCATAGGTCCCTGCCTGCCTTTATTAAGTTTATTTTAAAGTTATTAACCTGGTTTAGCCTTTGTTCATATTCAGCTAATAGGATTTTATATACCTTTTTTAAATGTATAGTCTCTTTCTCCCTTGGAGTTAGACTCATTAATTAAACACCTCATTTTTAAATTTAAAACAAGACCAATGACCCTTTTTCTCCATTGGTCTTGTAGTTAGTCTATGATTTATTAAAAATAAACTCCCTGTTATCTTCTTCAGCTTGCCATCTTCTTCAGCACTTAGGACATAATCCATATGAAATCCTATCCTCAAAGCCTTGTTTTATGGTCCTGTGTTACTGGCTAGCCCTAAGATCTAGCTCCGTCTAAGCTTTTCGCTAGCCCTTAGATCTATCTTAATCAGTGCTACTAGCTAAGCTTAAGATCTATCTCCGTCTATGCTACTTGCTAGCCCAATATGTCTAGCTTGCTAGATTATTGTTCATCTAGGTCTCTGCTAGCCTCTTTTTTTGGCCTATAGATATTGCGATTATGCAAGAGCCAAATCTTCTCTGAAAAGCCACCGGGTTCAACATTTTCAAGGGCCTTTTGCATATCATACATACGGGCATCCATCAGGTCAAGATAATGGAGTATCTCTCCCTCTGGTATCATAGGCCTCTTGGGGCTACCAAACTCTGGCTCATAGTGGTGGGATAGGACTAGGTGCTGGAGGAGAATGATAGTCTCCTGGTCTGCCTCTAGCTGGCTACCTACCCGGTCTATAGTCTTTATCCCCTGGATTATGTGGCCTAGTAGCATGCCCTCAGGAGTATATGAAGATACAACTCCTAGCTCATTGGACTCCATCTCCTCTATTTTAGATAAGTCATGGAGCACAACACCTGCATAAAGGTAATCACTGTTTAAAAAGCTATAGACCTCCATAACCTTTTCTGCCATCTTAAGCATAGTTAGCATATGATACAAAAGACCAGACCTAATTGAATGGTGGTTTCTCATAGCTGCTGGATAAAATAATAGCTTTTCCTGCTTTTCTTTTAGTATAGTCTCTGTTATTCCCCTTATGTCCTTGTCCCTTATCCTACCAATATAGGCTAGGACCTGCTCTAGCATTTCCTCTGCCTTGTAGGGTGCCGCAGGGACAAAGTCCTCTATATCTAAGTCCTCCTGGGCCTCTAATAGTCTAATCCTTTCAACCTTGAGCTGGAGTGAATCCTGCCATTCGTTTACTACACCCCTAACCTTTACAATTATGCCATCCTTAAGCTCCATACCCTTTACCATTTGCACATCCCAAATTTTTGCGTTTACCTCTCCTGTCTTGTCCGCAAGGGTAAGGTCATAATACCGGTTGTTGGCGTTTGTTGTCCTCAAAGTCACATACTTTAGTAGGTAATAACCTTGGATTGAATCGCCCTTTCCCATTTCACCTATTGGTTTTTGCTCAATCAATTGGCCACCTCCTATATATACCTTTCCATTATTCTATCATATAGGCCTGGATAAAACCATATTAGCAATACTAGAGGCCTTTACAAAGGTCTTTTACAAGGCCTTGACAGTGACCTGTATTATTGCTAAGCTAAAATTGACAAAAAGCTTCATAATTAGACAAGGATTAAGTGAAAATAAAAGGAGAGCTGCACTTATGAAGAACATAATGGACAACTATCAAGCAGGAGTAAACCTAGGGGGCTGGATATCTCAGTATCGGACCTATGACCATGACCACTTTAAAAGCTTTATAGTAGAAGAAGATATAAAGCAAATAGCCTCTTGGGGTATGGACCATGTTCGCCTGCCCTTTAACTACCGAGTATTAGAAGATGATAACAAACCCTTTGAATACAAGGAGTCAGGTTTGGCCTATGTTGACTCTTGTCTTAAGTGGTGCAAAAAGTATGGCCTAAACCTAATATTAGACCTACACGAAGCACCTGGTTATTTCTTTGGTACCCTAGATAGCAACAGCCTATTTACAGACCGTCATATGAAGGACCGCTTTATTGGCATTTGGACAATGTTCGCAGAAAGGTACAAGTCCGAGGGTGACAACCTCATTTTTGAGCTACTAAACGAGGTAGTAGAGCCCAATAGCGACAGGTGGAATGAACTTGCCCACGAAACCATCAAGGAAATCCACAAGATCGATGAAGAAAGATACATAATTTACGGTGGCAACCACTACTCTGCCATCTATGAGCTTAAAAATATTGATGTCCTAAAGGATAGTGACCGCATTATCTATACCTACCATTTCTACCACCCCTTCCTCTTTACCCACCAGAGGGCTGGCTGGAGTCAGATATGCGTAGACTTCGATGCCACTATAGATTATCCAGGTATGATACCAGGCCTAAAGGAATTTTTAGATGCCTATCCCCAATACAAGGCGGGCAATGACTTTTTCCTAGACCATGAGATGAACAAAAAGCTGATGGAGGGTGACATGCAGCCTGCTCTCGACTTTATGGAGGCCACAGGAAAACCTGTATATTGTGGTGAATATGGTGTTATTGACGTAGCTCCAATGCAAAGCAGGATAAACTGGCATAGGGACTTTATCGATATTACCAAAAAGCATAAGATAGGCAGGGCAGTCTGGTCTTACAAGCTAATGAACTTTGCCCTTGTTGACGAAAATAGCAAGCCTGTAAATGAGGAGCTTATAAGGATTGTAAGCGAGAAATAGGGCTAGCTTTAAAAGGTGAAAGCAAGTAAAAAGCATTAAAAGAAACTAAATTTTAAAATCTTTAAGGGGAGGCTACAATAGCTATTGTGGCCTCCCCTAACTTTTGTTTGTGGTTTTGCTCTTGATTGAATTTTTACTCTATATACTAATTAATATGAAACTTTGCTTTTTACTTTAATCCCTAGTGTTTAGGCTAGATAGCCCAAACACTAGCTACTTTTAAGGTGGTCTATCAATCTGTCTGGCCCAGATAGGCTAAAGCTACCCTGGTCTAACTGCCAGTATTGGACTGAGTCACCGAGCCTAGCCAGCTGATCAACTAGGTGGGGATGACAGGTCATTATAAATATTTGTTGTCTTTGGCTCAGATCATAGATTAAGTCCAAGGCCCTTGTTAGGTGGCCTGAATCAAAGTTTACAAAGGAGTCATCTATTATGATAGGGGCAGGTTTTAGGCTCTTTATCCTACCTAGCCTTACTGCTAAAAAGACCTGGTCTCGTGTGCCACGGCTAAGGATATCAACGCTTTCTTGGCTAGTCCCATCTGCAAGGCTAAAGCTATAGTCTAGCTGGGTAAAATCATCAACTGGTGTAATGCCCTTGTATTGGCCAGCTGTCAGGCTCTCTAAGATTTGTCGGGCTGGCCTTAAAAGCTCATCCCCCATCCTTTCTAAAAAGGAGTCCTTAACCTTTGTACAAATATGGGCTGCTGTCCTAAGGAGCGCATACCTATAGGCTAGGGGCCATAGGTCAGACCTGGCCTGGTCTATTTTCCTATGGGCTGACTCTAGCTGGGCATTCTCTTCTAGGCTATTTAGCTTGTCAGTTGCAGACTGGATACTCTCTGTAAGAGAAGTTATTTCTTTCTCTTTACTAGCTAGGCTAGCTTTTTTTTCGCTATATTCCTTGTCTAAGGACTCAGCTATTATATAATTATCAAAAAGACTGAGTAAATAATCGGTCTCCTCCCCCTCTAGGTCAAGGCCTAGTAGGCTTATAGCAGATACTACCCTAGCTGTAGACCCAGCCTTTCTTATGTTGGTCTCTAGGTCTTTTACCTCCCTTAAGAGCCCTAAGTAGTCCTTTTTAGCCCTAGCTTTTTCTTTATAATCTATAAATAGCCTTTCAATAGCAAGTTCATTTGCCTTATCAGGGGCTGTTATTTCAATAGGTATACCCATACGTCTTTTAAGCTTGTCCTCCTGGTCAAAAAGCTCCTCCTCTTTCCTAACAAAGTCCTTGACCTCCTCTAGGAGACTGACTATCCCCCTTAGCCTTTCACTGACTTTACTGTGGGCCCCTTCTAGCTCCTCTAGGCTATCGAGGTCATGCTCTAGACTAACTATAGGGTTATCAGCCATTTGACCCTTGCTAGTGCTGTCAACTGACCTATTGTCTAGATGGGGTTGAGCTTTTTGTCCATTTTGGACTAGGTCATCTAATAAAGCCTCTATTTCACTTAAGTCTCTCCTAATACTAGTAAAGTCTTTTTTGTAGTTTTCCTCATTAGTCCTGATGGCCCTTATGCTTGCCTGTAGGTCCACAAGTGAAGAATAAAATCTTTGGGTCAAAAGATAATCATAGTCTAGGCTACATGCTAGGGCTGTGTTAATCTCTCTTAACCTGGCCTCTATAGCCTCTTTATCGCTTTTTACCCTTTCAATTTTCGTCTCAAGCCTTTCTAGCTTTCCCTCTATTATAGGTAGGTCTAATCTAATAGCTTCAAGCCTTTGCCTGGCTTCCTTTTGCTTTATAAAAGCTAATACGGGATAAAGGGCAGAACCTATAATAGCAAACAATCCTAGTAAAATACCTAAAACAGGGTTTTGGCTAGCTAGTACAAAGCCTATAATGATAGCTACTATAGACAAGGAGAGAAAAGTTCTTATAGCCTTGGCTAGTGATGTCACCTGCCTGGTCTGCTCTTCCTTTTTTAGCCTCTCTTGCTCATCTAAATAGCTGTCCCTGCGACCTAGCAGGTCTTTTTCCTGGTCTAATAGACTTTTTAGTCTATTAGCATTATTTAATAGCTCAGCTTCTGTAGTTATTGAATTTAGCTCTAAAAGTTCAATCCTATCCTGCTCTTCTTTAGTATTTGCTAAGCCTAGGCCTCTTAGCTTGTCGGTCAGCGACTGTCTACTAGTCCTTAGGCTTGCCCTGAGCTTTTCTAGATTTTCTAGTCTTACTTTGATGGCAGGCAGCAGTGAACTAGCCTCCCTAATACTAGCTTCTCTGTCTCTTATCCGGCCAATGGCTGCAGGGATATCAGCCTCTTTATGGAAATTTCCCTTTATACTATAGTAGGCCTGGTCTCTTTCTTCTTTTAGCTTGCTATAGGCCCTATAGTTATCCTCCACTAGTTCAAGCATTTCATGGGGAAAGTCCTCAGCTATCTGCCTACCGGGATGAGATTCAAGTAGGCCTTCCTTTTCCTTTAGTAAGGCAATATCATCATAGGAATTTTTAAGGGCCTCTAGGATATCAAGCTCTGCCTCAAGGATCTCTTTATCCCTAAGACTCTTTTCCTTTTGCTCTAGTAATTCTTCCCTTTCATTGCTGGTCCTGTTATAATCATCAAGCTGCAATAGGGCCTGGGTCCTTTCCTCTATCCCCTCCTTGATCCTTTGGGTATGGGGCTTAAAGTCCTTTACTCCCGGGTCCCCTTTTTTGCCTCCTATTGCCTCAGCTTCTCTTGAAAGGTCCTTTTCAAGCTCTATTATATGGGCTATATCCTGGTAGCCCCCACCTAGAATCAGAGACTGGAGCTGGGCCAGTTCTTTGTTGTTTAGGTCCTCTGGCCTTTTCATAAGCTCATCTAGGCTAATGGTATAAAGGTGCTTGTAGCTTAACTCACTTGGGAATAGGTCCTCTATAGTGTAGCTCTTGCCTGGAGGGGGGGTGAGAATTGGTGAAGACTTGCCCTCTATCCGAATCCTTGTCCTGTCCTGGTCTCCCTCTGCTATTAGGTCAGCCTCCACCTGGTATTTTATGTTGGCCGGTGGCAGGCCCTTGTGCTTTGTAAAGCCAGAACCTAGGCTCCGAAGCAGGCTCATAAGGGTGGATTTACCAGCCCGATTCTTGCCACCAACAAGGACTATACCCGGACCTAAGTCCTCCAAGGTCTGGTTTCTAAATATACCAAAGTCTCCTATAAAAAGCCGCTTTATCCTCATTTACTGGTCACCTGCCCTGTCCACTAGCTTTTCTAAAACTAGCTGTTTAGCACTATCTGTCATTTGCTTTAGGGTCTTGTCATCTAGGTGAAACTTTAGA
Organism: Firmicutes bacterium UBA3906; assembly: GCA_002391555.1. Taxonomy (GTDB): domain Bacteria; phylum Bacillota; class Clostridia; order Caldicoprobacterales; family DTU083; genus UBA3906. Next base: position 8,754 of record DGFG01000106.1, read on the forward strand.
TAATCCCTGTCCTCTGGATCCTCCTGCCTTGTCCATAGCCTACCTAATAGGTCTAAAAGTTCATTTTGCTGGCTCTGATCCTCATATAGGCCACTTATTGCTTGGTCCATCATATCAATTATATGTTGGTAGTCAGCCTCTAGCTCTCTTGTTATTGGCATGCCAGTCCTTAACTGGATAGAGTCTGTCCAAATCAAGGGTGAAAAGCCAGCAAGTTGCCTTCTTAGGCCCTCTGCTAGTTCTGATTCTCCCTCTTGTCCTAAGTCCTTTAAAAGCTTGTGGAGCTGACCCCTGCCCTTTATTAGCCACCTGATAATATAGGCCTCTACGGGCTGCTGGGCTAAGTTATTGTCAGCTATCTCCTCAAGGTCTGCTGGCCATTTGCCTGTTTGTGACTCAGCCAGGCTCTGGCCTATAGCTATAATATGGTCCTCAAGGTCGTTTAGGGTCTTGGCTTCCTTTAGTTCTCTAGATGAGATGTCAATTTCTACTGTCTTGTAAATCACAGATGAAACTGCAAGATAGGCCATCTTTACTATACGGGTCCCCCTTACCTCCACTAGATAGGCCCCTCCCTGATCCTGCTCACCAAAATCCCTGGCCTGGGGTATGCCAGGATAGGCAATCACAGGGTCTTGGTCCCTTATTAATTGTGGCCTGTGTATATGGCCCAGGGCCCAGTAATGGATGGCCTCATTTTTAGCTAGGTCTGTGGCCCTTGCTGGAATATACTTTTTGTCACCAGACTCTAGCTGTGTGTGGAGTAGGCCTATATTAAATATCCCGTCCTTATCTAGTTCAAAGCCCTCGTAGACCCTCCTTGACTCCCATTTACTCTTGTAGGATTGGCCTATAATCCTAGCTAGGACCTGGCCCTCCCTCTCAACTAGGTATTGGTCTGCTTGGTCTGCAGAAAATATCTTAACATTGTCGGGTAGGTCAAAGTAGTCCCATTGCTGGTTTAGGGGATCATGGTTACCTGCTAAAACATAAAGGTCAATCCCCTTATCCTTTAATTCATTACACATTCTTATAAAGAATTTGTTGGCATATATATTTTTAGAGTCGCTATCATATAGGTCACCTGCAATTAGGAGAAAGTCTATATCCTGATCAATACCTATTTTGCATAGTCTTTCAAAGGCATCATAGACTGCCCTCTCCTGAAGGCTTGACATTTGTTTATTTGGTCTATCGATATTAAGTAGACTACCTAGGTGGATGTCTGCGGCGTGGATAAAACGAAAGTGGCTCATAATCTTACCCCCTCTGCCCTTTTGCTCTTAATTTTTATATCTACTTGCTTGTCCTTCTTTCCCTTTTTTCATTATATCATAGCTATGGACAGGCTTCATCTATAAGGAAAAAACTCCGGTTGCTGCCGGAGTTCTTTTAAGTATCCTTTTTCCTTATGTAGTTCTTTTTTCGCGTTCTCTAAATAATAGCGTTATACACCAGATACCAGCCAAGCCAACAAGACCATATACTATTCTGCTTAAGAAGGCTTCCTGTCCGCCAAATAATGATGCCACTAAATCAAACTGGAACAGGGCTATAAGCAGCCAGTTCAAGGCTCCGATAATAACAAGAACCAAGGAAAGTCTATCCATTGCTTCAACTCCTTTTTTAAAAAAAGTAAGCTACAATGGTATTATTTACGAATATCCGGAAATTAAACGCCTTTTTATTTTATGACTTTGTCCCCTGCTTTTTTATGGGTTCTTATAGCCTATGCTGTCTTTTGGCCAGGGCTAAAAGGACAAGGCCAAAGAGGATAAGCAAGGCAAGGGGGACTATAAAGACAAGACCCTTTCCTGAGAATAAGCCAGCCCCTTTGCTAGACGAGCCTCCAGTACCATCAAAGCTAGCAGTCAGGCTTATAGCCTGGTCAAGGCTAAGGGTTATCCTAGCCTGGTCCCTTAGGTCCTCACTGATATCCCCCTCCCAGCCTATAAAGCTATTGCCCTCATAGGGAACAGCAGTAAGGGTAATTGGAACCTGGTTAAAGTACATGCCAGTCCAAGGATAGGGTCTATCACCTATTCCCACCTCTCCCCTCTTTATGGAGATAGAGTTTACCTTGATATAGCCCTTGTCATCATCACAGTCTAGGGTTAGCTTTGAAGTACCACCTAGGTCAAGTACCCTATTTAGCTGGCTATACATTGACCCTGGCCTTTTCTCTGCAAAATGCTTTAATACATATACCCTGTCCTCCCAGTCATTTACTGAGCCCATTGTATTCCACCTATAGATGTGTTCCTTCATTTCTGCTTTGTAGAGCTTTTCAAACTCATTTATCTTGCTCAAGACCCTAGGGGTTGAAAATGAGCTGTTTAGGTGATCTGCAAACCTGTTTACAAAGCTCTGCTTAAAGTCTTCATTTTTCATAAGGGTCCTTAGCAAAAAGGTTGACCAGTCAGGATTTGGCCAATCAGGGCCATTTTCTTGCATTGCAAAGGACAGGGTCTGATGCTTGTAGCCATCTAGGTGCTTGTAAAGGCCAAAGCCAAAATCCACATCAAAAAGGATCCACCGCCAGCGACCATCCAGCTGACCTGCCTCCTCTATATATTCATCTGTCCTGACCCTCCAAAACTTTATATTATTACCAGGCCAGTCATCGTTGGCAAAATAGATCTGACTGATTTGATAATCGATATAGTTGTCTACATCCATTTGAGTTTTTATATAGTCATAGTTTTCCTTAAGTGAAATATCCTTTTCATAAAGAAAGTCTATCATATTCTTGTAATGTAACTCATCACCATCTGCGCCCTCTGCCAGCCAACCATCCCCCTCTAGGATGACAACCCTATTGGTATCAATATCATATTTGTTGGCTATATAATGGTCATCTATTCGTTCTCTAATATTGTGTATGCCCCAGTACTCCCCATTAATAAATACAATTGCAGGCCTACTAGACTGCCTATCTAGGCCTGTATGGGCTACAAGGTCTTGCATAAAGGCATCCCTAAAGAAGGAATCCCAAAAGTCGTTTCCGCCATTTCTAAGTAGCAGCCTCTTGTATTTTTCAAGTGGGCTGCCATCGGCTTTAGTTGCATTGGGGAAAATCCTATAATCTATAGTATTTTGCTTATCATACTCAGCCCTTGCATATATGCGAAGGCTCTTTTGCAGGGTAGCACGGGTAGCGCCACCATGGATTCTTATACCAGCGTCTAATTTAAAGGCCAGACTGCCATCGGTTTCAAAAAACTCTATATGAACAGGCCTTTCCCATTCGATACCCTTTTGTGTATAGTTGGCCTCCCTCTCATAATCCGGTATAGCATAGTTTATCCTCTCATCATATATCTTGCCTGGTACATAAATGCCACGCTCATAATCAAAAAGGTCATCCGGGTCACAAACTAGAGAAACTACAGGAAAGCTGTACCTATCACTTTGTTTTTTGTCCACGAAATAGGTATGGGTAACAAGATCGCTTGGCTCATAGCCATCTTTATATACCCTGGCCCTTATGACATTTCCCTTAAAGACATTGGTCCTAGGCTTATTATCATTATTTATTGCTGTTTTTATCTCAGATATGGTGTTGGCCTGCTCTGTCCTGTTTTTGATGGAGATAGGACCTGTATATAACAAGGAGTTCTCATCAGGTATAGACCCATCCAAGGTGTAGTATATCTTGGCATCAGGCTCTTTTGTAGACAGGCTTAGGTTAAATTTATTTTTATACCAGCCACTTTCGTGAGAAAAGACCGGTGCATAGGCCTTTGGAGCCTCAGCCTTGGGCCTTAGCATATTAATACTTGCCCCAAGACAGGTAATCAGTAGAGTAAGTAAAACAATTGTGCAAATCCTTTTAAGTCCTGTTTCCTTCATATTTACCTCCTGCCTATAAAAGGCCATTATCAGCAAAGCTATAGTAGCGTTGTCCTGCCACTATTATATGGTCTACAACCCTTATGGATACTGTATCACAGGCTTCGATTATTCTCCTGGTTGCGTCTATGTCAGCCCCCGAAGGATTAAGACTACCCCCAGGGTGGTTATGGGCAAGAATTAGGCCTGTGGCCTGATGACGTAGGGCAGCCTGTACTATTTCTCTAGGATATATAGGTGCTGTATCAATGGTACCCTCATGTACTAGGGCAGGATAGGTTACCCTATTTTGTGCATCTAGGCAAATGGCATAAAAAACCTCATTTAGCCTGCCAGAGAAAAGGCTTATAGCATACTCACCAGCCTTACGCGTACTTGAAAGCTGGGGCCTATCTCCCCATTTGTCCTTTAGGTACCTACGGCAAAGCTGGGGAAGCAAGGAAAGTAAGACTGCAGTATTTTTCCCTACACCCTTGACCTTTTGTAACTCAAAGGGGTCTGCCTCTAGTATTGCAGCCAAAGACCCATACCTGTTTATCAGCTCATGGGCTAACTCATTAGTGTCCTTGTAGGGTATTGAGTAAAATAAAAGAAGCTCCAATACCTGATGCTGGTCAAAGCTGTCGAGCCCCTCATTTAAAAAACGGTTCTTGACCCTATCCCTATGGCCAGTATGCATAGCCGTTCACCTCCAGCTACCTTAAATCCTTGTAGTCTTAATATTCTACAAACCAAGTCTTTATCCTGCAAAAATAGGCAAACTTGTATGGGCAAAGAAATTGGGCAAGACCTGCTAGGGTAAATAGAAAAAGAAAAAAGTAGAGCAAAAATCTTGTTCACTCTACCTTGTATAGGTCTATATAGACCTATGGCTTAAACTAATTTATATGCCTTATACATCTACTATATAGGTTTTAAGCTCTGCTAAAAAGCTATTTAGCTGGGCTAGCTTGTCTGTATCTGACAGGCCCAAATAGTCCTTACATGTATTGACCAAGGACCTGTACTTGGCCTCTATCCTGCTCAGATGGTCCCGGTCCCTATTCATTACTGCATTTAAGAGGGTTATCTCATTTTTTAGGTCTCTAATCTTATCCTCGTAGCTTGCTAGGTAATCCATCCCCCTTTTGTTGCCTAGGGCCAGGCTAGATAGGTCTCTTAGGCCAGTAATTAGGCTATCGATTGACAGGGTGTTTATGTCCCTTATATTGGCTACAAACTGTCCCATCAATTCTAATAGCTGGCCACCTGAACTGTCATCCCTGCTACTAAAGACCCTACAATATAGACTCTTTTTATAGTCGCTATCATAGTCCTTGTAACTTGTAGCTGTTTGGGAGCTTTTACTTGGAAATGAACTAGATACTATACCCCTTATCCGCCTCCTGGTATATGGATTAAAGCAGACCTTGCCCTCCTCCTCTAGCTCTTTTATGATCTCCTTTACATAGTCGGGGTCTCTAGCAATTATGCTCCTATATTTATTTTGTAGTCTTATTAGTACCCTCTTGTTACCACCTGCTAACCTATTGGC
>DGFG01000106.1:14285-15515 GCA_002391555.1 Firmicutes bacterium UBA3906
GCCCTACCTATAGCGTCACTTGTAAATAATACAGGGGTATCCTCCCTGCTGTGACTATCAACAAGAGTCCTATCCTCCTGACTGTGGATATAGCGATAGTAGTAGTTTCTAATTGTATTTGCCTTTAGGCCAGACCTTTTTGCAATAGCCTCAAAGGCACGAATAATGGGTATCCTTCCCTCCTTAGCCTTGCCTATCTCTTCTTTCATGATACTCATCAACTCAGGCTCTAGGGTTTGTCTGTTATCAGTATCGAGCTCCTGATAAAGGCTTTGTCCTTTTTCCACTTAACTTCTCCTCCTTATGTACACTAGTTATAGTAGGCTTTATCCTGTGTATATTATTCTCAATAGCTGTAACCTTTATTCCATAAATATACCTACCCTACTATCTTTTTGTACATAAAGCAGTTAAATATATCTATCCCTAGCTAGCAGGAAAAATAAAAGGATGCCCCTATTGGCATCCTTGTTCTTCGTATATTTCTAGGCCTTTTTATTTAATTTATACTTGGCTAGCTAGTCTTCGATAATATAAATAGATATGGGCCCACCACTTATAAGCTCATCTTGCTTTATAGAGCCTATAGCCTGTAGATCTGTGTAAAGGCTTGCCCAATCATCCTCATCCTCTAATCTTAGCTCAAAAAGCTGGCCACCCTCACTCATTATTATTAGCTGGTATTTGTCTTTTAACTTATATAGGGCAGCCTTTGCAGCCTCCATATCATCAACTGATATCTGGATCTGACTAGACTTACTGCCTTGAGTTGACTCAGAGTCAAAGGTCTCTTTCCCATTAGCTGGCCTATTACTATTGTCTATGCCCTCTTCTGCCTCTACATCTAACTGGTTAGTCGCCTCAGCAGGGGCTTGATCAGAGCTTTTGGTCCTAAAGGGGAAGATACTAGGTTCTGCTAGACGGACAGCTACAAAGATTATAAATAGGGCAGCTATGCCTGCAGCTAGCCTGTACCAGCCTTTACTGTTGACACCTGCCTTTGGCCTGGGCTCTTGCTTTAGTTTGTTTTTAAGCCTGCTATGAAAACCCTCTGGCAGGTCCCTTTCATCTAGCGATGCTAGGATTTTTTTGATATCCTGCTTTTTCATGCCCCTTCACCCCCTTCTAACATGGAGGCTATTGTCTCGCGCAGTCTGGCCCTTGCTCGGCTTATTTGGGATTTTACTGTACCCATAGGTAGCTTTAGTATTGTTGCAATCTCCTCATAGG
>DGFG01000106.1:15700-24009 GCA_002391555.1 Firmicutes bacterium UBA3906
GTTTGCTCCCTAGAGGGCAAATCCATGTCCTTTTGGTCATTTTCAAGCTTAGTCGCAGACAAGGATATGGAGGGGATCCTTCCCCTCCTATATCTATCTATGCATAAATTGTGGGCTATCCTATATATCCAAGATGAAAACTTGCTAGTAGCCCTAAAGGACCCAAGCTTTCGGTATACTCTGATAAAAACCTCCTGGGTTAGGTCCTCTGCGTCCTCTATACTATTGGTCATACGAAAGCAATAGTTATATATCTTTTTTTCATAGCTAATAACAAGCTCTTCAAAGGCGGGAAGACTGCCGGCTTTGGCTGATTTTATAAGCTCAGCCTCCCTGTTCATCCTGATCCCTCCTGATTCGTAGGATATATGACTTTGCATCTGACCTTTGTATCTCCTTTTAGGCTGCCTTGCGGATTTTGTTAAACCATTTTTTGATACTATCCCTGCTCATGTAAACTAGTATACCAATAATAATGAGGCACAGGAGGGCTATGATAATGAGTATAGTCCTCAGTACATTGGGGTTTCTGCTCTTGCCAGGATTTACGACAGTAATTGTTAAGGTATCACTCTCAGCTGTAAACTTGGCATTTTCTGAGTCATAGCCATCTACCCTTATATAAAAGTCCTCAGTTTCCTCAAGTCTAAAGGAGGGTATAGCAAGCCTTTTCTCCTCACCGGGCTCAAGAAGGTTTAGCTCTACTATCCCCATTTCCCTTGTCATGTCCTTGTTTAAAAGGACAAATCTTAGGTTGTTGAGGGCCTCTGTTCCTGTGTTTTTTACTATGCATTCAAGGCTAATAGTATCTGGTTCATCAAGGGTTTCAGTATTAGCGTGTAGGACCATAGCTATCTGGTGCTTGACCCCATCTGGCTGTACATTTATAACTATATCTGAGGCAGAATATTCGTACTCACTACCTGAATCAGACACTAGAGCCTTTAGCTTGGTCTTGGATACTACATTATCGTTAACTGTAAATTCTACAGTCTTTACTAGTTCTTCTCCTGATAAAAGCTCATTGATAGTAGCGACCTCTCCCATTTCAGGTTCTTCTACTAAAATATTTCTAATATCCACATTACCAATATTTTTTATCGTGTACTCAATTGTAAAGGGCTTACCTGCAACTATTCCTGTTGGTATATCACGGAGGATCTCTATCCTAGGATCAAGCTTGCTTAGGATAAATTGACTATCTCCAACTGCAGTTGCACCCTCATCGGCCTCAGCTTCAGCCCTAAATTTATAGGTTGTATCGGGCTTTACCTTTAAGGTAAGGTTTCTAGTTATCTCGTCAGCTGGTGTTAGGGGACCTGGCGAGGAATAAACTACTTCACCGTTCCAGTCAGTGACCTTGATATTTTTAAGCCTGGTATTGCCAATATTCTTTATAACTAGGGCAACATTTATTGTCGCTTCACCTGGTATAGCACTAATATCAGGTACAGTTTCTATAGATATACCCGTGCTCCTTGGCACATTGGATACTTTTAGGTTTACAGAAGTAGGAAAGATTTTCTGTTCTTCTTCCCTTACACCTAGGGGGTCACTATGTTTAAGAACAATAGTACCATCTGTACCCTTTTCCATCTTTATGGTCTTTGTTATTGTCTTTTGGCTGTTTGGTGCTAGGCTATCTATCCTGCCTAGCTCACCTAGGTCCTTGTCAGACACCACAATGTTTTCCACAATCACATTGGACTTAGATTCAACTGTAACTGTAAAGGTAACTAGGTCATTTATAAATATACTGTCACTTTTATCTGCAGTATAGCTTATGTTAAAGTCAGTTCTTACAGGCTCTAATCTCATGGTTGAGCCTAGCTTTACTACATTGCCTTCCCCGTCTACTACATTATATTTAAAGTCATAGACTTCCTGTTCTAAATAGACCTCTTGTCCTCCTATTTTAATGTCCCCTGTACCCTTGGGTATTTCAATTCTCTTGGCTTGACCGTTTATTTCTTCTAGTAGGTAAAGGTCTTCATCATAGCCCTTTATTTTTAATGTATACTCCATTTTGACCTTGACCCAGGCATTGGCTGGGTAAAGGTATTTATTACCTGCCTCTATCATGTCTGGGGCATTTTTTAATTCGCCCTTTATAGTAATCTCAGGATTTTCTGTAGGGCCTGGTGTTTCATCATCTTTTTTAGGATCATTCTTGTCCTTAGGATTCTCGTTCGCTGTAGCTGTTGCTGTGGCTTTAGGATTATCTTTATCTTCATTAGCATAGGCTAGTCCCAAACCACTAAATATCTGCACACATAATATAAGGGCAACCAGCAATAGGCTAAGATTCCTTTTCTTCAAGTCAATCTCCTCCTTAGAATCTCTCTACTTGTTATATTCGTTTATATATACGATAAATGCAAGGGAACTATTACATTTATTACAATATCGTTATTATAGCATATGCCTGTCCTAATAATAAAGCATTAGACATTTTTGTTATAAATTATTAACAAAGTGTTCATAAGATTGTCATCTTTAAGCTAGGATTTTTTGATTTATTTATATGCTTTAAATTTTCCTCAATAAGCTTGTAGCGCTCCTTTACGCATGCATAAGACCTAGCTGGATCAGCAGGTGTGTTTATACAATAGTCTAGTAACTTATCTACTGTAGTTTTGGCCACATGACACCTAGTATCAGAGGAGGCATAATATATATATACATCACCGTTTTCCCTGGCTATAGCCCCGTTACAAAAGACAACATTTGAAACGTCTCCTACCCTTTCCTGGCCCTGTGGTGCTAGGAAGTAGCCACCAGGGGCATAGATAAGCTCATCTGGCCTTTGTAGATCCGTCATAAAAAGATACAGTACATACCTAAGGCCTGCTGCAGTATTGCGGACACCATGGGCTATATGAATCCAGCCCTTGTCAGTTTTTATAGGGGCTGGCCCCTGGCCGTTTTTAAGCTCCTTTATTGTGTGGTACTCCCTCTCGTCTATGATGCTTTCCTTACTAATATCAGCCTCCTCCATAGAATCAGTAAGGCCAAAGCCAATACCACCACCCCTGCCTGTTTCGATAAAGCCATCCTGGGGTCTTGTATATAGGGCATATTTACCTTCAACAAATTCAGGGTGCAGCACTACATTGCGTTGCTGAGCTGACCTGGTCTTTAAGTCCGCCAGTCTTTCCCACTTAATTAGGTCTCTTGTCCTGGCTATACCACACTTTGCAACAGCACTCGACTTGTCCCATTCTGGTGCCTCTGGATCCTTGCGTTCTGTGCAGAAAAGCCCATATATCCAGCCATCCTCATGCTTGGTAAGCCTCATATCATATACATTTATATCAGGATCCTCTGTTTCTGGCATCAGTATAGGATAATCTAAAAACTTAAAACCGTCTACAGGAGAATCGGATTTAGCCAGTGCAAAAAAAGACTTTCTATCATTGCCCTCAACCCTTGCTACTAGGTAATATTGGCCATCGAGCTCTATAGCACCAGGGTTAAATACAGCGTTTACCCCTTGCCTTTCCATTAGATAGGGATTTGTAACATTATTAAAGTCATACCGCCAAAAAAGAGGTATATGGTCAGCTGTCAAAACCGGCCTTTTATAGCGGGTAAATATACCATTACCACATGCTTCTTCTTCATTTTTGGCATTTACCACATCCTTATAGTTTTGTACTAGCATAAGGAGTCTAGCATTGTATTCAGTCTTTGTCATCTTTTTTGTCCTCCTAGGTCAAGAGCAAATATAACGTGCTTATTATATAACAGACAAGGGATTATTTAAAGTGGTCATTTTGAATGAATGTAGGCAGGCATAAGCATAATAATAAAAGAAAAGCCAAAGAGGAGGTATCTTTTTGTCAAATAACAAGTCCCATATTGGCCTTTTATCTGCCTTAGGGGCAATTGCTTTAGTCGGTACTTTAGCTGGAAAAAAGCTAATAAAGGCAACAGTAAACCGAGTCCATGATAAACTCTTGGGCCAGATAATATCAGAGGTCTATGATGATAACCTGTGGGAGCTAGTCTCCTCAACAGTCAGACTAGGACCCGATATTGTAGTTGAAAGCAGCCTAAGAGCAGAGGAGGGCAAGATAATTGAGCGACCCATGGGCCCGCCTAGAAAGTTTCCAAGCCTTGATAAATTAAAGTTTGACCTAGCCCAGCTACAAACTATGCCAACCGAGGTAGATACACGGATAGATATTAGGGCTACCATTGGGCCAATGGCTAAAAGGCCCCTTAGAATTGAGCATTTTATGATGATTGCCCCCATGGCCTATGGACTAGCCCTTAGTGAAAGGGCAAAGCTTGCACTGGCAAAGGGGGCTGCTGCTGCCAATACTGCCAGCCATGTGGGTGCAGGTGCCTATCTAGAGGGAGAAAGAAAAGCAGCCAAGTACCTAATATACCAGTATAACAGGGGAGACTGGGGAAAGACTCCTGAAATCCTCTGCTCTTGTGATGCAATAGAGATACAGCTAGGCCAAGGAGCCTATGCTGGTGTTGGCCATATATTTGATGCTAGACTCATGGACGAAAATTTAAGAAAGGACTTTGGCAAAAAGAAGGGGGAGTCCCTAATAACTTATTCTAGGCAGCCGGAAGTATCAAATCCAGCCGACCTAAAGGGTCTTATAGACAGGCTTAGAATCCTAACTGATGGAATACCAATAGGTGTAAAGCTAGCCGCTGGTATGGAGCTAGAGGCAGACCTTGCCTGGGTTTGCTCCTCTGGCGCTGACTTTGTTGTAGTAGATGGAGCAGAAGCAGCAACCAGGGGGTCTCCCCCAATACTACAGGATGATTTTGGAGTGCCTACTGTCTTTGCCATAGACCGGGCAGCAAGGTGGATGAAATCTAATGGCTACAAGGACAGGGTCTCACTAATTGCATCAGGGGGTATAAAGACCCCTGGAGATGCCCTAAAGGTAAGGGCCCTAGGGGCGGATGCCTGCCAAATAGGGGCTATCGCATTAGTTGCAGTGTCACATCCCCAAATCCTAAAGGCTATGCCCTTTGAACCGCCTACAGCAGCAGTCCTCTATAGTAAAAGTGCTGCAAAGAAATTTAATGTAGAAGAAGGGGCCAAGGCCCTTAAAAACTTTTTTGAATCCTGCAAGCTAGAAATGGCAGAAGGGATTAGGGCCCTAGGAAAGGTATCCATAAGTCAGGTTGACAAAAATGACCTTACAACGACAGATGAAATGTACGCAAGGGCCCTTGATATACCCTTGATATACGAGCCCTATAATGGCGAAACTGTCCCAGTAAAGGTGAGGAAAATCAAGCTTTAGGAGGAGTTTGACCTTATTTGACTAAAGGCCTGGTTTATGGTAAAATAAGATAGCAAATGAGACTTAAATATATTGAAAGGAGTTCACTCTATGCCCTTTATATATGATCCAACATTTATAATACTTATACCAGCACTAATATTGGCACTTTATGCTCAAGCAAAGGTCCAATCTTCCTTTAATAAATATTCAAAGGTAGCCTCACAAAGTGGCATAACAGGCGCTCAGGTAGCTAGTGAACTACTCAGGAGCAAGGGGCTCTATGACGTAAAGGTAGAACGAGTCAGTGGTAGATTAGCCGACCATTACGACCCAAGGACAAAGACCTTAAGATTATCTGATGCGGTCTATGGGTCTAGTTCCTTAGCAGCCTTGGGCGTTGCTGCCCATGAGGTAGGACATGCCTACCAGCATTCAGATCAATATGGACCACTAAAGCTAAGGTCTGCTATAGTACCCGTGGCCAATATTGGGTCTAATTTAGCCATTCCCCTACTAATACTAGGCATATTCCTAAGTATACCTACCCTATCCCTGATAGGGGTTCTGGCATTTAGTCTAGCCGTCCTTTTTCAGCTGATAACCCTACCTGTTGAGTTTAATGCTAGTAGCAGAGCCCTAGCTGCCCTTGAAAATGGTGGTTACCTAGGCAGGGATGAGGTTGGCAAGACTAGCAAGGTATTAAAGGCTGCTGCCCTTACCTATGTAGCAGCTACCATAATGGCAGTTATGCAGCTTGTCAGGCTACTTCTTATATCTGGACTACTAGGTAACAGGCGGAGAAACTAAACAGGATAATGACGCTAGCAACTAATTTTTGAACCCTAGCTAGCTAAAGCCTAGTTACCTTAGAAAAGAAATAAACCCATTCTAGTAAAGCCAAATAAATAATTATAGCAAGTATATAAAAGGACAAAATCCCTACTGCTCTAGTTTTGCAGTAGGGATTAGTTTTTTAAATCCTAGGGATCTGTTTTTTATCACTATACCATTTACTATTGTAACATCCCTATTTAATCCTAGTCTAAGCCCTTATAAATATTTGGCCTAGACCCTTTTGTCACTAGTGTCTTATAGGGGACTAATATTTAACCTCTAGCCTATGATAGACCTTTTTACCCTTTCTTATCATAAGGCTACCATCTGTTAGGTCATCTGAGGTCAAGCTATGGTCTATGCTACTGATACGGACATCATTAACATAAATGCCACCCTGCTGAATCAGCCTGCGACCCTCGCCCTTTGATGGTATAAGACCAAGCAACAATAGCATATCAATAATATTGGCATTTTCCTCAAAATCCGCTTTACTTATGGTTGTTCCAGGCAGGTCAGCTGTATTTGACCCTTTACCAAACAGGGCCTCAGCTGCAGCCTTGGCCTTGTCTGCCTCATCTTTACCATGTATTAGCTTGGTTACCTCATAGGCCAGAACCTTTTTAGCCTCATTTATCTTTTCACCCTCCAGGCTAGCTAGCCTATCTACCTCATCCATGGGGATAAGGGTTAGGAGGGATAGACACTTCTTGACATCTGCATCGTCTATGTTTCTCCAATACTGATAAAAGTCATAGGGTGAAGTTTTATTAGGATCAAGCCACAGGGCTCCAGCCTCAGTCTTGCCCATCTTTTTACCCTCACTAGTGGTTAGCAGGTTAAAGGTCATACCGTAGGCGCTCTTGCCCTCAACCCTTCGTATAAGGTCCACACCTGCTAATATATTTGACCATTGGTCATCTCCACCTAATTGCAGGCTACAATTATAACGCCTATTTAGCTCTAAAAAGTCATAGCCTTGCATGGGCATATAGTTAAACTCTAAAAAGGAAAGACCCTTTTCCAATCTAGACTTAAAGCATTCAGCAGTAAGCATCCTGTTTACAGAAAAATGCACTCCGACTTCCCTTAGAAAATCGACATAATTAAGCTTTAATAGCCAATCAGCATTGTTGACTAGGACTGCCTTGTCCTCAGCAAACTCAATATACTTGGACAGCTGCTTTTTAAAGGCATTAGAATTATCTTCAATGGTTCCCTGAGTCATCATCCTGCGCATATCAGTCCTGCCAGAGGGGTCTCCAATCATAGCTGTACCACCACCAACAAGGGCTATAGGCCTGTGGCCTGCTCCTTGCATATGCATCATGACCAGTACCTGGATAAAGTGACCCACATGCAGGCTATCAGCAGTAGGATCAAAGCCTATATAAAAGGTAACTGATTCCTTGCCTAATAGGTCTCTTATCTCATCCTCATGGGTGGTTTGGGCTATAAATCCCCTTTCCTTTAGAACATCAAATACATTAGTAGTCATAATAATCCCCCGTCTCATAAATCTATATTAGCTCGATTCTTGCTATCATAAATACAAAATTTTTATATCACAATGGTCTTTCTATGTAAAATTGATCTTTTTCTTAAGAGCCTTCACTATATTTTACTCCTTAGCCTATTGCTTTGCAAGGTCATGGCCTAATCCTGAAAAGCCCCTGTGTCCTTGCGACTGGGTCTTGGACCATAATACTGGTAGTAGTCCACCTTTAATCTACCGTTATAGAGTTTGCGCTTGCGGTCCGCCTTTCTACCATAGAGCCCTTCAAAGCCCTCGTGGGCAGTAAGAACATATATAGACCAGGTATCAAGCTTTTCAAAGGTTTGCCCCATCTGCCTATAGAGGCTTTCTACCTCCTTTAGGTCTCCTAGCCTCTCCCCATATGGTGGGTTGCTTATTATACAGCCGTACTTTTTCTTTGAACTGATCTGAGAAACAGCTAGTGTTTGAAAGGCAATATAGTCTTCAACTCCTGCTAGCCTAGCATTTTGTCTAGCGGTCCTGAGAATGTCCCCGTCTATATCAGAACCTAGTATCCTAAAATCTACTGACCTATCTATAGCCTCTTTAGCCTGGTCCCTAGCTTGCTCCCATAGCCTTTTAGGTATAAGGGGCCAGTTCTCTGAATCAAAGCTACGCTTTAAACCCGGTGCCATATTAAGGCCTATCATGGCAGCTTCAATGGGTATTGTACCAGA
>DGFG01000106.1:24311-28102 GCA_002391555.1 Firmicutes bacterium UBA3906
GCAGCTGCCAATGTCTCCTTTAGAGGGGCTCCTCCACTATATCTCCTATAGCCCCGCTTGTGTAGGCCAGGGCCTGAACTATCTATGGTCAAGGTTGCAATATCCTTTAGTAGGCCAACCTCTATGGTATATCTTGGACCATCCTCTTCAAACCAGCTTTGCTTGTACCTTTCCTTTAGCTTTTCCACTATGGCTTTTTTTACAATAGCCTGACAGTCAGGCACGGAGAAAAGCTTTGATTTTATGGATTTGCCCTCAACGGGAAAGCATGCATTTCTAGGTAGTATGTCAGCCCAGGGCAAGGCCTTGGTTTTCTCGAAAAGTTCTTCAAAGGTCAGGGCCTTAAACTCACCCATTCTAATAAATAGGCGGTCTGCAGACCGGAGCCATAGATTGCCTCTACAGATTGCCTCCTCATCCCCCTTAAAGATGACCCTAGAGTTTTCAACCCTTACATCAGTGTAGCCTAGCTCTTTTATCTCCCTGGCTACCACTGCCTCTAGGCCAAAGGTAGCAGTTGCGATAAGATCAAATTTTCCCATTAAGATGCCTCCATATAATAACTTTCTATATTATAACAGACCCTTGAGTAAATTCAAAACAATCCATAGAATTAGCCTTTGTAAATTGCAGATTTTTATAGGTCGATAAATACTAGAAATACAATTTTAAATAATGCTTTAAAAGATTAAAAATGGTTTATATTAAAGGTGTGGATATAATGTATCAAAGCTACAAGAAGCTTGAACACAATAGACAAATATGGTATGCTATATTTATGCAGTATAAGCACATTAGCCCAAAATTAGGGAGCTGCGAGATATATGCATCAAAATCTTAGTTAGGAGGAAAACGTCATTATGAAAGAATATTTCAAGGATATTCCCCGTATTGCCTACGAGGGGAAAAATTCAGACAACCCATTAGCATTTAAGTTTTACAACCCAGACGAGCTAGTAGGCGACAAGACTATGAAAGACCACCTCAAATTTTCCATCGCCTTTTGGCACACATTCACAGGCGGCGGCGTAGACCCCTTTGGTACTGCTACAATGCAAAGACCCTGGGATTCTATTACAGATCCTATGGAAAAGGCAAAGGCCAGAGTTGAGGCTGCATTTGAGTTTTTTGACAAGCTAGGTGTAGAGTATTTCTGCTTCCACGATAGGGATATTGCCCCTGAGGGAGACACACTAGCAGAAACTAATAAAAATCTTGATGAAATCGTTGCCCTTATAAAGGAGAAAATGAGTTCATCTAATGTTAAACTACTATGGGGTACAGCAAGTCTCTTTACCAACCCTCGTTTCCTACATGGAGCATCAACCTCCAACAATGCAGATGTGTTTGCATATGCAGCAGCCCAGACTAAAAAGGCACTTGAAGTTACCCATGAGCTAGGTGGCGCTGGCTATACTTTCTGGGGTGGACGCGAAGGTTACGAGACCCTTTTAAATACCGATATGAAGCTAGAACTTGACAATATGGCAAGGTTCATGCATATGGCTGTTGATTATGCCAAGGAGATCGGCTTTAATGGTACATTCTACATAGAGCCAAAGCCAAAAGAGCCAACAAAACATCAATATGACTTTGATAGTGCTACAGTAGTAGGTTTCTTAAAGAACTATGGCTTGGACAAGCATTTCAAGCTAAACATTGAAACTAACCATGCTACTCTAGCAGGACACACCATGCAGCATGAGCTTCACTATGCACGTATCAACGGTATGCTAGGTTCAGTAGACGCCAACCAGGGCGATATGCTATTAGGCTGGGATACAGACCAGTTCCCAACTGACCTTTATGTAACAACCATGGCCATGTACGAAATACTTAAAAATGGCGGTTTAGCTAGTGGCGGATTAAACTTTGATGCCAAGCCAAGAAGAGCATCCTTTGAACCTGCTGATCTGTTCTACTCCCATATCGCTGGTATGGACGCCTTTGCACAAGGACTTAAGATTGCCCACCGTATGTTAGAGGACGGCAAGCTAGAAGACTTTGTCAAGGAACGCTACAGCAGCTATAGCACAGGTATTGGTGCTGACATAGTAAATGGCAAGGTTGGCTTCAAGGAGCTAGAAGAATACATCATGAATAAAAAGATAGTCAATACTTCTGGCAGACAGGAACTACTCGAAGCTATAGTCAACCAGTATATACTAGATGGCCTAAGCAAATAAAAAAGTAAATAATAATCTTTATATAGGGCCCTGCTAATGCAGGGTCCTACTTGTATCTATGAGGCTTTTAATCTAAGACTAATATAATTTGCTTTTCTTTGCTCATACTATTGCTTTAATTATTTTGTTTAAATGCCTATATACTGGGTATTTATATTTATATGAGTTTTTATTTAAAAGGAGGGTTTTAGATGGATTCCATTACAAAACTATTTCAATCAGGTGATTGGAAGGGCGAAAAGCATGTTCCCGTAATTCATAGTCCAGAAGAGGTAAAGGCAGGAGAAGCCTTTGAACTAGAGGTTACTATAGGAGATGCAATAAAGCATCCAAATACACTAGAACATCACATTGCTTGGTTTAAGGTATTTTACTTAGAAGATGGTGGCAAATTTCCAGTTGAGCTAGCAAGCTTTAACTTTACTGCTCACGGAGAGTTTGGCGCCTATAATGAGCCTGCTGCAAAAAGCTTGGTCAAGCTAAACAAGTGCGGTACTATTTATGCTGTTAGCTACTGTAATATCCACGGGCTTTGGGAAAATAGTAAAAAGATTAGGGTCAAGGAATAGTTGGGAGTCTAGCTAAAACACTAGTAATGACTAGCCCTTAGCCTTTGTTCAAAGCAGAAACAAAAAAAACCCTTAATCAATTAGGGGTTTTTTTATTTGATTTATAGATAAGAGGCTAGATTAGGCCTTCCAATCGATATCCTCCCTGATTATCTTCATGGGGTTACCCACAGCCAGGGAATTTGGGGGTACATCCTTGTTAACCAGTGTATTGGCACCAATAACAGAGTTATCCCCAATTGTAACCCCTTTTAGGATTGTGGAGTTACAACCTATCCAGACCTTATCCCCAATTTTTATGGGCTTGTTTATCTCCTTGTCCTCTATGTCAGGGTATATCATCTGATGAAAGTCCGTATCTGTTATTGTGGTATTCCAGGCTATGGCACAGTCTCTGCCAATTTCAATCTCCTTTGAACAATAGATCACTGAGTCGGCTGTAATATAGGTGTTGTCGCCAATGGTTAGCCTAGCATGGTGGCTGGTAACAATGCCTACACCAGGTCCTAGCTTTACCCTACCAGCAGCATGAAAGACTGAACCCTTGTACATTACAATAGTAGCTCTAGCCTTGGACATATCTCCAATATACTTGCCCCCAAGGAAAAGCCTTTTGTCGATCTTTAGCCTAGCAGAGGGAGACTTTGATATTGTAGAACCAAAGTCTACTATAAACTTAAAGCGAAACAAGCTGGTAAAGCTATATATAAGATTTATAAAAAAGCTGTAGACAGCATTTAAAATGAGCTTTGGGTGTAGCCATAAAAGTGTAACCTTTCCCTTAAAGCCTTTATGCATCTTAGTGGTTCCTCCGTTTTATATAAAATACCACATAGCTACTTAATCTTCGACATTATTATACTATACAAGCCCATCCTTTACCATAGGCCTACTCTATCTTAACCTTTCCCCAATTTTAGCTTTGAACAAAGGCTATAAATACACGCCCTATCAATATTATTGCCAACAAAAATAAAAAAAGCCCGGTTACCCGGGCCTTTTAATGTTTATGCTTCTTCGTCTGCTTCTTCGTCTG
>DGFG01000059.1 GCA_002391555.1 Firmicutes bacterium UBA3906
TCTTGATGATTTAGAGGACTACCCCTTTCTAGCCTTTGAGCAGGGGATAAACAATTCTTTTTACTTTTCGGAGGAAATCCTAAGCACTGTACCTAGAAAAAAGACTATCCATGTTAGCGACCGGGCTACCCTCTTTAACCTATTAATTGGTCTAAATGGCTATACCATCTGCTCAGGGGTCCTAAGTAGTGACTTAAATGGTGATAACATTATATCCGTTCCCCTATTAACAGAGGAAAAAATGCGAATAGGCTGGATAGCCAATGAAAAGACCCACCTTAGCCAGCTGGCCCTAGACTATATTGAAAAGCTAAAAGGTGTCATAAGAGGCTACGGCTTTGATGTAGACTAAACACAAAAGCCCCTGCTAAGCTAAAAGCGGGGGCTAATTTTATAAAATCGATTAAATTTTACTAGGCCCTAAATAGGTCAGGTAGCACATTGTATATAAATTGGTTGACCCAGTGCCAGTTATGGACTCCTCCATCGGCCTCTATAAAGTAAAGATTTGCTTCATTTAAATCACTTCCATAAACAAAGGGGTCACCTATCTCCTTCATAGCCTCTATCTGGGGTTTCATATTAGGATAAGCAATATCCTCCTTGCCACAGGCGCAAAGCAGGTAAAAATCCTTGCTACTAAAGCCAGCATCCTTGCTAGCCTTTGCTAAAAGTTCGGCTGTTTCTACCGCCTTTTCTCCCCCACCCCTTTGGGCCAAGGCCCAGCAGTCTCCACATAGGGGAACAAAGTACTTTATGTAGTCTAGGGCCTTTAGAAAGGTTGACCAGGTGGCAACAGAGCCCATGGAAAAGCCTCCAATCGCCCTATAGGCCCGGCTAGCCTTTATGCCTTTTTCATCTTTTGATAAGAGGTAGCTATTGTATCTAGTCTCCACATAGGGGATTAGGTCCTCAACAAGCTCCTCGTAGAAAAAGTCCGTCTCCACTATGGGCAAGGGATGGTCTAGCCCCTGCACATGGGAAAGGACGGGATCGTTTTCCCTTTTCTTTTTATCGCCATAAAAGGTGGGAGTAACAACAATCAAGGGCTCAATATCCCCATTTGCAATCATATTGTCCAAGATGTTTTTAAGCTCCCTGTTCTCCCCTGGGCCGCCAAATAGGAGGTTCTCATCCTCCCCGCCCCCATGAAGCAGGTAAAAGACCTTGTAGCTTTTTTCCTTGTCAGCCTGGTTGTAGCCATAGGGAAGATAGACATTGGCATGCTTGCTAGTCCCATTTACAAGGCTTGCTAGCTCATAGTATATGCTTTCTATGACTCCCTTTTTCGCACTCTCCCTTCGGTATTGGTCCGGTAGTGGTATAAAGGCCTTGTCCCCTCCTATCCCTTGAGACCTACTCTTTTCTTTTGCCATTTTAGATTCTCCTCTCCTTTAAAGATGAACCACTTTAAAATTTATATTAGACTTAACTTTTGTTAGCATAGCTTACACTACTTTTCCTTTGGTAAATATTAAATAAAAGCATTGTAGCTAGTATTAGGCAGGCACATACAAAAAACAGGGTTCCATAGCCAAAGCTATCTGATATCCTGCCCCCCACCATTGGCCCAAATCCCTGGCCAATATCGGCTCCAATGTAAAAGGTACTAGTGGCTACCCCCACCCTAGCAGGATCAACTCTTTTAATTGACTCTGTCTGCAGGGCTATCTGCCCTGTTCCCTGGCCCATGGATTTTAAAACTGATGCTAGTAGGAGGATTAAAAGGCTAGGGGCTATGCCTATTAGGACCATAGACCCTGCAGTTAGGATTAGGGCTATATTTACAATAAGGCTTAGGCCCTGCTTGTCCACAAGTCTACCAACAAAAAGGCGGAGGACAAAAAGGACAATAGCACCTAGAGAGAAAAAGAGGCTAACGTTGGCAATATTTCTGTCCTCTCCTAGTAAAATCAGAAAGGAGCTAACTATACCATTAGAAAAGGAAAATATCCCTCCTACCATGGCATAAACAATAACCTCCTTAGCTATTAGGGAATTTAGGCTAAGCCTTGGCCTTTGGCCTTTTTCAATAGGACCTAACCCTTTATCCTTTGTATAGTCTAGCCGAGTTAATAGTCCTGCCCCTGTAAAGGATAATAGGGCAATCATCAAAAAGAGTAGGCTAAAGCCATACCTGCCCTCTATATATACTCCTAGACTAGGGCTAACAACTTGGGCTACCACTTGGCCTAGGCCATAATAGGCTAGACCCTCCCCCATCCTGTCCTTGGGTATGTATTGAGTAACTAGGGCAATGTTTACGGTACTACCCAGGCCAAAGGAGGCCCCATGTAGGACCCTAAAGAAAAAGAGCATGGGAACATTTCTAGACAAGCTATAACCAACTAGCGAAATACCTATTAGGATATTTGCCAAAATGCATAGCTGCTTTTTATTTACCCTATCGACCGTCACTCCTGCAAGGGGCCGTACCACAAGGGCTGATATAGAAAACATACCCGCTATAATACCTGCTATCGACAGCGAATCTGATATCCTAAGGGCATATTTTGAGATAATAACATAGACCATGTTAAAGCCCATGTTGGTTATAAGGGAAACTAGCATTAGGTAAATATAGGACTTATTCCACAGAGATTTTTTTGTACTATGAATTTTGCTTTCCTCTACTGTATCTTCTTTTAGCAATGGGCTACTCCTTTTACTTTGATTGACTCTAAATCACCCTAGATTTTCATAAATCCGCTCTAGCATGGATAGGAAAAGGTCTATTTCCTCTTTACTAAAGCCCTTAAAGCAAAGCTTTTCAACTTCATCCATTACCCTTTCTACCTCTAGCTCTAAGGCCCTTCCCTTATCTGTTAGGCTAACTCCTAAGGCCCGCTTGCCCGACTCATAGGCCAAGGCCTCCCTTTTAACAAGGCCCCTTTCCTCCATGGCCGGCAGTATGCTAGTTATTGTAGGGGGCTCTACGTCACAGGCCCTAGCTAGGTCCTTTTGCATACAGGTTCCTAGTTCACTCAAGGCCTCAAGGATTTTGGGCTGGCCTGGGGATAGGCCAAGATCCGCAAACTGACTCCTAGAAATTTTATGGTGTGAGTTTGAAAGCTTGATTAAAAGCTTGTGAAATTTTTTATCCATATCCTTCTCCTAAAGCTAAACTATCAAAAGCTAATTAGATATCTAATTAGACCTCTAACTATATAAAAGCATAGGCCCTTTAAATTGTCAATAGCCTATGGCCTATACTAAATTAGATATGAAAAATTATAGTCTCTTAGATCCAATCGTCCTTTAACTTGAGCCTGTAATTTAAGTAGTCAGCCTTTAGGCTTGGCCTTTCTGACCAAAAGCTATTAAAGGCATACATAGCCTTTAGGGCACTCAGGCTAATATCATGCTCAATTAGTTCTGTGTCCTTTAAAAGGCTCTCCTCTACACCTAGGTTTTTAAGTAGCTGTTCAACTATCCTATGCCTCCTTAAAAGAAAGTCCCCTATGGTCCTTCCCTCTACAGTCAGCCTTATCATGCCATATC
>DGFG01000003.1:0-6696 GCA_002391555.1 Firmicutes bacterium UBA3906
AGATGTGTATAAGAGACAGCCCCTATCTTGTAAATAGGCTCGACTAGCTGAGTTTAGCCTTTGAAGGCTTAAATCGTACTCCTGGTTCTTTTGATTTACAATAGATTGAGCTGTGCTTTGGGATAAATGACTAGATAGTCCTTGTAGTAGTTGTATCTTGCTAGTAAATAAATTGGTCATATTGCTTAGTAGGTCTTTTTTTAATCTTAAAGTTTCATCTATTAGCCTACTAGCTTCTGGTACAGCAAGCTCTGCTGCTGCAGAAGGTGTGGGTGCTCTGACATCAGCTACGAAATCTACGATTGTATAGTCTGTTTCATGTCCTACAGCTGAAATAACAGGGAGCTTTGATTCGAAGATAGCCCTGGCTAGTTCTTCTTCGTTAAAGGCCCAAAGTTCCTCGATAGAACCTCCACCTCTACCAGTAATAATAAGGTCTATATCATCCCTAGTGTTTGCATACCTAATAGCGCTAGCAATTTGCTTGTGGGCTTGTAAGCCTTGTACTTGAACAGGGATAACCAATATATCTACCCTAGCGTTCCTGCGTTTAATTACATTTATAATGTCACGAACTGCAGCACCTGTATGTGATGTTATAACAGCTATTTTTCTGGGTAATAAGGGTAGGCTTTTCTTGTGTTCTGGAGCAAACAAGCCCTCTTTGTTTAGTTTTGCTTTTAAGGCTTCATAGGTTAGGTAAAGCTCGCCTAGCCCATCTGCTAGCAAGTCTTGTACATAGAGTTGGTATTGACCATCTCTTAGAAAAACCGAAGTTGAGCCAAGAGCAATTACCTTCATTCCATCCTTTGGCATAAAGTTTAAATTTAAATTGTTTTGCCTAAAAAAAACGCATTGTACTCTGGCCTTATCATCCTTAAGAGAGAAATACATATGGCCTGATGAATGAAGCTTAAAGTTAGAAATTTCACCCTTGACCTTGACTTGCCTTAGTAAGGGGTCTCTTTCAAGCATTAACTTAACATAGTCGTTTAATTGGTAGACAGAAAGAACTATATCCTTCATTTAATCCCCTCTGCTGCTGTTAGTGTGTTTTCTAATAACATAGCAATGGTCATAGGACCTACTCCTCTAGGTACGGGTGTAATATAGCCTGCCTTATCTTTGACATCGTCAAAGTCTACATCACCACACAGCTTGCCATCTAATCTGTTAATACCAACATCTATTACAACCGCACCCTCTTTAATATAGCTAGAGTCTACGATCTTAGCTCTGCCAACAGCTACTACAAGTATATCAGCTGTCTGTGTGATAGATTTGATGTCCTTAGTCCTTGTATGGACTATAGTAACAGTAGCATTTCTCTTTAAGAGCATTAATGCTACAGGTTTGCCTACTATGTTGCTCCTACCTATTATTACTGCATTTTTACCTTCAATCTCATATCCAATATGGTCTAATAGGCGGATAATACCCATAGGGGTGCATGGTTCTAAGGACTTTTCTCCAGCAAAAAGCTTTCCTCGGTTTATGGGGTGAAAGCCATCTACATCCTTGTTAGGGTCAATTGCAGCAATGATTTTATCTTCGTTTATTTGCTCTGGCAAGGGTAGCTGGACCAGTATTCCATGTACACTCCTATCTTCATTTAACTTTTGTATAGTATCTAGTAATTCTTGTTCACTGGTTTTTTCGCTCATCCTAATAATGTTAGAATCAATACCTACCTCTATGCA
The DNA here is from genome assembly GCA_002391555.1 of Firmicutes bacterium UBA3906. Taxonomy (GTDB): domain Bacteria; phylum Bacillota; class Clostridia; order Caldicoprobacterales; family DTU083; genus UBA3906. Next base: position 1,701 of record DGFG01000003.1, read on the forward strand.
TGCCCTTTCCTTATTTCGAACGTAAACCTGGGAGGCAGGGTTATCCCCTACTAAAATAACGGTCAAACTTGGGTTTATGTTCATTGTTTCCTTCATTTTAGATACCCGTTCTTTTATAGAGGTCCTTATTTCCTCTGCTATCGATTTTCCATCAATGATATTAGACATTTAAATTCCTCCCTTTGTATATTAGTTATACATTACTTGTTTTGTAGATATTTAAACCAATTAAGGCAGTGCCTAAAGCATTATCCTTAGAAAGCTGTGGATCTGCAAAATATAAAGATAAGCCTTCATTTTTGATTTCAGAGTCAGCCCTTAAGCCCTCTCTTATTATCCTAGAAGATGATACTCCCCCAACTAAAAGAACATCCCTTGGGTATCCTTTCTTTACCGCATTAATCAGCCATTTTCCAAGAGTTTTAATTAAACTAATATAAACTCCTTTTGCTATTTTCCTGCTATCTAAGCCCTTGACTATTTGTCTTTGTATATGAGTCTCTGGTCCTGAAAAACTAATATTTAAGTCCTTTACATAGTACTTAATATCATAGCTTTCTAGTTCATTGTTTGCTAGTTCTTCTAAATGAGGCCCTGATGGAAAGGGAAGTCCTAGGGAAACGCCAATCCTATCTACAAACTGGCCAGCGTGTAAATCCAGGCTGGAGCCAATCATATCAATGTCAAAGCCATGATTATGGACTCTTACTTCTAGTAGTTCAGTTGTACCACCTGATAGATGTACAACAAGAAAATGCTTGGCTTTAAAACCACCTAGGCTATACAGGCCAGACATGATATGGTTTTCTTGGTGCGTACTTTCATAATATGGGACATTGTTTATGTTTGCTATTACCTGTCCCAAACTTTGTGATAGAACAAATACAGGCATATAGGAATCCTTTTGGGGCCTCGGCTTTACGCTAGAACATACTGCTACTAATTCTGGCTTATCAATTGTACTTTTTAGTTCGCTAGTAATTGAGGGTAGATTTTTCAAGTGGTTAAAGATAGCCTTTGATTGTTGTAGGCCTCTTGTCCCATCTGCCAGCTCCAAAAGAACCTGCTTATTTAATAAGACCTCACCCTCTAAAGAAACACAAGCCAAAGAACTTGTATAGCAGCTTGTGTCAATACCTAAGACATATTTCATCTGTCATCCACCATTTTATCCTTATCTTGCCTTATGTATTGCCCTAATACCCCATTTATAAAGGCGCCAGATTTTTCGTTTCCATATTTCTTAGCTAGCTCTACACCTTCATTTATTGATACACTGTCTGGGATGTCTGACCTATATATTATTTCATATAAGGCTAGCCTTAAAATCGCCAGATCAACCTTAGATAACCTATCTAAAGTCCAGCCTTTTGTCCTATCTGCAATGATCTTGTTGATTTTATCCTTTTGCAGTACAAATCCGTCTAAAATATCTTTTATGTATTCTAAATCCCTATCTTCTAATGAAAATTCAAGCGCCAAATCATCCAATGTGACCTGCTTATATTCACCTAGCATATCCCATTGATATAGGATTTTCATAGCTGCTTCTCTAGCGTCTTTTCTAGCCATAATCTCCCTTTATGTCCTCCTATGTGTAAGTATATCAAAGTTAAAAAGCTTATTTTCGTAGACCATTTGGTAGTATCTTGTCCAGAAAAGCAAGAAAGCTTTCCTGCTTATCATGAAGGTTGCCTATCCAATAGCCTATACCTATACAGGCTAGCAAAAAAAGGCTCCTAAAAAAACCGATTAATAATACAATAATACCAAATAAGAGTCCACACAATATTCCTACTGTCTTTCCTTTATGCTTTGTAAAACAGGATACAACAATTTCTTTAAGAGTCATTGCTGTACCTCCTTATTCAACACGATTTTTTGTAACGGTAACCTGGTTATCAATATAGACATTAACTTCCTTAACGTGAATACCTGAGTATTCTTCAATGTAGTCTTTTACCTTAGCTTGTATTGCTTGGGTTAGGTCTGGCATCTTAACATCTGGCATTATGTTGACCTTTAGTCTTACCTTTATTCCATCGGTTTCGGTTAGTATGCTTGTTTTAACATCCTTTACTTCTTCAAAGGTCCTGACTGCCTTTTTTGTTAGACCATCTAAGGTATTTACAGACACCCTTATAGTACCAAAATCAGTTTGCTTTAGTAATGAACTTGCGGGTTTTCTACCTGCCAGGGTTGATATTATAAGCCTAAGACTGATTAAAATAAATAACAGTGATATACCTAGGCTTGCTAGTATAAAGCTTGTATTGTAGTCTATTGACTCAATAGCTCCAGCCAGACTATCTAAAGGAATTAGACCGACTGAAATACCAAGTAGGCATAGAGAAAAAGCAAAAATAGTTAAGATATAAAGGGCAAGTAAAATACGATCAAAAAGTCTCATTTTCACTCAAATCTTCCTCTCATCTAAAGTAATATTGAAATAATTTAAATTAACCCTCTGAAGATATCAGAGGGTTAACTGCTTTACTTGTTCTTAGCCTGTGGTTCATCATCTTTGGACTTTTTTTCTATGTTTACACCCTGTACATGAATATTTACCTCTACTACATTCAGTCCTGTCATAGTTTCAACAGCTTTTTTGGTATTCTCTTGTATGTTCCAGGCTATTTCAGGTATGCGAGCGCCATATTCAACTATTATGTATAGATCAATAGCAGCCTCTTTTTCTCCTAACTGAACCTTTACTCCCTTTGACAAGTTCTTTTTGCCTAGCTTTTCAACTATACCGCCTGCAATGCCACCGCTCATTGCTGCAACTCCTTCTATCTCAGAAGCCGCAAGACCAGCAATAATAGCTACTACCTCATCAGCAAAAGTTATATTTCCATAATCATGCATTGATGTACTTTCATCGTGTGACATATAATCACCTCCTAAAGTTCTTATAAATCCTAAGTGAATTTAATTAATGTTATTATATCAAATAAAAATCAAATTGACAATTATAACAATATTTATACTTCTTATTTCCTTGGGAAGATCACTATGTTGTTAGTATCAAACTGAGACTCTCGTTTTACTATTTCTAGTATCTGTGCTAGCTCTTCAGTAGTTAACTCTTGCTTTTCTACAATTATATTAATATTGTTCTTATGCATAATAGCAATAACCTCATTGAAGCCCTTGGCCTTTAATAGGTTCTCTATAACTGTTTCTGTCTCCATATTTGAAGCTAACTCTAGTAATTGGGCATGGGCTTCTTTTTCTATATCTGCATCTACTTCTTGGTCATTAATAACTGTATTTATATACTCTATCTCTTTGTTTCTGTTTTTTTCTCTTTCAAACCTGTAATCAACAAAGAAATTCGTTCCCGCTACTTCTTGGGAAGATTTTTCTGTACCAGTATTGCCTTCTGTATCTTTAACCTTTACACTACCCTCTATAGTATTGCTGGTTAATGGGTCATCAACACCTTTCTTTTTATTGTCAACCTGGTTGGCGTTTTTATTGTATATGAGATTGAGGTAGCCTGTTATTATCAAAAGCATGACTAGCAGGCCTATTATTATACTTTTTTTCTTAATCATAAACATAAGATTCACTCCTTTGTCCTCTTTGTCTCCATGGGAAAAACCTCAACTTGGTTTGCATTAATACCAAGTAGAGTTTGTACAGCATTTTGTAACTCTAATCTGACCTTGATATCTTCTGCCCCTTCTGCAACTACTATTACACCTTGGATTTCAGGCTCAATTTCCTTTGTGATTAGGGCCTGGCTCCCTTGAGATGTTGACATACTAACAGGTTGAGAGTTGATATCGAGTTGCTTTGTTATTCTCTTACCCCCATTGTTGTCAGACTCCTCTGTCTGAGTGCTTGACTCTGTAGAGTTCATAGCTGGGACAATCTCTTTGCTAGACTTATAAGCGATCATTACTTCAACTGCACCCGCCCCCTTAATAGCTGACAGCAAGTCCTTTAAACGTTCTTCCTTGTTATAATCTATGCTTTGTTCTTGGCTTAACTTGCTGGGTTCAACATCTTGAACCTTAATACTAGCCTTGTCTTTGCTGCTAGTAAAAATATTTCCGACCATACTTAATACTATAGCTATGGCCAAAATCAAAATAAAATACTCAATATGCTTTACATTTTTAATCTTTTCATATATTGATTTTAAACTAGTTTTCTCCATAATAACCAACCCTACCTTACCTAAAGTTTATGCTTATAAGTTCATTATCTATATCATAAAGTTCCCTAAGAAAGTTCTTAATTGATTTGATTTCTTTATCATTAAATAGACTAGCTACACTCTTGCTTTGACCTTGTAGATCAATTATTATTGGTTCAATACTTTCTGTATTATTTTGCTTTTCAGTTAATATATCAATAGAGTATATTCTTTTACTACTTTGCCTGTCATCATCATTATAAAAGCTTAAATTTACCTCTGTGTTCTTTAAGTTAAATGCAGCGTTTAGGTTACTTGCAATACTAGCTTCTAGATTTTGCTTGTATATCTTATCTATTTGCTTATCTTGATCCATTTTATAGTGCTCTGTTTGTTTTACTAATAAACTTTCCTCTATTCTAACACCATCCAATAAGACTAAGTTACTAAGGTCCTCTCCGCTTGAAACAATATTGAAGATGGGTTTTAATATTACTAGGACAAGGATCAAGCCAAACACAAATTTACTATACTTTCTATAGCTGCTTTTTGGCATAATTATATCAACTATAACACCTATAATTACAATTACTGATAAATTGCTAACTAAGCTTTTAATTGAATCTAGCATCTTACTACCACCTATGCACTTATAATGTTTCCGGACCCTATTATCAAGCTAATAGTCATATAGAATAATATAGCTATTCCTACTACAGTTATAAAGAGTACAACTAATAAATTTCCCATATTATTAAGACATTCTACTAACCTCTTGTCCGAGATCGGTTCAATAAGAGCACTTGATAGCTTAAAAGTAACTAGTAAAGCCAGTATCTTAAGGGCTGG
>DGFG01000003.1:6929-13243 GCA_002391555.1 Firmicutes bacterium UBA3906
GTATCTACGGATTGAGAAAACAATTTCCCCATTATTGGTACAAAGCTATCTATTGCAAACTTTGCAGTCCTTATCGACAAACTATCAAAGGAAGAGGACATTACACCCTGTATTGTTAGAACACCTAAGAATATTGTAAAGGTACCTGTTATAATCCAAATACATGAGTTCTTAAGAAGACTGCTCAGCTTTTTTAGTTTTTCCTCTTCACCTAGGTGGTTTATTAATATGACTACTGCTGTTGTTGATATTAAGGGTAGCATTATGTTTTTAAGTAGTGTTGATACACTAGCTATTAGGATTCCAACACTGGGCTGTAGTATTGTAGATGTAGTTAAATTGCCTAGTGCAGCTAATAGCCCAATAAGTAATGGATATAATATTTGCATAAAGCCTACCATCTTCTCTATCCCATCACTAGCAACTGATATTATCTTTATAAGGTTTTGGACAATCAATATCATTGCACTACTATAGCAAACAAAATAACCAATCTCTCCTATTGAATCACTAGCAAAAGATCCTTTTAGGTTAGAAAATAAGCTACATATAATAGCGATTGCTATTATCTTTGCTAAAAGCGAAAAATTTGCAGTTAAACTTTTAACCAAGCCAGCCAGGATTTCTTTCAAGAGGTCTTCTGCAGAAAAAGATAGCTTACCAGTTAAAAGGCCTGATATAATCTCGAGGGGAGTCTGATCCTTTGTAATGAAAGAACCTTCATCTTCGATATAGCTTAAATAAGGCTCCCATTCATTAGTATTAATATTACTTAGCTGTTCACTTATTAATGCCTCAAACTCAGAACGTAAGTCTTTATATGAAGACTCTGCTTCATAAGCATTCGCTACAGGTATACTCATAAATATAATTGCTAATATCAGTCCAAGACCTCTTTTCATTTTTTTCTCCTAAGTTAGTATTTTTAATATAAGTTCCATCAAGGCAGTTAGAATCGGAATAGCTAAAAGTAGTATTAGTATTTTTCCTCCTAGCTCTATCTTTGCAGCTATAGCACTTTCTCCTGCATCCTTGCATAGTTGGGCTCCAAAGTCTGCTAAATATGCAATACCTATAACCTTTAAAATAGTAGTGATATATACTGAGTCCATATTAGATTTATTAAACAGATTACTTATTGTTTCTATAACTACAGATAAGCTTGAGACTACAAAAATTAGTATTACTGTTCCTCCAGCCAATGAAATTAGCAAGGCTATATCTGGCCTTTGCTGCTTAACAGTAACTATAATAATGGTGGTGACTAGGCCAAAAATCACTATTTGGATTATATTCACTTTCTCACCCCACTAAAGTTCAATAAAGCTGGAAGATTTGTTTTATACTAGTAAATAACTGGCTTATCATATTGACTATCATTAGCAGTACAACAATTATCCCTGCTAAAGTCGTCATCATAGCTATTTCATCCCTTCCAGCCTTTACTAGAACCTGGTTTATAACTGCAACTAATATCCCTATAGCAGCAATTTTAAAGATAATATCTATACTCATTTATTAATACCTCCCTTATATGAGTAGTACCGCAATGCCAATACCACCTAATAAGCCTAGACTTTTGTACATCTTTTCATATTTTTTTCTTGTCTCGCGCGCATCTAGTTCTTGATGATACAGCTGGTCTAGCGTTAGCTTTATATATTTGGCCTGTCCATTCCTATCGCTTATACCAAGCTGGTCACCAAATCTATATAGGATATCCAGCTCATCCTTTTTTAAATATAGTCTATCCTTTAAGTCTTTTAGGGCCATCCTCCAGGCAGATCCAACAGTTATGTTACCTCTTTTGTCTAATAGTTTGCTGACAAGGATAAACAGATCACCTATCTCTCCTTCAATTGACTCCCCTACACTTTGTAGTGCATCAGATAGCCTTGTAGAATAATGTATGATCTCAGCCTCTAGCCTTGAAAGGGCACCTTGAAGCTGTCTTAATTGCTTGTCCCTGTATCTATAAGCCTTGGCAAATTCACAGCCGATCAAAGTAGATGATGTGATAATTACAAGGCTTATCAATAAATCAAAATACATTTAATCACCTCTTGTCAGCGCACTGGGCTATTTAGAATTTGAGTTCTTAAATCACCCTTATATACCTTTTCTAGGGTACCTACACCTAAAGAATTTCCGAGGATAATAACCCTTTGGAATATCTGTTTCTTTAGTAGGCTACCAAGGAAGGGCCTCGTAAGTGCATCCTCTATATCCGAGGCGTGGGCAGAGCTTATTAGCTTTACCCCTGCATTTAAGGCTTCTTCTATTGCAAGTACATCCTCTTGTCTGCCTATCTCATCAGTAATAATTACAGTAGGTGACATTGATCTTATTAGCATCATTATCCCTGTTGCCTTAGGACAGGCATCTAAGATGTCTGACCGTATTCCTATGTTTCTTTGTGGAACACCCCTATAGCAACCCCCTATTTCTGATCTTTCATCTACTATAGCAACCTTGACCCCCCTTTGCCCCAGGTTTCCATTACTCAAGTTTCTTGCGATATCTCTAAGTAGGGTGGTCTTTCCCATTTGTGGAGGCGATAAAATAAGGGTGTTCATTATTTCATTATTTTCAATTAGATATCTTAATACCTTATCTGACACACCGATTATTTCTTTTGAGATACGGATATTGAATGAATTAATATAGGTTAATGTTTTTACCCTTCCCTTTTCTAAAACTGCCTTGCCTGTCATTCCAACCCTATGGCCACCTTTAAGGGTTATGTATCCATTCCTGATTTCTTCATCAAATGCATAGATAGAATAATCAGATATCAACTGCAGTATATCTCTTGTATCCTTGTGAGTGACAATATATGCCCTTTCATGGTTGGCTGTTACTTGACCATCTGCCTTAACTAAATAGTCTCTGCCCCTACAAGAAACGATTAAGGGTCTAGCCTCTCTAACTCTTATTTCCTCTAAGTCCTCTCTTATAGAAGCTGGTAAGTTTATAATCATCTTTTTGAAATTATCAGGTAGGGAATCTAGCACAGGTTCCTGCCAAGCAAATCTATCACTCTTTTCTTTGAATCCTGCATACATAGGAATACTCGTCCCCCTTTTATATCTATATCTATATCTATGAGGGGCTTATACAAATTATCACTACAAATAAAAAAACTCCGATAATAGGTCGGAGTTTTCTTAGAATATACAAACGTTTTTATTCAAGTTTTAGTATAATTAGTCCTCTTCGAGTCTTTCTATCTCTTTTTCTTTATCTTCTGAATAGATTACTTTAGTACAGTTTGGGCAAATAATGTCATCATCATTATCAAATATATCCTCATCAAAGTAGACAGTTTCCTGGCAGCCGGGACATTCAATCTCTATATAACGGGAAGCATCTAAATCATCAAAATCATCGATATCTAAAAGCTCATCCTCTACAAGTGAAAGATCCTCATCTATGACTTCAACATATTGCTCAAGCTCTGCTTGCTCTTTTTCCATAGTTGTTATAGCTATTGCCATTGATTCTAAGATCTCAGAAATAGTAATAAAGAGCTTTCCCTCATTGCTATCTTCATTGTAGCCCATGCCTTTAATAAGGCCTTGTAAATAAGAGATCTTTTCATCTAAACCAGTCATAATAGTACCTCCTTAAAATGCACTTGTCTTTAAATTATACCCCTTATACCCTTTCCATATACTCATCTGTTCTTGTATCTATTCTAACTATATCTCCGATATTTACAAATAGGGGAACATGGACAACTGCTCCTGTCTCTAGTGTTGCAGGTTTTGTAGCTCCAGTAGCTGTATCACCCTTAAATCCAGGCTCAGTTTCTGTAACTTCAAGCTCAACAAAGTTGGGTGCTTCAACTGAAAAAGCTGCTCCTTTATAAAACTTTATAATTACATTGGTATTTTCCTTTACATATACAATTGCTTCTTCTACCTGAGAGTAATTAAGTGGAATTTGCTCATAATTCTCAGTATCCATGAAGTAATACAGTTCGCCATCATTATAAAGGTATTGCATTTCCTTTCTCTCGATGTGAGCTCTTGGTAGCTTTTCGCTAGGGCTAAAGGTCTTTTCTATAATACCGCCTGTAACTATGTTTTTTAGCTTAGTCCGTACAAATGGAGATCCCTTACCTGGTTTGACATGCTGAAAATCAACAATAGTAAATACTGAGTTGTCCATCTCAACTGTTATTCCTTTTCTAAAATCACCTGCAGAAATCATAGCTTTATTCCTCTCTTTCGTAAGAATGCGTTTATTTGTAATTATTATATAATAACAAGGTCCTTTATGGAAGTAACTAAATTGCTATAGCCATCACTTGTAATGGCTACTAGGTCTTCTATCCTAACACCACCTAGCTTTGGTAAATAGATACCAGGTTCGACTGTTACTATCATCCCAGCTTGAAGTTCACCCTCTCCCATTGGCGATAGCCTAGGCTCCTCATGGACATGTAGGCCTACTCCATGTCCTAGGCCATGTCCAAAGTTTTCACCATAACCATTTGAGTTTATGTGGTCCCTGGCTACTTTATCTACTTGTTTGCAGCTAATTCCAGGTCTTAGGATACCTAGTGCTTTCTTTTGAGCTTCTAGGGTTATCTCATAAATCTCCCTTAATTTCTCACAGGGCTCACCTATGGCAATTGTTCTTGTCATGTCTGAGCAATAACCACCTATCCTACAACCGAAATCTAAGGTGAGAAAATCTCCTTGCTCGAGCTTCCTATCTGAGGGTTCAGCATGGGGTAGGGCACTGTTTGGCCCAGATGCTGCGATTATAGGGAAGGCTAAGCCTTCGCTACCATTCCTTCTAAGGAAAAACTCTAGCTCTAAAGCTATTTCTCTTTCTGTCATCCCTGTCTTAATAATTCCTAAAAGATGAGTAAAACCCTTATCTGCTAGCTGAGCAGCCTTTTTTATATTACTTATTTCATCTTCACTTTTTATTAGTCTTTGCTTGCTAATTTCATTACCATCAGCTAGTAGACTTATAGTGGCTGCCCTTTCAACTAGCCTAGAATAATACATGTAGCTTATTGTACTCTCCTCGAACCATAGGCTCTTGGCTTCAAATTCTTTACATCTGTCAAATACGAAATCAAAGCCCTTTACTCCTGCTGCGTCAATTACTTTAAAGCCAGGACATTGAGCCTGGGCCTGCTCAACATACCTAAAATCTGTTATTAAATATTTTTCACTAGCTAGTACTAGAACAATAGCTGACGAACCAGTAAAGCCTGAATAATACCTGATGTTTTCACTATGGGTTATCAATGAAGCATCTATCCCCTTTTTTTCCATTGATAATCTTAGCTTTTTAATTGCTTCTTTCATTAATAAGTCCTCCAATACATATGCTTCATTTCTTATTTAGTTTACTAAAATAGTCTACTGCCAGATAGTAGCCCTCTAGACCTAGTCCTACAATTTGTCCCTTACAGGCTGCTGCTATGACAGATTTATGACGGAAATCCTCTCTTTTATGTATATTTGTGATATGCACTTCTATAACGGGTAATCTAAATTCCTCTAAAGCATCATGCAAGGCATAACTATAATGGGTTAGAGCACCTGCATTTATTATTATCCCATCATATTTGCCTATAGATGCATGAATTTTATCGATTATATCTCCCTCTGAATTGGACTGATATGAGTCTAAGCTTATGCCTAAGCCTTTGGCATACTCTGTCAACCCTAAAGAAAGTTCATCGAGGCTCATAGGACCATACATAGATTTATCCCTATGCCCTAATAAGTTTAGATTTGGACCGTTTATCATCATTAGTTTCATCATATCACTCCTAATCATTGTTTATAAAGTGCAGGTAAAGGCTGTTTATCTTTCCCTCTAAAGCTTTAAATATTGCCTTGTCACTTTATCATATATTTCTGTAGCTATCTTTTGGGCTGTCTTTCCCTCAGTAGAGATTATGATATCTGCAAAATCATATAGGTTGATTCTCTGATTATATAGCTTTATTAGATTCTCTTCAAAGTTCTCCTTTTGTAATAGTGGCCTTTTTTGGGATCCCTTTAATCTTTTTATTAGGCTATTGGGACTAGATTTCAAGGCTACTGATATGCTAGAAGCCTTGATCATATCTCTATTTTCTTGGCTTTTTACTATGCCACCACCAGTTGATAATATAATTTGTTTTTTAGCTAAAAGCTCTTTTAAAAGTTTAGACTCTATAAACCTAAAGTACTCTTCGCCCTTTTCTAAAAATATATCATTTATACTTGTCCCTTCTAAGTCCTCTATAAGGGCATCAGTATCGTAAAAGGCTAGACCAGTTTTTTTAGCAAGTAACCTAC
>DGFG01000049.1:0-757 GCA_002391555.1 Firmicutes bacterium UBA3906
GGGAGGGTGATGGACTCTCCTTTTATGTTATTTTTAATAAGTATATTACTATCATAGGCACTGGGATCTTCTGTGCAAAAGTTAATAGGGCGATAGTATGTAAGGCTATCTCCATACCCGACTGGCAGAAGTGAGTAAAAGGGCCTGCCGTAGATTTCTAGCAGTGAAGTGAAATAGAAAAGACTTAAGCTGGAGTCTGAGTAAGTCATACAGGCAACTGCCCTACATTAAAAAGTAAACTATTAAATTATATGGGTAATTAAATTCTAGAAAACATTAAAATTTCCTTCACACGATAATAAATATTTTTTAAATTTATATGCTAGTTTAGCTAGATACAGATGGTGGATTGGAAAAGAATATAGTGGCAAAAATATAGGAAAAGTAGGGCCTAAGTATTTGTATGGGCCTATATAATATACTATAATAAATTAATAAAGCCGATTTATTAAGGAGAATCCTAATATGAGAAATACTATTTTTCAGGTTACTAGCCTTATTATCCTATTACTATTGTGTTTAGGGGCTGCTACGGGCTTATACCTAACTGCTGATGAGCCAGGAGGTTCATTAGCACCAGTGTCCACCAGTCTCAGGGATTACTGCTCACTTATAATCGGTAACAAGCTTTATTTAAACAATCAGCTAGGCCTATATGGTTTTATACTAATAAACCTTGCAATTGGACTGCCAGCAGGGGGACTTTTATCCTTTTGCACTAGCCGGCTAAAAAAGCCCTATAGCTATATTGTACTAG
>DGFG01000049.1:1022-3399 GCA_002391555.1 Firmicutes bacterium UBA3906
AATCAGCCTGGCAAATACCTGATAGTTACAAGGGCCTTTATCAGCCTAGCCTTTTATTTTATCTTGACTTTGAGCCTTAGGACAAATATTCCTATAGTAAAAAGCTCAGCCAAATACCTTGGAATAATCCTTCTTGTATTTATTAGTATGCAGCTTGCTTTACCCTATTCACTCAGCCAGGGCCCCATACTAAGTAGCTACTATGAGCACTTAAGTTTAGGTCATACCATCTCCTATCTGGACCTAAACCCACTAGTAGACTATAGTCCAAGGGTTAACCTATTTAACAGCCTATCGCTTTTAGCCCTTGGCCTAATAATTTGCATTATATATTGGACCTTGGAAAGGACTATCTTAAATACTTTTATAAAAATGAAAACACCTGGTGGCAGAGAGCTAGCAGGCTAAATCCAAATCTTAGTAAATAGCTATTAGCTATATTTATTTTCTAGGTCTACAGATAGGTCAGTAGATCTATCAGCCTATCTGCAACAATGTCAGGTTTTATATCACTAATTGCAAGGTCCCTTAGGTTAGTTACGCCGGTTAAAACTAGGGCACTTGTAACCCCGTGCTTTGAACCCATCGCTATATCAGTTTCGAGCCTGTCCCCTACAAAGACTAGGTCCTTTTTTGTAAGGCCAGTAACCTGCAGTATATAGTCAACAGTTTCTATGTTTGGCTTGCCAAGATATCTAGGTTCCTTGTCAGTAGAGGCTGTTATTGCAGCACAGATAGCACCACAGTCTGGTATTAAGCCGCCTTCAATAGGGCAGTTTTTATCCGGATGGGTGGCAAGAAAGGGTACACCTTGTCTGATTAGCTTGCAGGCCTTGTCTAGTTTTTCGTAAACCAGGCTGGTATCAAAGCCTACTACAACAGCATCAGGATCCTTGTCCGTCAGCCTTATCCCATTCTCCTTAAAATAGGCCTCCAGCATGGGAGTGCCAAGGAGGTAGATTTTTGGATTTTCAAAACGACTTTTTAGATAGCCAAGACTTACTATGGCGGATGTAAGTAGCTGGTCCTGCCTAATATTTAGGCCCATGGAGGCTAGCTTTTCTATGTAAAAGTTAGGTGACTTGGAGGTATTGTTTGTATAAAATAAAAAATCGAGCCCCTTGTTCTTTAAGATATCAATAAAATCCAAGGACCCCTCTAAGAGCCTGTCTCCTAAGTAAAAGGTACCATCCATATCCAAAACAAATAATTTCTTTTCCGAAAGTAGCCTGGACTTCATTATTACCCCCATATTAATATGCTGGATTCTCTATTGAAAAAACTGTTATAGAACTTGCCTATAGTCTACCATTTATAGCTAGCTGACTCAAGGGATAAGGGTCAGCCGAATAGGACATTACATATAAAAAAGCAAAGTAAAAGAGCCCCTGAGGTATATGGGACTCTTTTATGTAAGGGGTTTGGGGGTTTGGGTAACTTACATTATTAAAGTAACCACTTTTACAAAAAATATAACAAGAAAGTTAAAAAAATTTTTATTCTTTAAGATATCTTTCTAAATTACAAAGATATTTAATTATTACATGGTAATATTTTGGATATGTTGTACAATATCTATAAAGTGAATTTGGTAAAATTATCAGGTTGCCTCCAATTCAATAACTATAGGCTGCCTATTTATTGTTTCTCCTGTGTAAATTTATCCTTTATGGCTTATCATATATTGTTACATCAAAAGAATTAGGTCCTTCCCTTGTATTAAAGCCGGTACGGCTATTAATAAATAAAACTCCAATACGGAGAAACAAATTAAAGGGGGATAAAAATGCGAAAGAGAAACTTCAAGAAACTGGCTGCTTTATTTATCATAGCAGTCTATGCACTGTCGACCTTTGCTTTTGCATCTGCTGCAGAGGATGATGGAATTGCCTTTGATTTCGAAGATGGTGTTCAGGGCTGGACAGGTGTAGATGCTGTAGATGGAGCGATTGGTGTAACTGCTATTGAGACAACTACCGAAGAGGTTGCTGATGGAGAGAGTTCTTTAAAGGTGACTTTTGAACCTGGGCATGGGACATACCAAGTAAGATTGCCTAAAGATGTTTTATTACCAGGCCAGACCATAACTTTAAAGGTATTTATCCCTGAGGGAACTAATCTCAAGGGTTTCCAACCATTTTCACAGGGCGGAGAAGGATGGTCCTGGGATGACAAGTGGTATAATGCAGAAGAAGGGAAATGGATTGATGTAGAGTATACCATTCCAGAAGACATTAAAGATCCTATACAACGTGTAGGTATTCAGTTCTTGTACCCAGATAATGAAGATCTAGATGAAGAAGCTGTTGTATATATAGATAGTGCAGATCTTGATCCGAGACCTGAAGTAGAGGAACCAGTAGATGACGACGAAGAA
>DGFG01000157.1 GCA_002391555.1 Firmicutes bacterium UBA3906
TTCTTTAATAAGTTTATCCATCCAGAGGATAGGGATATGATACTAAATATACTTAGCAAGCCCTCAAAGGAACCAGTTGAAATGGAGTTTAGGATAATTAGAGAAGATGGGGTCATAAGGTATATCTTTCAAAGGATAGAGTTTATTTTTGATAAAAAGGACCAGGTTACAAAGATTTTTGGTATAGTCCAGGATATTACAGAAAAGCGGCTGATGGAAAAGAAGCTTGAATACAAGAGAAATCATGACCTTTTAACAGGCCTACCCAACCGGTCTTACTTTACCCAGTACATGGACAAGCTTTGCCGTACTAAAGGGGCCAAGAATGAAACCTTTGCCCTCCTCTTGTTTGAGCTTGACAATTTTACATATATAAACGATGCCCTAGGCTTTCAAATGGGAAACAAGCTTATATCCCTAGTTGCTGAGAGGCTATCAAATTCACTAGAGGACCTGTATATATGCAGGTATTCAGGTTCTATCTTTGCTGCCATATTAGAAAATGTAGAGTCTATAGAGGAATGCAGGCAGGCAGCCCAAAGGGTCATAGATACCTTTTCAGAGACCTTTTTACTAGATATTTATGAGTTTGACTTGATTATAAACCTGGGTATTAGCCGCTTTCCAGAGGATGGCCTAGATAGCTACCAGCTACTTAAAAACGCTGATATAGCAAAGATGCGTTCAAAAAATGAGGGAAAGAACAATTATTCCTTCTTTTCCAAGGAAATTAGCATGCAAAGTCACAAGGAATATACCTTGAGGCGAGACATGCTATATGCAATCGAAAGAGATGAGCTAAGGATATTTTACCAGCCTGTTGTAAATATAAAAACCAATGAAATAATCGGGGTAGAAGCCCTAGTTAGGTGGGTTCATCCTGTATGGGGCACATTACTACCCAGTGAGTTTATCTATATAGCAGAGGAAACCGACTTTATTATTCATATGGGTAAATGGGTTCTAAGTGGGGTCTGTAGCACCTACAAGGAATGGATAGAAAGTGGCCTGCCTAGGATAAAGGTTGGTGTGAATTTTTCAGGTATTCAGTTTTTAGAAAACAATTTCGCTGACAAGGTAATAGACATAATAGAAAGGTTTGGCCTTGACCCCTCCTTTCTTATAATGGAGATAACTGAGTCAGTTGTTATGAAAAAAACAGACAAGGTTAGGGCAGATATAGAAAGGCTTCAAGAGCTAGGAGCAAGGCTTGTCCTTGATGATTTTGGCACGGGCTTTTCCTCCCTATCTTATATAAGTAGCTTTAAGATAGATGTGATAAAGATAGCCGCCTCCTTTCTCCACAACCTAAGGCCGGATAGCGTTAACTATTCCATCATCAAATTTATTGGAGAGATGGCCTCGTCCCTGGATATGTATGTTGTAGCAGAGGGTGTTGAAACCCGAGACCAGCTAAAGGAGATAAAAAGGCTAGGCTGCATAGGAGGTCAGGGCTATATCTTTAGCAAGCCAGAGCCCAAGGAAGAAATAACAAAAATCCTAAAAGAGGGACTAAACAAGCAGCTACTTCATTAAATGCTAGCAGGAAAATAAAGAGCCCCCAGTTTACAATAATATCTTGTAGCTTGGGGGCTATTTCTTATCTATTTTGTTAGCTAGCTAGGACTGCTGTAGTAGATCCTTTAAGCTATATTTTTCTGCGTACTCCCTGTGATACTTTGCAAACCTATTGTTAGGATCATGCTTGACACTGTGGAGATACTCATGAAGATCTAGCCTATCTCTTGATAGCTCAATGACCACACCTGCAATATTTGAGCAGTGGTCTGAAATACGCTCTAACACCATGATAAGGTCTGAGTAAATAAAGCCTAGCTCAATTGTGCACTGGTTTGCCTGCAATCTATTTATATGGTGTTTTTTTAGTTCATATTTAAGGTCATCGATTACTTCCTCTAGGGGCTCAACCCGCTTGGCCTGGTCAAGGTCATTATTGTCAAAGGATGTAAAGGCTAGGTCCGCAACCTCTAAAACAGCATCTATCATAACACCGATCTGCTTTCTGGCTATGTCAGAGAACTTAATTTTCTTGCTATACATTTCCTCAGCAGACCTTTCGATGTTAAGGGCATAGTCACCAATACGCTCAAACTCTCCAATAACATAAAGGAGCTTGGCAGCCTCGCGATTGTCCCTAGCTGACAGCTGCTGGCCTGAGAGCCTGACTAGGTAGGTGCCAAGGGCATCCTCGTAGTTGTCTGTTTGCTGTTCAGCCTCCTTTACCTCCAAGGCAAGCTTTTCATCATAATTGTCTAATAGGTCTATGGCTTTATGGAGTGCCTCGCGGGCTATACGACCCATCTCAGTGGCAACTGTCCTAGACCGATTTATAGCTATAGCAGGAGTGGAAAACAGCCTTTTATCAAGTAGTGAGATCTTGTCCTGCTCCTGGTCATCCTTAATGGTCTTGTAGGCTAGCCTTTCTAATAGTCCACTAAAGGGTAGCAGTAGGGCAGTACATGCAATATTAAAGGCAGTATGAGCAGCTGCTATTGTTACATGATTTGCCGCACCATTTACAAACTGTAGGGCAAATATACTCCTAGCTACCATATAGATAACTAAAAAAGTTACTGTACCTATAATGTTAAAATACAGGTGAACCAGGGCAGCCCGCCTGGCATTTTTGTTTGTTCCTATAGAGGATAAGAGGGCAGTTACAGTGGTACCAATATTTTGTCCCATGATAATAGGGATAGTTGCTCCAACGGTTACCTGACCTGTTGCAGACAGGGCCTGCAGGATACCCACTGAGGCTGATGAGCTCTGAATCAAGGCTGTAAACAATGCCCCTACCAGTACTCCGAGTATAGGGTTTGTAAAGAGGAGGAAGGCATTACGAAAACCTTCTAACTCTCCTAAGGGCTTAACTGAGCTTGACATAACCTCCATGCCAAATATCAGGGTGGCAAAGCCTAGTAGTATAAGACCGATATCCTTTTTTTTGTCGCTTTTAAGGAACATATAGTAGACGATACCTATAGCTGCAAGTATAGGTGTAAAGGATGACGGCTTTAAAAGCTTGATAAAAAAGTTACTACTTTGAATACCTGTCAGGCTTAGTATCCATGATGTAATGGTTGTCCCAATATTTGCCCCCATTATTACATGAATTGCCTGCTTTAGGGTCATTACACCTGAGTTTACAAAGCCAACTACCATAACTGTTGTTGCGGAGGAGGATTGGATAACTGCTGTCACCCCTGCTCCCATAAAAAGTCCATTCAAACGTTTTGAAGTTAGGCGTTCTATAATATTTTTCAGTTTGTTACCGGCACTTTTTTCAAGGCCTGTCCCCATAATGCTCATGCCAAACAGGAACAAAGCAAGTCCGCCTATTAGCTCCAAGACTCCAAATATATCCATAGGTTTCCCGAATCCCCTTTTCTTCTAAGCTGAATAATTGTCAAAATACCTTATTATTATAACATATATTACCCTTTACAATAAAATATTTATCAACAAATGAGTTTTTTGTGCAAAGGTTAT
>DGFG01000086.1 GCA_002391555.1 Firmicutes bacterium UBA3906
GGTCTGACAGTAGAAGGCCTATCTAGCCTAATTGACGCGATGGGACTTGCCATGAGCAGTGATGATATAAAGTGTGTACAAGACTATTTTAAGGCTGAGGGAAGGGACCCAAACGAGACTGAAATACGTATTTTAGATACCTACTGGTCTGACCATTGTAGGCATACTACCTTTAATACTATTATAGAGTCAATAACAATAGAAGAAAGCTTTATTAAAAAAGACCTACAAGAGGCCCTAGATACCTACAAGAAAATGAAACAAAGGCTAGGCAAGGAAGACGAAGCTATCAGCCTAATGGATATGGCAGTGATTGCAGCTAAGTATCTTCGCAAAAAGGGATACCTTAACGACCTAGAAGAATCCAGTGAACACAATGCCTGCTCCATCTTTATTAATGTACCTGTAGATGGTAAGGAGGAGAAATGGTTACTCCAATTTAAAAACGAGACCCATAACCACCCAACAGAGATAGAACCCTTTGGAGGTGCATCAACCTGTCTGGGGGGTGCAATCCGCGATCCACTTTCAGGGAGAAGCTATGTCTATCAGGCTATGCGCGTTACTGGTGCTGCAAATATATATGAGAGTGTAGAGGATACACTTGAGGGCAAGCTAGCTCAGAGGATTATATCCACCAAGGCTGCTCAAGGTTATTCTAGCTATGGTAACCAGGTAGGAGTAACAGCTAGCTATATTAGAGAGATATATGATGATGCCTATGTAGCGAAACGTCTAGAGGTAGGTGCAGTTGTAGGGGCTGTAAAATATGAGGACATAATAAGGCAAGAACCAAAACCTGGGGATATTGTCCTAATGCTAGGTGGCCGAACGGGTAGAGATGGAATAGGGGGAGCTACAGGCTCATCTAGGGTCCAAGACCAGACTAGTATTGAAGAGTACTCAAGTGAAGTCCAAAAGGGAAATCCAGCAGAGGAAAGAAAGATACAAAAACTATTCCGAAGGCCTGAAGTAACTAGGCTAATTAAGAAATCAAATGACTTTGGAGCAGGTGGTGTATCTGTTGCAATCGGAGAGCTAGCAGATAGCCTGGATATTTATCTAGATAGGGTAAAGGTAAAGTACAAGGGCTTAAATGTGACAGAGCTAGCAATTTCTGAGTCTCAGGAACGGATGGCTGTTGTTATAGATAAAGGTCACAAGCAAGACTTTATGGCTTTATGTAAAGAAGAAAACATTGAGGTAGTGCATGTAGCTGATGTTACAGACACAGGCTCAATGAGGATGTTTTATCAGGATAGGGTCTGTGTTGACCTAAAGAGGGCCTTTATTGATAGTTCAGGAGCAAAGCAGTATACAAGCCTTGTAGTATCTGCAGTCGAAGAAAAAAACCCCTTTGTTAGGGAAATAGCAGGGGACAACCTAACAGAAAAAATAATTAATAATCTTTCAAGTAAAAATGTCTTATCCCAAAAGGGCCTAGTAGAGATGTTTGACTCTACTATAGGGGCATCTACTGTTCTAATGCCCTTTGGCGGGCGCTATCAAGCCTCAGAGAGCCAGGTTTCAATCCAAAAGATACCTACTGATGGCTATACAGATTTGGCTTCGATAATGGCTTATGGCTATAATCCTGATATTACAAAATGGAGCCCATATCATGGCAGTCAATATGCAGTAATTGAGGCCGTTAGCAAGGTCGTTGCTGCTGGTGCTGACTATAAGGGCATGAGATTTTCCTATCAGGAATATTTTCAGAAAATGACAGATGAACGAAGCTGGGGCCTACCCTTTGCTGCCTTGCTCGGGGCTATAAAGATACAAAAGGACCTAAAGCTACCTTCAATAGGTGGCAAGGACTCCATGTCAGGGACCTACAAGGATATCAATGTTCCTCCTATGCTGATGGCCTTTGGCATTACAACTGTTGATGCTAATCAGGTGATTTCGACTGATTTTAAAGAGGCAGATAACTATATTTATCTAGTTAAGCATGAACCTCTTGCTAACCTTAATCCAAACATAAAACAATTAATATCTAACTATGATAATATTCATAAATCAATACTAGACAAGGATATAGTTAGTGCTTATGCAATAGGTTTTGGTGGAGTATCCGAAGCCCTAGCTAAGATGAGCTTTGGAAACAGGATCGGCTATGACATTAACACCAGACAAGAGGACTTGTTTAACCTAAGCTATGGCTCTATCTTGGTAGAATCAAGGGTTAAGCTAGACTATGGTTATATGATAGGGAAAACAACGGATGGCAGATGCACTATTAATGGCCATGACCTGTGTATTGAGAAACTATATGAGGCAAATACAAAAAGGTTTGCTAGTATCTATCCAGACCGCACAGGGGCAGAGGGTACTTTACAAGTAATTCTTCCTAAGTCAAGGGACTATAGCTATGAGGGAGAGCCAAAGCTGCCAATAGCTTACATACCTGATTTCCCAGGTACAAACAGTAACTACGATACTATAAAGGCCTTTTCGAGAGCTGGCGCCAAAGTTACAAGCTCTGTATTTAAAAACCTCACAGCAAGTGACATTCAAAGTTCAATAGACAATATGGCAAGGATGATTGATGAGTGTGATATTTTAGTACTGTCTGGAGGCTTTAGCGCTGGGGACGAGCCAGATGGGTCTGGTAAATTTATCGCCAACCTATTACTCAATGAAAAGGTCACCCAGGCAGTCAATAGCTTAATTGAGCGAAAGGGTCTTATTTTAGGGATTAACAATGGTTTCCAAGCCTTAATTAGATCTGGACTTTTACCCTATTCTGACCTAGGTAATATCGGCCTAGATAGTCCGATTATATATAAGAATGATATAAATCGATATTGTAGTAGAATGGTGACCACAAGGGTTTCATCAACAAACTCGCCTTGGCTTTCTTCCTTTACCATTGGGGAGACCTTTGTACTACCAGTATCACATGGAGAGGGCAAGCTTGTTATTACAGAAGAAATGGCAAAAGACTTATTTGACAATGGGCAGGTTGCTTTTCAGTATGCAGATGACAATGGGCTTCCTACAATGACTTCTCCATATAATCCAAACGGTTCAGCCTACGCTATAGAAGGCCTAGTCTCCAAAGATGGCCTAATACTAGGCAAGATGGGACATTCTGAACGCTATGAAGACAATTTATATAAAAATATCTATGGCAATAAAAAGCAAGATATTTTTACAAATGCAATAAACTATTTTCTACATAAATAGACTTAAAAGGAGAGAAGGGGTAGTGGAAAAGCAGGACCTATTGTATGAAGGCAAGGCAAAGAAGGTATATGCTACCAAAGATCCAAACTTTATTATAATGCATTACAAGGACGACACAGCTGCATACAATGGTATAAAAAGAGCACAAATTAAAAATAAAGGAAGGATAAATAGTGCAATTGCAGCTATATTATTTGAAAGATTGCATCAAGAAGGCATCCCGACTCATTTTATAAGGAGGATAAATGAAGAAGAGCACTTATGCAAAAAACTAGACATAATAAAGCTAGAGGTCATAGTAAGAAATAGGGTTGCAGGCTCTATGGCCAAACGATTAAATCTAAAAGAGGGGACAAGGCTACCAAATACTGTGTATGAGCTTTGCTACAAGGATGATGACCTAGGAGATCCCCTTATAAATGATCATCATGCAGTTGCCCTAGCTATTGCTTCCTATGATGATGTAAAAACCATAAACAAGATGGCTGAGAAAATAAACAGGGTACTAACAGATTTCTTTGATTCAGCTGGGATAATCCTTATAAACATGAAGGTTGAGTTTGGTAAAACAAGTGATGGTAAAATCGTTTTAGCTGATGAGATCTCCCCAGATTCTAGCCGTCTATGGGACAAGGAAACAATGGAGATATTGGACAAGGACCGGTTCCGCCGTGACCTAGGTAGAGTTGCAGAATCCTATCAGGAGATACTAGACCGGATTAATAAGCTATGTTAGGGGAGAAGCCCATTATGCAGTATCTAGAAAGTCAAATTCATGAGGAATGTGGTGTATTAGGGGTTTATGGTATAGAAAATGCAAGAGACCTAATATATTACGGTCTACATGCTCTACAGCACCGGGGGCAAGAAGGAGTGGGTATTGTCACTGTTGACAAGGACCATAAAATGCACCGGGTTAAGGGTATGGGGTTAGTAACTGAGGTTTTAAACAGTGAAAACATGAGACCCTTAGAGGGAGATATAGCAATTGGCCATGTCCTGTATAGCACAGCCAAGGCTGCCGGTCCCGATAATTTACAACCATTCTTATTTCACCATCATACAGGAGACTTTGCTATAGCCCATAATGGCAACCTTGTAAACTCAAATGAGCTAACAAGATATTTAGAGGAACAGGGTAGTATTTTCCAATCAACCTCTGATAGTGAGCTCCTCGCCCACCTTATAAAGATGGAAAATGCCAGTAAAATTCGAGTAAATGTTATTATCGAAGCCTTAAACAAGATAGAGGGTGCCTTTACCTTTTTAGTAATGACAAAGGACAAGCTATATTGCTGTAGAGACAAGTATGGCTTTAGGCCACTGTCTATAGCTAGACTAGGAGATGGCTATGTTGTAGCAAGTGAAACCTGTGCCTTTGAGGTAACAGGCGCAAAGTATATAAGAGATGTTGAACCAGGTGAAATCGTAGTTATTGATAAAAATGGACTCAATAGCTACCATTATTCCATGTTTAAGCACCACTATATGTGTGCCATGGAGTATATCTATTTTTCACGTCCTGATAGTGATATTGAGGGCTGCAATGTCCATGCCTTTAGAAAGGAAACTGGCAAGCAGCTCTATAAAGAGGCACCTGTAAATGCTGATATAGTAATTGGGGTTCCTGACTCTAGCCTAAGTGCAGCTATAGGTTATGCAGAGGCTTCAGGTATACCTTATGAGATTGGACTGATAAAGAGTAGGTATGTAGGCAGGTCTTTTATACAACCCTCCCTTGAGCTTAGAGAAAAGGGTGTCAGGATGAAGCTATCTGCTGTACCTAGCATAGTTAGGGATAGAAGTGTTGTACTAATAGATGATTCAATTGTTCGTGGCACAACATCAAAGAGAATAGTAAGGCTTCTTCGTGAGGCAGGTGCAAAGGAAGTACATGTACGGATTGCATCCCCAGAGATGAAAAACCCATGCTTTTATGGGGTAGATATACCAACATATAAAGAATTAATCTCACAGCACTACGATTTAGAAGGGCTGAGGCAATTCATAGACTCAGATTCACTAGCATTTTTGTCAAAGGAAGCTCTTTACACAGCAACAAACAGAACCGAGCTTTGCACTGCATGCTTTAGTGGAGACTATCCAACCCAGTTATATAGTTCTTTGGATGATGAGGCTTAAAAGAATAAAGGAGGGGTACTATGACAAATTCTTATCAAAAAGCAGGTGTTAACCTGGAGGCAGGCTATGAGGTGGTAAGTAGGATAAAAAAACATATAGCCTCAACAAAGAGACCCGGAGTATTTGGAGCAATTGGATCCTTTGGAGGAGCCTTTGACCTAGGTGCCATAGATATAAAAGATCCCATACTAATTGCTGCCACTGATGGAGTAGGTACAAAGCTCAAAATAGCCTTTGAGATGGACAAGCATGACACAATCGGTATAGATTGTGTTGCTATGTGTGTAAACGATGTACTAGCTCAGGGAGCAGAGCCCTTGTATTTCCTAGATTATATTGCCCAGGGGCAGAGTATACCGGAGAGGGCAGAGGCAATAGTAAAAGGTATAGCAGAAGGCTGTCGGCAAGCTAATTGTGCATTAATTGGTGGAGAAACAGCAGAAATGCCTGGAATGTATGATAAGGATGAGTATGACATTGCTGGCTTTGCAACAGGCGTAGTGGAAAGGTCTAAAATAATCGATGGGTCAAAGGTAAATGTGGGAGATATATTAATAGGCATTGAATCATCTGGCCTACATTCAAATGGCTTTAGCCTAGTTCGCAAGATAATTAAGGATGCAGGTCTAGACCTTCACAAGACCTACAAAGAACTAGATGATAAGAAAAGTTTAGGTGAGATTTTGCTAACTCCTACTAACATATATGTGGTTGAGCTACTTGATATATTAAAGGAAGTTGATATACACGGAATTGCACATATTACAGGGGGCGGCTTTGATGAAAATATTGCCCGCATTTTAAATGATAATCAGGCAGCGCACATTAGGGAAAGTAGCTTTCCAAGACCAGCTATATTTGATTTCCTACAAGAAAAGGGTAAAATCCCCCACAGAGAAATGTTTAACATATTTAATATGGGAATTGGCATGGTTGTAGCAATAAAAGCAGAAGATGAGGGCAAGGTCATTGAAGGCTTGGCCAAGCATGGTAGAAAGGCCTATAAAATCGGCTACGTTATAGAAGGACAAGGAGTAATTATCGAACAATGAGACAAATAGCAGTGTTTGCCTCTGGTAGGGGCAGTAATTACGAGGCAATAGAAAAGGCCATATTAAAAAATAAGATTGACGGATGTAGAGTCGCCTTACTAGTATGTGACAAGCCGGATGCGCCCGTTTTAAAATTGGCAGAAAAATTCAATAGAAAGACCTTTGTTTTTGACCCAAAGGGATATAAAAGTAAGGCTGATTATGAGGCTGATATAGTTGAGGCCCTTAGAGATCATAAAATAGACTTGGTTTGTCTAGCAGGCTATATGAGGATTGTAGGCGACACATTACTAAAGGAGTACAAAGACAGGATTATTAACATACATCCTTCGCTGCTACCCTCCTTTAAGGGCAAGAACGGTATAAAGGATGCATTTGAATATGGGGTTAAGGTATTTGGTGTAACCATCCATTATGTTTCCAAAGAAATTGATGGGGGCAGGATTATCGCCCAAAGGGCTTTTGAGTATTATGGTGATGACATAGTTGAGCTTGAGGACCGTATACATAAGCTTGAACATGAATTATATCCTCAGACAATTAAAAAATTGATAAAGGAGTTATAGTCAAATGAGAGCATTGATAAGTGTAAGTGACAAAACAGGCATAGTTGAGTTTGCAAAAGACCTTGTAGACCTAGGCTATGAGGTCATATCAACTAGTGGTACAATGAAAACCCTTTTAGATGCAGGACTACCTGTAACAAATATCACCGAAGTTACAGGCTTTCCTGAGATATGCGAGGGAAGGGTAAAAACATTGCATCCGGCTGTTCATGGTGGTTTATTGGCAAAAAGGGACAGTAAAGACCATGTAAGGGAGCTTGCTGAAAATAAAATCGGCTTTATCGACCTTGTATGTGTTAACCTTTATCCCTTTGTTAAAACAATAGAAAAAGAAGGGGTAACAATGGAAGATGCCATAGAAAACATTGATATTGGTGGCCCCTCAATGCTAAGATCAGCAGCTAAAAACTATAAGTCGGTTACTGTTGTATGCGATCCATCGGATTATCCAAAGGTAATAAAGCAGATAAGAGAAGAGGGAAATACCAGCCTAGAAACACGCCTTATCCTTAGTGCCAAGGCCTACACCCATACAGCAGATTATGATGCTGCAATTTCTACATATATGCGCAAGGCTGCAAAGCTACCGGAAATCTTACGTCTAAGCTTTAAGGAAAAGCAAGGTTTAAGATATGGAGAAAACCCACACCAGGAGGCTAAATTCTATGCTTCAATGGACAGGGTTCCCTATAGCTTGGCAGATTCAATCCAGCTACAGGGCAAAGAACTATCATATAATAACATACAGGATGCAAATGCTGCCCTAAATATAGTAGCTGAATTTGATATAGATATACCCTTTGTAGTTGGATTAAAGCATATGAACCCATGTGGAGCAGCTATAGCTAGTGACTTAAAGGATGCTTGGATAAAGACCTACAAGGCAGATCCGGTATCCATATTCGGCGGGATAGTTGCCACCAACCAGGTGATAGATGAAGAGTGTGCTAAACTGATGAAGTATACAATACCTGATGAGGGCGAAGAAAAAAGTAACCTCTTCCTTGAGCTAATACTGGCTCCTAGCTTTACCGAAGCTGCAAAGGCTGAATTCTCAGACCGTAAAAATCTAAGGCTTATTGAGTATTCTTTAGGTGAGAGACAGGCAAGTAAACAGCTAGTATCAGTAAATGGTGGTTTGCTAGTACAGGACCTAGATATAAAGACAAAGGAAATAACAAAGGACATGACAATTACCAAGACTCAACCCACTGATGATATCCTATCCGACCTGTCCTTTGCTTGGAAGATAGTAAAGCATGTAAAGTCTAATGCAATAGTTGTTGTAAAAGACGGCGTAACTTTAGGTGTAGGGGCTGGACAGATGAATCGAGTTGGTGCCGCTGAGATAGCCTTAAAGCAGGCCCATGAAAAAGGCTATACAGAGAGACTTGTCTTGGGTTCTGATGCCTTCTTCCCCTTTTCAGACACAGTAGCCCTAGCATCGGAGATGGGAGTTGTCGCGATAGTTCAACCTGGCGGATCTATTCGAGATAAGGACTCTATAGAACTGGCAAATAAAAAAGGAATCAGCATGCTATTTACTGGCATGAGGCACTTTAAGCACTAATGAAAGTTCTAGTAGTAGGAAGTGGCGGTAGGTGCCATGCTATTATTCATGCCCTTAGTAAATCTGCCCAGGTAGACAAGATTTACGCAGCGCCAGGAAATGATGGCATGAGGGACCTAGCTAGCCTAGTAGCTATAAAAGAAACTGATGTTGATAGTTTGTTAAGCTTTGCCAAGGAAAATAGGATTGACCTAACAGTAGTAGGACCTGAGATAGCCTTAGAGGCTGGTATAGTAAATAGCTTTCAAGCTCATGGGCTAAATATCTTTGGCCCTAGTAGAGAAGCTGCCCAAATAGAATCAAGCAAGAGCTTTGCTAAAAACCTTATGCAAAAGTACAATATACCAACTGGAGCATACAAGGTATTCACCGACTATAAAGAAGCAATGGACTATGTTAGTCAGTATAGTAAAACTGCCTCATTCCCACTTGTAATCAAGTATGATGGATTGGCTGCAGGTAAAGGAGTAGTTATTGCCAAGGACCTAAGTATGGCGGAAAAAGCCCTTTATGACATGTTGGTGAAGGATATATATGGAGACTCCTCAGTTATTATCGAAGAATACCTGGAAGGGCCTGAGTTTACCTTTATGTGCTTTGTGGACCGTGAAAATGTATATCCTATGTTGGTATCCCAGGACCATAAAAGGGCATATGATGGAGACCTTGGACCAAATACAGGAGGGATGGGAGCCTATTGTGAGGTACCAATTATAAGTGCAGAAGATCAAAAAGAAGCCCTTGAGAAAATCATGAAGCCTGTGGCAAAGGCCATGGTACTTGAAGATATACCCTATAAGGGGGTACTTTATGGTGGCCTCATAAAGACTAAAGAAGGTATAAAGGTAATAGAATTTAACGCCCGCTTCGGTGATCCAGAGGCAGAGGTGGTTCTACCTAGGCTAGAAAGTGATATATTCGATGTTTTTATGAGTATCATAGAGGGTAAAGACCTAGAACTAAAATGGGATAAATGCTATACAATTGGAGTTGTCCTAGCTAGCAAGGGCTATCCTGGATCCTATGAAAAGGGATATAAAATACGGGGACTTGAAAATGTCAAAGGCCATATCTATCATATGGGCACAAAGTTCGATGGCAAGGACTATATCACAAATAGTGGAAGGGTCCTGATCCTAGTACAGCAGGGTGCAAGCCTAGAAGAAGCCAGAGAAAAAGCCATGGAGGACATAAAAAATATCAAGTGTAATAAGCTCTTTTACAGAACTGATATTGGCTCAAAGTCATTAAATGCATAAAACAGATAATCATAGGGCCAGCCTTTTAGGCTGGCTTTTATGATAGTCTAGCCTAGCTTTAATTATCTTCTATGATTAGCTGATCCTCACTATTAAAAAAGCTTTTATAGCCTAGCTGGACAAATATTACTACAGTTAAGGCAACACTTCCAAGTATTGATAGCATAATTGCAATCTGGTACTCTATTGCTGTTAATGGAGATGTACCTGAGAGGATCTGCCCTGTCATCATTCCTGGTAGGAAAACTATACCCATACCAAGCATAGAGTTTATAGTAGGTAGAATGGCTGAATCAAAGGCACTATTTACAATATCTTTTGCTGCAATTTTAGGTGATGCTCCTAGCATTAGGGCAGACTCAACTAAGTGTTTTTTTGTTTGCATCCCATCGACTAGTTGATTGACTCCTACTGACACACCTGTCATGGAGTTGCCTATTATCATACCAGCTATAGGTATGAAATACCTAGGGTTATACCAAGGATTTACCCTTAAAACCACAAGTAAAAAGTAAAATAAGCAGCTTAAAGTACCAATTGTCATTGATATAGCTACAGCCCTTTTTAACCTTTTTGACAACCTATATTTAGTCCTCTTAAATATATTATAAACTGCAAACACTTCCATTATTATTACAACCCCTATAGTGAAAAAGGGATTTATATTATCAAATAAGTATACAAGTAGGTAACCAACCAGCACAAGCTGAACAGTCATTCTAACTGTGGATAGGAGGATTTGCTTTTCCCTTGCTATGCCCCTCATCCTTACAATTAGGATGAGTATTATTACAAAGACATAAGCAGCTACTAACTGCCATATATTAAGATTTACTGCTCCATTCATATTTCAGCACCTCCATGAGTATAGCTTTGCCCGCCTTTTATTTCAACAATCTCATCGGAGAACTGCCTGGCTATATTTATAGAGTGGGTTACCATCACCAGACTTTTGTGATTTCTTTTTGCACAGGCCACCATTTCTTCAATAATTATCTGCTCTGTTTCCTCATCAAGGGCTGAGGAAGGCTCGTCTAGGAGATAAACCTCAGGCTCCATAAGGATTATTCTAGCTAGGGCCAATCTTTGTTTTTCTCCTCCAGACAGGTTTTCAGCATTTTGGTCTAAGTCCTTATCTAGCTTAACTAGGTTTAAGACCTTACACAAGCTGTCATTGTCTACTAGATCTTTTTCTGAAAACCTTAACCCTGCTAAGAGGTTGTCCTTTATAGAGCCACTAAAAACTACTGGTTCTTGGCCTAGCATTACGACCTCCCGTCGAAGTTTAACAGAATCTAGGCTACTTAAAGCTTTGCCATTGTAATAGATCTCGCCACTATCACAGCTAATAAGCTTGTTTAGCAAGCGCAATAGGGTGGTCTTTCCACTACCTGATTGTCCTACAATTGAGGTAACCTTATATTTTTCAATCCTGAGTTTATCTATATCCAGGATATCCTTATACTTGACCTTATCAAATAAAAACATATAAATGCTCCTTTGTATTTTACATAAAAGCTAAGCTGATAATGCAAAAAGTAATTACTATATATAATATACCATTCAGGAATAAAGTCTACACGATGGTGCATAAAGAAAGAGAGCTTTAAAGCTAAGACAATTAATCCTAATTGAATTGATAAAGTTAAAAACTGAAAGACTATATCAAATGGATAAGTAAAAATAGCAAAAAATCGTTTCAAGAGGTGACAAACCTAATCTAGCAGGTATTAGGCAAACAGATGAAGAAATAAATTAGTATACCATTAAAATAGGAGGAACAAACATGGCTTTTGAATATCATGTAGCAAAGAACGGTTCAGATTCAGGAGATGGTACGAGAGAAAACCCTTTTCTAACTATCAGCAAGGCTGCTTCAGTTGCGGTTGCAGGGGATACAGTTACTGTTCATGAGGGTGTTTACCGGGAGTGGGTAATGCCAAAGTACAAGGGTTTAAGTAATACAAGGAGGATAACCTATCAGGCCGCAGAAGGAGAGAAGGTCGTTATAAAGGGCTCTGAGCGGATTCAAAGTTGGGAGCAGGTAGAGGGAACCATATGGAAATGTACACTGCCTAATGAGTTTTTCGGAGATTTTAACCCCTATAAAGAAAAAATTTTTGGTGACTGGCTAGTAAGGGGTGCTAATAAACATTTAGGCGATGTTTACCTAAATGGGATGTCATTCTATGAGGTGGACAGCTATGAAGACCTCCTAAATCCTAATATTAGGTATGAGGTCATAGATGATTGGACAAACAAGCTTACTAGGGTACTTAATCCAGAGCAAACAAAGTTCGTTTGGTTCTGCCAGGTAACAGATAATATCACTACAATCTATGCTAATTTTCATGGCTATAATCCCAATGAAGAACTAACTGAAATTAATGTACGAAGGAGCTGCTTTTATCCAAAAACCACTGGTATTGACTATATCACTGTAAGGGGCTTTGAAATGGCCCAGGCAGCTACTCCATGGACTCCTCCAACTGCTGACCAGCCCGGTTTGATAGGTCCAAATTGGAGCAAGGGCTGGATAATAGAAGATAATATTATTCATGATTCCAAATGTAGTGCCATAAGCATAGGTAAGGAGGCTTCTACAGGCAACAACTATAGGTCAGTTCGTAAGGATAAACCCGGCTATCAATACCAGTTAGAAGCAGTATTTGTAGCAGAACGGGCAGGATGGAGCAAGGAAAAAATCGGCTCACATATAATCCGCAATAACAGAATATATGATTGTGGTCAAAATGGGGTTGTAGGTCACCTAGGCTGTATCTTCAGCGAGATTTATAACAACCATATCTGTAGGATTGGTATAAAGCGGGAGTTCTATGGACATGAAATTGGAGGCATAAAGCTACATGCAGCCATAGATACAAAGATATATGACAATAGGATTCACGATTGTTCTCTTGGTCTTTGGTTAGATTGGCAAACACAGGGGACTAGAGTATCAAAAAATCTATTTTACCGAAATTGCAGGGACCTATTTGTTGAGGTAAGTCATGGGCCCTATATTGTGGACCATAATATCTTGGCATCTGAATATGCTCTAGACAACTTCGCCCAAGGTGGAGCCTATGTCAATAACCTTATCTGCGGTAAAATGGTCTTGCTTGAAATCCTAAACAGGTCTACTCCCTACCATGTGCCACATAGTACACAGGTAGCTGGCTTTGCCCTCGTCTACAGCGGCGATGATCGTTATTACAACAATATATTTGTTGGCGATAAAGACTTAGAAGGAGTTGGAACCTCACATTATAATGGCCATACATGTTCACTTGAGGAGTATATAAAAAAGGTTGATGAAATAGAGGGAGATGTAGAGTCCTTCCAAAAGGTCAAGCAACCAGTGTATATAAACAAAAACGCCTATCTAAATAGAGCCAAAGCCTTTGAAAGAGAAGAAGAAAAGCTATTAAATGTTGACTTTAATCCTCTTATTGAAATAATAGAAAAAGAGGATGAAGTATATCTGTCCTGTGTACTACCAGAAACTTTTGATGGCCTAAGGGGCGAAATTCAAACTAGCCAGACCCTAGCTAGGGTCAGGATTGTAGATGCTGATTTTGAGGAGATAGATGGTAGTAGCATAAGGCTGGACCTAGATTATTTAGGGGTTAAAAAGGCTGATAATTGCCAATTAGGTCCAATAGAGAGCTTAAGAGCAGGCAAAAATTATATAAAGGTTTGGAGCAAATAATGTTTCATTAGAAGCAAAGTGCTAAGATACCTTCAAAGTAGATCATCTAGTTAGTATTATTAGATTATCTACTTTGAGTTTTTTACTAGGGACAGACTAGTATAGACTCTTTTGATAAATGGTGAAAAGTGTTAATATATATATAAGTGAATTTAAAAGCAATAGGCCCTAGCTATAGAGCATATTTCTTTAGCAAAAGGTTTTAGTCACAGTAGCTTTAAGAAAAGCAATTGGACTCCAAAAGCTCGATGTTTTGTTTCACAGATCCTATTGAACTAGTATATATTGAAAAATATGATAGGAAGCAGGAGTAGCTTAGAATGGATAGCACTTACAAAAAGGTAAAAAAGGTTTTATGGCTAATTTTAGGGGCCAACCTGCTAGTAGCTGCTATAAAAATAATAACAGGTGCAATCATAAAAAGCACAAGCATGGTAGCGGATGGCTTTCACTCTATAACAGATAGTACTTCAAATATAATTGGCATTGTAGGTATCAAACTCGCCTCACGGCCTAAGGACGATAACCACCCCTATGGTCATAAAAAAATAGAAATGCTAGCTGGTCTTTTTGTTGCAATTATGTTAGTACTACTTAGCTACAAGACTATAACTGATGCTGTTGCTAGAATTTCAAACCCAATAATGCCAAAGGTTTCGTTAGAGAGTTTACTTCTTTTAGTCTTTACAGTTCTTTTAAATATTTTAGTTAGCACATATGAGTACAAAAAGGGTAAAGAGCTCGACAGCATGATCTTAATTTCAGACTCTATGCATACTAGAAGTGATGTATATGTGTCATTAGGGGTACTAGTGACCCTTATTCTAATAAAGCTAGGCTTACCACCAATAATAGATCCTATAGCCTCATTTATTGTAGCCGCCTTTATAATACATGCTGCATATGAAATACTAAAAGATAATATAGGTATACTGCTAGATAAAGCAGTGGTTGATGTAGACAAGATAAAAGAAATAGCCCTTAGCTTTGAACAGATAAAGGATGTTCATGATATAAGGAGTAGAGGCACAAAAAATGACCTTTATATAGATATGCATATAAAGATTAAAGCAGATATGGACATTGAAAGCTCACATGATCTAATACATAAACTAGAAGACAGGCTTAGAAAAGACATCAGTGAAAGTGTACAATTAATAACTCATATAGAACCATACCACAATGATAAACAGGGAGGACTTAAGATGACAGACAATGAAAGGACACATAGCCAAAAGGAAACAAAGGGTCCAAAGGCGCCAAAGGATCCAGTAAAAAAGCGTAGTGGCTTTTATATTATGTTAGACACCAAGATAGAAGCGACAAAAAGAAATGTCGGCAGACCATCACAAGAGATCTATCTAGTAGGTGAACAGCACAAGACCAAGGCTAGGCTTGTAGGTGGTATCACGGACGAAAGTATATTAAAGTATCTTGAATCCTGCAAGGGTTTTAGAACCCTTGTACATAGTATAGGAGTATCATTAAAATCAACTGAGGACCCAGAGGGTACAGCATGCTTCATCCTACAAAACTGGGGCAAGGAGGATATATATAATACCGGTACAAAAATTGAATTGGAGTGTCCAAAGGATGGAAGGGAGATAATACTAAAGCTTGATGATTATGATTTCTCTCCTTATGACGATGTACCAGGCAAGTATGCTTTTGAGTTAGACAGACCCGGCGAGGTGGCAGAAGCCACAATTAGGTATTATCTAAACGATGGATTTGAGGTCAAGGAGGCAAGCAAAGAAGAGCCTGTTAACTTTAAAAGCCCTGCCTACAAGGAAATGATTACCAAGTCCCTGCTTAGTAAGGGGAATAACTATAGGCTAAAGAAGGCTATTGAAAAGGCTAAAAGGGGGGAGGATGTAACAATAGCCTATATAGGAGGTTCAATAACCCAAGGTGCATCAGCAAAGCCAATAAACAAAGAATGCTATGCCTACAAGTCATACAAGCTTTTTAAAGACATGTTTGCTAGTGGTCAAAAGGATAATATACATTTTATAAAAGCAGGTGTTGGAGGTACCCCTTCACAGCTTGGGATGATTCGTTATGAGAGAGATATATTAAGAGATGGCAGGGTTGAGCCTGATATTGTAATAGTAGAGTTTGCAGTAAATGACGAAGGGGATGAGACTAAGGGCATATCATATGAAAGTTTGTGCCTGAAGATCCTAGCAGCAGAAAACAAACCTGCCCTTATCTTATTGTTTAGTGTGTTTGTAAACGACTGGAACCTCCAGGATAGGCTAGCACCAGTAGGCTACCATTATGATTTACCTATGGTGAGTGTAAAGGATGCTGTCGTGGACCAATTCAAGCTCACAAAGGACATGGGTAATGTTATTACAAAAAGACAATTCTTTTATGATATATACCATCCAACCAACGAAGGGCACACAATTATGGCTGATTGCCTAGCCTATCTTTTTAAGGTAACTGATGAAGCAGATATATCTAAAGAGGACATTATTATAAATAAAAGTCCAATTATAGGTAATGATTTTAGGGGCATAAAGCTGCTCGACAGAAGGGATATGACTCATTTAGCCCAGGTTGATGAAGGAAGCTTTACAGGAACAGACACAGACCTTCAAAAGGTTGAAATGGACACAGATGTGACAGGGACAGCACAGTTCCCATATAATTGGATGCACATACCAGGTACAGGGAATAAGAGCTTTACTATAACTGTCTCTTATACACATCT
>DGFG01000115.1:0-5050 GCA_002391555.1 Firmicutes bacterium UBA3906
TGTTTTGTATCTGGGACCTCTCATTTTGACAGGTCACAACTATCTGGGTCTCTAGGTGGGTTATTCTGACCGCTGACTCTGTCTTGTTTACATGTTGGCCTCCTGCCCCACTGGACCTGAATACATCAACCCTAATATCCTCTGGCCTGATCTCAATGGTTTTGTCGTCCTCAAGTTCTGGCATAACATCTACTGAAGCAAAGGAGGTATGTCTCCTACCTGAAGAATCAAAGGGAGAAATCCTAACTAGCCTATGGACCCCCTTTTCAGCCTTTAGGTAACCATAGGCATTTTCACCAATAACCTGTAGGGTCACACTTTTAACTCCCGCCTCTTCTCCAGCTAGAAAGTCTAGGGTCTTTATCTCATAGCCTGACTTTTCACACCATCTTGTATACATACGCAGGAGCATAGATGTCCAGTCCATGGACTCTGTCCCACCTGCCCCTGCATGGAGGGAGATAATAGCATTGTTTTTGTCATAGGGACCCTTTAACATGGCCTCTAGCTGCATGGCTTCGGCCTCTTTTTCTAATGCTGCTATTTGCTCTAGGATCTCGCCTGCAATCGACTGGTCCTCTTCCTCTAAGGCAAGGTCTATAAGTAGGGCAGTGTCCTCTAGGCCTGCCTTAAATTTATTATATTTTTCTAGCTTGGCCTTTATATTATTTAGCTCCTTGCTAACTGCCTGTGACCTATCTATATCATCCCAAAAGCCTGGACTATTCATCTGGTCCTCTAGCTCATCTATTTTTGCCTTGCATTCTGAGATGTCAAAGTGAATCACCTAGCTTGATAAATGTTTCTTTTACTAACTGTAGCCTTTGCTTTGCTTGCTCTAGCTCTAACATACTTGTCACAACCCTTCATCATAAAGTCCTCTATAGTACTACTTTTACTATCTGAGCCTATACTATAGCCTTTTTCCCGGTCCTGATAGGCAGGATCTATAGCCTGATAGGCAAGCTAATTTGCACCACAGCATTTTTTATACTTTTTACCAGACCCACAGGGGCAGGGATCATTCCTGCCGATTTTATCTCCTTTTACAACTGTCTTTTGTACCCTTTGCTCTGGCTGGCCACCATGGCTTGCCCTAGTTGGCACAGCCCTTCTCTCCCGCCTTGGCATCTCCTTGTTGACCCTAATGTGGAAAAGTAGCCTTATGACCTCTTCTCTGATGCTATGGTTCATGTTTTCAAACATTTCATAGCCCTCGAATTTGTATTCGACTACAGGGTCTCTCTGGCCATAGGCCCTAAGTCCTATACCCTGCCTTAGCTGGTCCATAGCATCTATATGGTCCATCCACTTTTCATCTACAACCTTTAAGGTAATAACCCGCTCTGCCTCCCGCATTTGCTCCTGGCCATTTACCTGCTCCTGCCTCTTATAGGCATCCTCGGCATAGGCCATAAAGTAGTCCTTTAGCTCCTCTAGGGTCATATCATAGACCTGGTTCTCTGTAAGTGTAAAGCTAGGACCCTCTGGAGAAGCAAAGAGTCTTTGCATATAATCTAGCATACCCTTTACATTCCATTCATCACTAGGGCTAGTAGTTTCACCTGTATATAGGCTTATTGTGTCGTCTATCAAGGCCTCTACCATGGCAAAGATACTGTCTCTTAGGTTTTCACCCTGGAGCACACTCCTGCGTTGCGAGTATATGACCTCACGCTGTAGGTTCATAACATCGTCATACTGCAGAACATGCTTTCTGATATTAAAGTTACGGCCCTCTACCCTCTTTTGGGCCTGCTCTATCTGCTTTGATAGGATCCCATATTCTATAGGTTGGTCCTCCTGGAAACCTAGGTTGGCCACCATAGCCTTTATCCTGTCAGATCCAAACAGCCTCATCAGGTCATCCTCTAGGGATATATAAAATCTAGATGAGCCCGGATCTCCCTGACGACCTGCCCGGCCCCTTAGCTGATTGTCTATACGTCTGCTCTCATGGCGTTCGGTCCCTATTATATGAAGGCCGCCTAGCTTTATGACCTGTTCCCTTTCCTTGGAGGTCTCTACCTCATATTTTTTAACTAGGTCTCTAAAAATCCGCCTTGCCTCTAAAATATCAGGATCATCTGTATGGTCAAAGCTGGTAGCAGCATTTATCTCTTGCTCTGAAAAGTCTTGCCTGCGCATCTCCCTTTTAGCTAAAAACTCCGGGTTACCCCCGAGTATAATATCAGTACCCCTACCAGCCATATTAGTAGCTATAGTTACTGCATTTAGCCTACCTGCCTGGGCAACAATTTCAGCTTCCTTGTCATGATACTTTGCATTTAGGACCTCGTGCTTTATCCCCCTACGCTTTAGCATACTGCTTAAAAGCTCAGAATTTTCAATTGATATCGTTCCTACTAGTGTGGGCTGGCCAATGGCATAGCGTTGGTAGATTTCCTCAACTATGGCCCTAAACTTCATCTTTTCTGTAAGGTATATAATGTCATTGTGGTCTATACGGATCATGGGTTTGTTTGTAGGTATTACAACAACATCTAGACCATAGATAGACTTGAACTCATCCTCCTCGGTCTTGGCTGTACCTGTCATGCCTGATAGCTTTTTATACATCCTAAAATAGTTTTGAAAGGTAATGGTAGCCAAGGTCTTTGACTCTCTTTGAACACTAACATTTTCCTTGGCTTCTATGGCCTGATGGAGTCCATCGCTGTACCTTCTGCCTAGCATCAATCTACCTGTAAACTCATCAACGATTATTACCTGCTCGTCCTGAACCACATAATCAATATCCCTTACCATCAAAAACCTTGCCTTTAGGGCCTGGTTGATATGGTGGGCTAGCTCAGAATTGTCCGGGTCTGCTAGGTTTTCTATGCCAAAGTGTGACTCAGCCTTGGAAACGCCTTCCTCGGTTAAGTTTATTGTCCTTGCCTTTTCATCTAGCTCAAAATCTTGTTCCTTTTTAAGGCGGGCAACAAAACGGTCAACAAGGCCATACATTTCTGTAGACTTGTCCCCTGCTCCAGATATGATAAGTGGTGTCCTAGCCTCATCAATCAGGATAGAGTCCACCTCATCTATTATGGCAAAATTAAGGTCCCTTTGAACCATCTCTTCTTTGTAGATGACCATATTGTCCCTTAGGTAGTCAAAGCCAAACTCATTGTTAGTACCATAAGTTATATCAGCAGCATAGGCCTGCCTACGCTCCTTTGAATCTAAACCATGGACTATAAGCCCTACCCTTAGTCCTAGAAAGGCATGTATTCTCCCCATCCACTCACTATGGTAGCGGGCTAGATAATCGTTTACTGTAATAATATGTACACCCTTGCCTGTCAGGGCATTTAAGTAGGCAGGTAGGGTCGCAACCAGGGTCTTGCCCTCTCCAGTTTTCATCTCAGCTATACGGCCCTGGTGAAGAACTATTCCTCCTAGTAGCTGGACTCGGAAATGACGCTGACCAATGACCCTTATGGCTGCCTCTCTAACAACAGCATAGGCCTCAGGCAGTATATCATCAAGAGTTTGACCCTCTTTTAACCTGTTTTTAAATTCGTCTGTTTTTGCCCTTAGCTCCTTATCGCTTAAGGCCTGCATTTGAGGCTCTAAACCCTCAATAATATCTACAGTTTTCATCAAACGCTTTACTTCGCGTTCATTACTATCGCCTAATATCCTTTTAAGTAGACTCATATACCCTACTCCTCTTATCTTATTAATTATTTAATTCTAACATTATTCCCTAGTCAATACAAGGATTTGCAGGGGACCGGACAATAAAAAACACCCTAGTAGGCTGCAAAACAAAGTTAAGATAAATATGCTTTACCAAAAGGCATGGCAATAAAAAAGGAGCCTAGGGCTCCTTTTCAAAAACTATGGGTCCTAAAGGCCTATGTATAGGCTATTAGGGCCTTGTTTTTACATAAATTCAGGCTCAATCAGACCATAATTTCCGTCTTTTCTCTTGTAGAGTACATTTACCTCGTCTGTCTCTGCATTGGCAAATACATAAAAGCTATGACCGACTAGTTCCATTTGTAGCATAGCTTCCTCTGCTAGCATTGGCTTCATGGCAAATCTCTTGGTTTTTACTATCTTAGGCTCCGAGTACCCGTCTAAATCCAAATCTTTAATAAAGAGCGGTTTTTCCTTAAAGGCACCTTGCTTAATAGATTTTGCTAGCTTGGTCCTGTGTTTATGTATTTGGCGTTCGAGCTTGTCTAGGACTAGGTCTATTGAAGCATACATATCGTCGGTGGATTCTTCTCCGCGTAGTACATTCCCGTTAAAGGGGATAGTTACCTCAATTATGTGGCGGTTTTTTTCAACGGAGAGGGTAACTTGGGCTTCTGTCTCTGGTCCAAAATATCTTTCAAGCTTTTTGACCTTTTTCTCCACCTGCTTTCTAAGTGATTCAGTAATTGAGATGTTCCTCCCGCTCAGGATTATCTTCATCCGGGTCAGCTCCTTTCATTGATTAGATACTATATTAATTCGGTAAACCCCTATGCTTTTCCTGCATTAATGCTTATGGATTGGTATATTTATTCGCCTGTCCATAGAGGTTTAAATCCCTTGTTAATTAAATAAACCATTGTTAGTCCTCTTAAACACCCCTATTTTATAGTATCTCAGGCCTGTAATATTTTATTACTAATATTTTCTTCTTTTAGCAGCTATTAGACCTGGGCTTGTAGGAGCAATTTCTATGCAGAAAAAGTCATCGTCATAATTTTGCAATTTTTTGATTACTAGCCTTCAGATTGTGGATATGTGGACATAAAGGCTGTGGATAATGGGGATAAAACTGTGTATAACCTTATAAATAGGCTTTTATCGTGTGGAAAACGCGATTTTTGTCATGGGAACGTCTATTCCAAAGCTGTTCTATTTACAATAGCTTCGACATTTCGACAATTCCAATCGGTTTTTATTGCCCCAACTTTTGCATCAAAAGTTGCAGCTATTATGTAAAATAGGATTTGGGAACTTTTTGTTGACTTTAAAACAGAAAAAATATTGCTTTTCTAAAAGGGTTTTTTAATAAAAAGTTAAATAACTGGTCAGCTGGAGG
>DGFG01000115.1:5277-6800 GCA_002391555.1 Firmicutes bacterium UBA3906
AGAAAATACTAATAAAAAAGCCTCGGAATTTACTCCGAGGCCTTGACCAATTTTCTTATGTCTTAACTAGTGAAACCGAGCTTGGGGATTACCTTCGAGCTTGGTAGCAGTCGTTGCAGTATATTGGTCTGTCGTTTCTGGGTTCAAAAGGTACCTGGGTGCTAGCACCGCATTCAGCACATACCGCATCGTGCAGCTCTCTTGGCGCTCTTTTACTGCTAGCTTTTCTGGCGTCACGGCAGCCCTTGCAACGTGCTGGCTCGTTTTGAAAACCCTTTTCTGCGTAGAATTCTTGTTCACCAGCAGTGAACGTAAAATCCTCCCCGCAATCCTTGCATACTAATGTTTTGTCTTCATACATGGAAATAATCCCCCCGCTTAAAATTAAATAATGTGTCCTACTCTTAGCTGACCTGGTCTTTGACCCCACACCCGCCGACTGGGAGTCTCGCTCAAGGCTTTTGCCTCCTACTACCCCTCCTCACTATAGGTCTTTGAAGGGGATCCTAGATATGTGCCTTTGTTTACGAACCAGTGTCCTACTCAATCAGAGAAAACGCCAGAGGGGATATTCTATATCCATCGAAACTTAAAACACTTTTAGGATCTCTATCCTAACAAATACTATAGGTCGGACTTACATCTAAGCCGCACCATGATCACCGGAGCTTCTCCGGCTTACGTGGATCGTTTTGCCTGCGACTGGCATCGATTTTCAACCACAGACCTAAGACTAGAACATGTATACCATTATAAGGCTATTTATACCATAAAGCAAGACTATTAGAAAAAATTATCTAATAATTTAGACAAGTGGCCATTTAAGTTGATTCTTCCAGCCATTTTCTTATCATTTGGCTATGCTGACCTAGACGGGGGGCATTGTCCTCCTCTAGCTGGTCCATACAGTCCATATGAAAGGGGGGGCCTACCAGCCTAGTCCTTGTACCCATAGCCTGTTTCTTGCCAAGCCTACCTGCTATCATATCATGCTTTGACCCTTTTGGGAGAAAAATATCTAGGGCCCTTACCTCCTCAGAAGAAAAGGCCTGGTCTAGACTGTTAACCCTACTACAGGAAACCTTGGCCTCCTTTAGTAGCTGGAGGATTTTCTCTGTCTTGTCCATTTTCATTCTTGCCTCTAGTTCTAGCTCTAGGGCGTCCTGGTTTTTGAGCCTTAGCTCATTGGTCTTATAGGCTGGATCATCCCTTAGCTGGTCAAGCCCTAAGCAGGAGCAAAACCTTTCCCACATCTTATCATTTGCAACAGCTACAGTAATAAGTCCATCTCTGGTCCTGTAAATGTTATAGGGACATATAGAGGGGTGCCTGTTTCCCGACCTCTGTGGATTTTCCCCTGTAGCTAGGTAGCTGGCAGCTGAAAAGGAGGTCATGGCAAGGGCAGTCTCTAACAATGATGTATGAAGCAGCTGGCCCTTGCCTGTCTTTTCCCGTTCATAGAGGGCAGCCATTATTGCAAAGGCTGCATAAAGGCCTGTCGCATCTGTCTCTTATACACATCT
>DGFG01000015.1:0-4379 GCA_002391555.1 Firmicutes bacterium UBA3906
TTTGACATTTTTATAATCCTCCTTTGTCCGAAGTACGAACAGAATAATATATAAATGTATATGTATTTCTTGAAACATCCAAAATACCATTACAACGTATCCCGGTGTTTCATAAGCGGGCCATTATATTTAGCCCACAACTAGGATTGACCGGTGGCTCCAACCTTTGCTGAACATAGATTAGTCATGGAGCGGGTGATGGGAATCGAACCCACGTAGCCAGCTTGGGAAGCTGGAGCTCTACCATTGAGCTACACCCGCACAACCCTAGGGCTGTGAAACCATTATATATTGTAATCCTATGTCTATGGTTTGTCAACGAAAAAAACGAATAATCCTAAAGTTTGATATATGTATCTTTTATAGCTATTCTTTACCATCTAGGTAACGTTCTAGCTTGCGTTTTACTCTTTGCAGGGCATTGTCTATAGATTTAACATGCCTGTCTAGCTCCTCTGCTATTTCCTGATAGGATTTGCCCTTTAGGTAGGAGCTGAGTACCTCCCACTCTAGGTCACTTAATATCTCGCCTATCTTGGCCTCTATATTGTTAAAATCCTCTCGGCTGATTACAAGTTCCTCTGGATCAGACATCCTGCTGCATGAAAGTACATCCAAAAGAGTCCTATCTGAATCCTCATCAAATATGGGCTTGTTTAGGGATATATATGAGTTAAGGGGTATATGCTTTTGCCTGGTAGCAGTCTTTATTGCAGTGATAATTTGCCTAGTTATACATAGCTCAGCAAAGGCCCTAAAGGAGGATAGCCTGTCTGCCTTGTAGTCGCGAATGGCCTTGTAAAGGCCTATCATACCCTCTTGTATTATGTCCTCTCGGTCAGCCCCTATTAAAAAATATGATCTGGCCTTGGCTCTGACAAAGTTACGGTATTTGCGGATTATAAACTCTAAGGCTTCGATGTTGCCAGCTTTAGCATCCTCTACCAGTTGTTCGTCGAGCATAGCATCATAATCTACACTATAGCCATTACTTGACGCTTGCTCCACTAAAATCACCTCAACAACAATACTGTAAAACTACTACAAAAAAATGGTCGTAAATTGCTATAAATACACTAAAAAATGAACAAGTGCATACTGTTGACATTATACATTACATAATATCTTTTCGTCAAGCTATCTTTGCCGCCTGAGCCGGTCTAAAACCCTCATGGTTTCAGCATCTGCCCATTCTTCCAGGGGATTGTTGACAGCCACTTGCCTATTTAAAAACCTATTATCCATATCCCTTTGGCTTTTCTTTATCCAGTTTTCTAGCTCTCTTGCTGACATCCTAACAGCCCCTCGGCCTAGGACAATGGTCTGCTGCAGGGCATCTGAGCTAGCAACTATTACCCTCATATTCTTTTCAATCCCGTCTGACCACCGCTCTATATAGTGGTCTGCCGTTTCATTTTCCCTAGTATAGACTAGCTTGAGGCCCCCTAGCTGCTCTACCCTCTCCTGGCCACCTTTAATCATATGGGCGTCAAATACCAAGATAAGCTCTATCCTCTCATAGGCCTGAAACTCTTGGAGTATATCTATCAGCTCAATCCTAGCATCTTCTAAGCTGTGCCTTGCAGTTTCTCTAAGGCTTGGCCAAGCATTTATTATGTTGTAGCCATCTACCAGCAATACATCCCTAAAAGACCTCATCGATAACTAACCCCTCTGTCTGACTATCTCATACATTAAAATACCTGCTGCAACTGAAGCATTTAAGGACTCTACCCTTCCCTTTTGGGGGATGGATACCAAAAAGTCACACTTTTCCTTGACCAGGCGGCTTAGGCCATGGCCTTCACTGCCTACTACAAGGGCAATAGGCCCGGTTAAGTCCTGGCCAGTGTACAGGTCTGCCCCCATGTCCGCCCCTGCCACCCAAAGCCCCTCTTTTTTTAGGGTCTCAAGACTAGTGGCGATATTAGTAACCTTGGCTACTGGCAGGTACTCAACTGCCCCTGCCGAGGCCTTTATGGCAGCGGGAGTAAGGCCTACCGACCGCCTCTTTTGTATCACAATTCCATGGGCCCCAGAACACTCTGCTGTCCTTATGATGGCTCCTAGATTGTGGGGATCTGTGATCTCATCTAATACAATGATAAAGGGGTCTTCGCCTAGGTCTCTGGCCCTTTGCAGTATATGATCAAGGTCTACATAGTCATAAGGGGTCACATAGGCTATAATGCCCTGGTGGGCACTTGACTGGGCTAGGTCATCTAGCCTGCTCCTGTCTACCTCTTGAATGACTAGCCTTTTCTCCCTGGCCCTTTTTAGGATCTCACGCACAGACCCTTCACTAGAGCCCCTTGCTACTAGTATCTTTTCTATGGTACGACCGGACTTTAAGGCCTCAAGTACAGGGTTTTTGCCCTCAATTTGGTTTTTGGGATAATCTAGTTCTGCTTGCCCTTTCTCCATATCAGGTCTATCCCTGTCTATAGTCTGTTTTTTATAGGAGCCCTCATGGGATCCCTTAGCGGATCTGCCTGCAGGTCTTGGCCTTTGGCCCCTGCTGCCTGTTTTGCTCGCTCTAGGGTCCCTTTGACCCTTTCCTTGCTTTTTCATATGATATGTACTCAACCCTTCCACAAAAATTAAGGCTTTTAAGCTTTTTTATACTTACCCTACTTTTTCAGTATCAAATCAAATAGCTGGCAGATCCTTTCCTCTTGACCTAAAAGGAATAGATAGCCTAGTAGGGACTCAAGCCCTGTTGCCCACCTATATTCTGTAACATCTGCATTCTTTGGTATAGTTCCTGACTTGGCATTTCGGCCCCGCCTCACGATATTTAGCTCATCTTCAGTTAAAAAGGACTCAATATCGTGTAGGGTCCTTGACTGGGACCCTGCCCTTACAAAGCCACTTGCCTTTACATGTAGCTGGTGAACGGGCAGGTCATGGTTATATATTAGATATGTCCTGAT
Source organism: Firmicutes bacterium UBA3906 (assembly GCA_002391555.1). Lineage (GTDB taxonomy): Bacteria > Bacillota > Clostridia > Caldicoprobacterales > DTU083 > UBA3906. Next base: position 2,934 of record DGFG01000015.1, read on the forward strand.
AAAAAGATCATATACTGTATCCCCTATAAAGGCTAGGACTAGGGGATTTAAAAGCCTCACCTGGTCACGGTCCAGGTCCTTTCCCGTGATTTTTTCTATGCAGCTTAGCATTTGCTTCAAATTAGGTTCACTCCAAAAATTCCTTTATACAAAAATTTCTTTTATATAAAAATTCCTTTATACAAAATTTTTTTATACACCAATCACTTTATAATTAATAGGCTAGCTAGTCCTCTAGACTTTCATTAGGACCGGACTTTGCCAGCAGGTTTGAGATCCTGTTAGCAAGTAGCCTTATATCTGAGATTGTGTTGGTAAAAAAGCCAGCCTTGTTAAGGCTTATTAAAAACATAACTATCATAGGGCCTAAAATAGCGCCTAAAAAGCCTGAAAACTTTAGGCCTACATATATAGAAAAAAGGGCCACCAAGGGCTGTAGTCCTATTTGACTACCTAATACCCTAGGCTCCATAACCTTTCGAATAAAGAAAAAGCCTATACCTAGTATTATAAAAAAGATACCATGGTTATAGTTACCACCCATTATATCTATTATCCCCCAGGGCAAAAGTAATGCTATAGTCCCTAGTATGGGTATAAGGTCTACTATGGCTAATACTAGTGCCAGCAAAAAGGCATAGGGCTGACCATAGATAACAAAGGCCAGTAGCATATAGAAAAATGCGGTTGTAGCAATAATAAACTGGGCCTTTATATAGCCGCCAAAGGCACCTATTACAGAGCTTTTAAGTAGCCTAAAGGGTCTAAGTAACCGGTCGCCAAAGGTTTTTTTGGTCCATTCCTTTAGTTTTTCATAATCAGCAGCTAGGAAAAAGAGGGCCAGGATAAAGGTTAAAAAGTTTACTAGGATATTTCCTGTAGCTGATAAAACATACTTTGTCGTTGTTAGGGTAGTGCTAAAAACACCACCAATCAGGTTAGGGTCCTTTACCTTTTCATAGAGCTTGTCCACCCAGCTGTCTACTGCATCTCTAATCCCCTGTGGTACCCTGTCATGCCACTGGAGCTTGGATAAAAAGCTCTCCAGCTCAGCTATAATATGGTCCCAGTTTTCGCTTATATTATTAGTCAGACTTATTGCCTCTTTTACTATAACTGATACCAGAGAAAAGACCAGAAAAAAGACCAGAAAAAGTACTATGATATTTAAAGCAAAGGTGGTTATCTTGTTGGGTACGATAAACTTTTTATTAATTCTAGCAAGACCCCTGTTTATCCCTTGTACCAGCCAGTTTACTATGGCCGCTACTAAGATAGCAAAGACAAAGGGTGATACCAGGTGAAATACAAAGGGCAAAACATATATAATCGAAAATAGTATTATTAAAAGTATAGCTAGTCTAATAGCCAACCTTTTATATAAACCCTCAGCTGGGTTGATTGCAGAATCCTTCATAATTATCCTCCTATAGCTTTTAAGGCAAG
>DGFG01000015.1:4607-7760 GCA_002391555.1 Firmicutes bacterium UBA3906
GGCAAGTCAGCCTAATAAAGGCCTTTATATCTATATCTTATATTCTAACAAATGTAGACCCTCTTTACTATGTGTATTTATATATTTTTACCAAAATCCTATCTTTATATAATAAGGGACCCTCTGCTATAAAAGGTCCTTTAGCCATGAAAAAAGCGGCCCTTAGCCGCTTAAAAGCTTTTATTTTAACTCCATCTTGTCTAAAACATCGCCTGCCAGCAGAAAGATTAGGCCCGTCACCAGAAAACAGTATAACGAAAAGGGTAGCATACTGATAAATACATATTGTTCATCTAGAATCATTGAAGTCAGTACTACAAATACTACTGCTGGGACAATTATAAAGACCAGTACTAATATACCTAGAATGGCTTTTAAGAATATATTTGGCTGCCCCTCTACAATCCTTTGGTTTATGATAGCCAGGCCAATAAATATTGAGCCTGCAGCTGCATAGCCAATAGCCAGTAGGAGGGCTGACAAGGGGTCTGTCCCGCCTGCTACTGCAAATACGGTAAAGATTATAAGGGCATCTACGCATGGCTTTATAAAGGATACCAGGGAGGCTGCCAGGACCTTTTTCCTGGCTGGCTCGGGTATCATAAAGATATAGGGGCTTTTTATCTCTGTGCTTAAGGGGTTAAATAAGGTCAAGAAATACTGCATATATACCAAAAATCCAAACATACCAAATGCTGCTCCTGTGCTCCCCCCTGCCTTTGCGCCAACCACAGCAGCAATAAGGCTGGCCATTATAGTATAGCCATTTATAAAGGGGATCCTGTTTCTACGCCTAAGCTCAAGTAGCTGCCTTTGGATTATGGCCTTTACACCTGTGCCCTTTAGCCTTTGTCCTTCCTTTACCCGTTTGCGGTTTTTCTCATTTGCTACCGCATGGACTGTAGTCTTTTTCTCCTTCATGGCCAACTGCGCCTTAAAAATATACTCAGTTGAAACCAAAACATCCTCGTAATAGTCTGCCTTACCTGAGGCCAGGGTCAAGATAACAGCTAGACCTGTACCTAAAAAGAAGACTGTTGACAAAACAATATTTAAGACATGGCCCTCTAGTAGTCCCTTAAATAGCATAAGGGCCCAGCCTCCAAAGGGTATATAACCAATCCAGCCTGAATCAGCAACTGAATATAGGGCATTTTTTATAGACCTAGCCTCCTGTATATAGGTAATATATAGTACTATGGCAAGACCAATCCCACCTATAATCATAAGAGTCTTTACCAGCCTTTTCCGCTGCGGCTTTCCATTAGTAAATAAGTAGATGGCTATAGAAAGAAGCTGGCCTATTAGGACCATTACTGTATATGCCGCTAATAGGGCAATAATCTCAGAGCTACCAAAGCCAAAGTTAAACCTTAGGTTGAAAACCTGATAAATGATAAATACAGAGGACAGCAGGGACCTACCAAAGGTAGATAAGAGTCCATATAGCAAGATCTTTTTGCTTGATATAGGAGCAGTAAATAGAAAACCGACATCTGACATGGAAAAAAGGGTAGAGCCAGTCGATAGGCCTGAGCCAACATAAATAGTTAGAAAGAATAGGCCCAGGGCCACTAGGGCCAAATAGATAATCCTCGGGTCAGCTAGCTTTATATCCTCGCTATCCCTTGGCACAACAATAGATAATACTATCAGGCCTATGATAGTAAGTGTGAAAATAATATAGCCTATCATCTTTGCCGGCTGCCTCTTGAGGGCAAGTATTCTGTTTTTCATCTGCATTATAATTAGATAGCCGATCGCCTTCAATTTTCCTTGCTCCCGTTTGTATTGTTTTCCTGCTCAGCCCTTTTAGCCTGCCTCTTGCTTTCCACGATTTCAAAATATAGGTCCTCTAGTCCCTCATTTTCAGTACCGTCACTGCGTCTTCGGCTGGCCTCTATACGGCCATCCATCATGATATGGGTAGTGTCCCAAAACTCTGCTACGCTATCTAGCATATGAGTAGAGATAATTATTGCACCACCTGCATTTTTTTGCTCAACTATAATATCCTTTATCTGCTTTATGGCATGGGGATCAAGACCTATCATAGGCTCGTCAAAGAGGATTAGCCTTGGCCTAGGCAAGAGGCCACAGCATAGGCTAAGCTTTTGCTGCATTCCCTTTGATAGGTCGCTACCTAGCTTTTTCTTTTTATCATCCATTTCAAAACGCTCTAATAGGACCTGGGCATCCCCTGTCCAGTCGGACAGCGAATAGGCCCTGGCTATAAACTCTAAATGTTCCCATACAGTTAACATAGGATAGGGAGCGGGTACCTCTGGTATATAGGCTAACTCTCTTTTTGCAGCTATAGACTTGTTGTCATGACCATTTACTTTTATACTTCCTGTATACTTTAATAGACCTGCTATACACTTTATGATGGTTGATTTGCCTGCACCGTTAGGCCCTAGTAGAACTGATATTTCACCACTTGATACATCAAAGTTTATATTATCATTAGCCAAAACCTTTGCGTACTTTTTTGTTACACCCCTTACGGATAGCATAATTTTCCCCCTTTGTTAAAGTCCTTGTAAATCCATTTGTAATTATAGCACAATCTGACAATATGGCAAGACCTATAAATCAGCTCTAGGCTACAAGCTATTAGGGGCCTAGTGTACCCAGACCCCTGTGCCCTCAGGAATATTATCATAAATCCATTTTGCGTTTTCAGTAGCTAACCTAACACAGCCTGCTGATGCCCTAACACCCAAGGTATCATCAAGGAGCTTTTTATCCTTGGTATAGGTAACTGAGTGAAAGACATAGCCACCATTAAACCTGGTCCACCATTTGAGGCCACTGTTTAACCGCTCTGTGAAAAACCAAGAACCCCGGGCAGATATGGTATAATGGCCCCTGGTTGTTGGAGAAAAGTTAGTTCCTGTTGCACATTCCCATGCATATTTCAGGCTCCAATTACCAGTGCCACCCTCAAAGATATAGGTTAGCTGCCTGTCTATATCGGTCCATATATAATAGTTAGTTTCAGACTCAAATTTTCCTACTTCGTTTGCATATTCCTCTAGCTGCTCTTTAGTCAGCCGGTTTGGGTTGGTTTCCGGGTCCTCAGGTATTTCTAGGGCATCATAGGGAACATAACCCCTTTTACCCTCATACTCAATATTACACATATCAAGG
>DGFG01000015.1:7900-9165 GCA_002391555.1 Firmicutes bacterium UBA3906
CAGTGCCTGCCTTTATAGTCCCATGGACCTTGTCTGTTGTATACTGGCTCACATAAAAATCTTGGTCCCTTAAAAGGGTCACATAAACGGGTGACCCCTTTACTAGGTCATCCCAGCTAGGCTCAGGTGTAGGTGTAGGCTCAACTGTAGGCTCAAGACTTGACTCAATGTCTGGATCTAATTTATTATTAGCTACTTTATCTGTATGAATAAGGGCATTGGTGCTTGGCTGGCCCTTTGATTCCTCGGGCCCTGGGCTCTCTTTACCTGTAAAAATACCAAGCTTACAGCCAGTGGCTAAAAGGGCTACTAGGCTAATAGCTATTATTAGCAATAATGCTTTAACCAATCTATTCATCTTAGTCCTCCATAATGGTATCATTAATACATTTTACCATAATTATCTATATATAATTCTGCTTGCCTATGATAATAGCATTTTATACCTTTGCTGTATATAGGTTTATGATAAATAAAAGTAAAAAAATACTGTGGACTATAATATATTTTATAGCCACAGTATTAGCTTAAACTATGGGATTGGCCATTTCACTGCTACTTATATGTTTTTTAAAGTCATATAGGTATCTAGCAGGGAAATGGCCTGTTCTACAGCATAGGTTTTACTAGCTAGGAGGCCTATATTTACCGGCATTTACAGGCATTTACTAGTAGCTTTTACTAACCAGCATTTATAAGTCCTTAAATATTAGTGTATCCAGACTCCTGTATTTCTAGGTATATTGTCATATATCCATTTTGCATTCTCAGTAGCTAACCTAACACAGCCTGCTGATGCCCTAACACCCAAGGTATCATCAAGGAGCTTTTTATCCTTGGTATAGGTAACTGAGTGAAAGACATAGCCACCATTAAACTGGGTGTAATAATAAAGGCCACTTTCAAGCCTCTCAGTATAGTGCCAGGCCTTTTTAGCCTGAGTCTTGAAATGTCCCCTAGTTGTTGGTGTCCTGTTTAGGCCAGTTGCACATTCCCAGTCATGGATCAGGCTCCAATTGCCATTACCGCCTTTGAATATATAGGTCCTTTGCCTATCAATATCTGTCCAGATATAATAATCGGTATCAGATTTAAACCTTCCTACTAGGTTAGCATACTCCTCTAGGTCCTCCTTACTTAACCTATGGGGATTGGTAGCTGGGTCCTCAGGTATTTCTAGGGCATCGTAGGGTACATAGCCCCTTTTACCATCATATATAATATTGCACATGCTAAGAACATAGCCCTGGCCCCGGATTGTAACC
>DGFG01000108.1:0-2456 GCA_002391555.1 Firmicutes bacterium UBA3906
AGATGTGTATAAGAGACAGGTCTATACCTATCCCTTTTCTTCTTAATAGCTTTGTTTCAATTAGAGTGGTACCACTGCCCAAAAAGGGATCTAATATTATATCATTCTCCTTGGAATAACGTAGTATTAAGTTTCTTGGTATATAAGGCGACCAATTTCCTCTATACATACCATTATGAGTAGCCCAATTACCCCTTTGTTTAAAGCTCCACATAGTTGTCGCTTCCAATTTGAAATCTTTAGGTTCCCAGTTCTTTATGTTTAATGGTTTTTCAATATTGTATTCGCTAGGAGACTCCATTAAGGAGTTTAAATTATTATTTATTAGGCTTTTAGGAACATTCAGTTCTGATGCTATTTCTGAAATGGGATATCCGTTGTTATTTAGTTCAATAATTTCCTCAATAAATTTATCATACTCATTTGAATGAAATTCGCTTAAGTGTTTTAGATAGTCTTCAGATTTCATGTTTTCGAAACAATAACTACATTTCATTGTTATGGTCGTCCTTTCAGTAATTTATTATTTCCTCTAGCACACCATCAAATATCATTTTTGTATTTATAATAAAATCATTGTTATAAAAGGTCTCCTCTAGAGGAAATCTTGCAGTAATCCATCCAATTCCATCTGTTACCCATATGAATTTATCAATGATATCTTGATTTTTTAGGAAGTCATTTAAAGACAGGAATTCACCAGCTACAGATTTTAGTTTGGAGCCTCCTCCAGAAAAAAAGTTAGTTTCGATTAGTACAAGTTTTTTATTTTTACTAAGAATTGCAAAGTCATATTGCCTTGAATTTTTGTCAATAGGTAAATCAATATTCCATTTATGCTTAATTTTTTTCTTGGTTGCTTGTGGTATATAGTCTAGTCCGAGTTTTGAGCTCAATGAGCTAACGTGCCATTCAATAATTTCCTCCATTATTTTGCCACCTCTATTTTTTCTACCGTTGGTTCCTATCCCCACTTCTAATCCAACAGCATAATCAACCAAGTTTTTGATTTGGCGATTTTCAAGTAATTTAAGTAGTCCAACTTTATCAGTAAATTCAACAATGGAGTCTATTTCTTCTGGTTGATATTTTGACTTTTTCTTAAATGAAAAGGTTTTATATTCCCAATCTGTAGTCTTAAAGTTAGTTAGAACCTCAATTTCTTTCTTCCGTATGGCAATTAAAATAGGGATAACAGACACTATTTGAGGATATTTTTCGATTAGTTTATATAATTCTGTCTTTATATCTTTTTTTCCTATCAAATAGTTTAGTATATTAAGGTCAATTTCAATATTTTCTACATTAAGGAAAACCTTACCCCAGTCTACATAGAATTCAAAAGTCCGATTTGTATACCTAAGGGTATCAATGAAATAAGTAAATACGTCGTTAGTATCATCTAATCCCATTTGTTTATAAATATCTAAGTACCTCATATTACCTCCTAATAATTCGTAATTAAGAGTTCGTTTATCTTACCTCTTCCATTAGAATTTGAATTTATTGAGCGCTTAGCACTAACTCTTTTAATATTATAGTTTTCATATAACTTATCAAAAAAATCATCTTCTTGATTGGCGTTTTTAGGATCAGAATTACTGAGCATTAGTTTAGCTCCTTTATTGTCTAAAGTTACAAAGAACTCTGATAATCTAATTTGTTCTTTATCATCAAATTCATTATTTGAATAAGAGGTAAAACTAGACGAACTATTTAGAGGTCTATAGGGTGGGTCAAGATACACAAATGTTTTGCTATTTACATATTTATCAACCATACTAAAATCACCAGCAATAATATCTACGTTCTTAAGAGCCTTAGAAACACTGAGTAGATTCTTTTCATTTAGTATTGTTGGGTTCTTATATCTACCATGAGGTACATTAAAATGATTTTTTCTGTTAACTCTATACAAACCATTAAAACAGGTTTTATTTAAGAATAATAGATAAACAGCTTTCTGCAAGCTATCAATTCCTGTTTCATTATAAGACTCTCTTATAGTATAAAAATATGATTTCCTATCAGTTTCATCTAAACTTAGATACTGATCAGAAATAGGTTTTAGATTATTTATTAATGCGGTCACATTATTTTGTATTACTGTATATAGATTAATAAGATCTTTATTGTAGTCGTTTAATATTACTTGTTCAAAAGTATATTTTTGTATTAGGTCAAAAAAAACTGCCCCTCCCCCTACAAAGGGTTCAATATATCTTTGAATTTTCCCCTCTTTTAATTCTCTGGGTAGGTTATCATTTATGACTGGTAATAGCTGTCTTTTGCCACCTGCCCATTTTAAAAAAGGAGAAACATCAGTATTCGTCATTAAATCACCTTGTCCTATATATGATAATCTTAGTTTATAACATTCTAGAGACAAAATAAAGAAGCTATAAAGTAATATCATAATTTATGTTTATGTTTATTAGTTAAAGGACAGGAGATTG
>DGFG01000108.1:2743-8847 GCA_002391555.1 Firmicutes bacterium UBA3906
CACAAAGTGACCCTGAGGGAGCAGCAAAGCTAGCTGATGAGATTATCAAAAACACATATAGGACCTTGATGACAAGAGGAATGAAGGGGTGCTATATTTATTGTGTAGATGAGAATTTGAGTAGATATTTTAAGAAAATGATGAGGTAGATTAGATGAGTAAAAAGGCAACAATTGATGATTTAAAAGCTATTGTAAAGGAGTTCTGCGAAGAGCGGGACTGGTCCCAGTATCACAACCCAAAGGATCTGGCTATAGGTATTTCAACAGAAGCAAATGAGCTTCTTGATATATTCCGCTTTAAATCCTTAGAGCAAATGGAGCAAATTATGAATACTCCTGAAAAAAGAAAGAGGGTTGAAGAGGAACTAGCAGATACTTTTTTCTTTATATTAAGATTTGCACAGATGAACAACATCAACCTAGAAAAGGCCCTAAGGGCTAAGCTAATGATCAATGATGAAAAATACCCTAAAGAATTGGTATATGGCAAGAATGATAAATACAACGAATAGAACATCTAAATAGAAGTACGGTCCAGCAATTAAGTTTACTAGATATTAGGCAACTACAAATAAAATATTATAGATATTTTATTGGAAATATAAATATTAATAAAGGAGATAAGAGTCCATGAAAAAGACCTTGTTTTATGGTATGACAGGAGAAAAGATGTGCTTTCAACATATCTTAATGAATGCATTAGACCTAGATGCTGCAGGTGGGGAAGTAAAGATAATATTTGAGGGTGCATCAGTAAAGCTGGTTTCAAAGTTTGAGGATGAGGGCAACCCCTTATATAAAAAGGCAAAGGAAGCAGGCTTAATAGCTGGGATTTGCCTAGCCTGTTCCAAGGTACTTAATGTCTATGAGGCTAACCTAAAAAGTGGCCTGCCTATGCTAGATGACATGTATGGTCATGCAGGTATGAAAAGCTATTTAAATAAAGGATATGAAGTAATAAGTATCTAACAAATAAGCCTACAAAGGGTCTTATCTAGCTTCTCTTTGTAGGTTTTTTACTGCATATTAAAAACAGTGGATTTAAGAATTCATTTCTAATTTATATACAGGAGCGAAAGTAAATGAGTATTAAAAAGGTATCAATAATTGGTATGGGAGCCCTAGGTGTATTATTTGGCGGGATCCTAACAAAAAAGCTGGGCAAGCAGAATGTAGACTTTGTTGTAAACAAGGATAGAAAGGCTAGATTTTTCAAATACGGCCTAACTAATAATGGTGAAGCCTGTGATTTTAACCTAGTGGATGAGGATGAAAAGGGAAGGCCTGCAGACCTTTTAATATTTGCTGTAAAGGGAGTAGACCTAGAAAGTGCCATAGATTCTGCTAGGAACAAGGTCTCTGATAACACTATTATTCTATCCCTATTAAACGGAGTAACAAGCGAGGAGATAATAGGCGAGGCTTTTGGTTTTGACAAGCTAGTATATTGCATAGCCCAGGGAATGGATGCAGTAAAAATAGGCAATCAGTTGACCTACACAAATATAGGACAGCTTTGCATAGGCATAATGGATGAGGACCCAAAAATGAGAGAAAAGCTAGAAAAGGTAGCTAACCTATTTGACAGGACTGCTATCCCCTATAAAGTAGAGGCAGATATAAGGCACAGGCTATGGAGCAAGTTCATGCTAAATGTTGGTGTAAACCAGGTAGTTATGATTTATGAGGGTAACTATGGTACTGTACAAAGACAAGGTGAGGCAAGGCAGTTGATGATAGAGGCTATGGAGGAGGCCAGGGTACTTGCCAATCTTGAAGGCATAAATGTAAGCAAAAATGATCTAGACCAATATGTAAACCTTATAGACACCCTTGACCCAGAGGGCATGCCATCTATGAGACAGGATGGATTACTCGGTAGAAAGACAGAGCTAGACCTGTTCGCAGGTACAGTGCTTAAGCTAGCAAAGAAATACAAGGTCAAGGTGCCGGTAAACCAGATGATATTTGACAGGGTAAAGGAAATGGAGCAGGCTCTATAGGGCCAAAGAGGGATAAAAGTCTAGTCTTTGATAGACTAGCCAATATTATGGACAATTGCCCATATTGTTGATATAATTACCATTGTATATTTCTATATATATAATATAGAAGCTGATAATTAAAATAAAATATGAAAGGGAGAGAGGGTTGGTTTAGTTTGCTACTAAACTAGGAGAGCTTATGATGAAAACTAGATTATCAAGACTACTTTCAATTTTTATTGTCCTGTTACTGCTAGTATCAGTGGTGGCCTGCTCCAATGATAAAGAGCCAGAGCCTACAGTAGAGCCCACACCCACTGAGACAGCCGAACCAAAAGAAACAGAAAAGCCCAAGGAGGAAGAAACTCTAGCTCCAACAGAAGATGTAGATCCCATCGTGGAGTATGAAGGCGGCCTAAAGGATGTATACGAGGACCATGGTTTGATTGCAGGTACATGCCTAGCTCCTGCAATGATAGGTAGTGAAAAATATACAAGTATTATACTTGAGAATTTTAACACCATCACCTTGGAAAACCATATGAAGCCAGAGGCCATTTTAGACCACAAGGCCAGCATAGAGGCAGGGGAGATAATAGTTAAATTCCCAAAAGATACTATTGATTTACTCGATTTTGCAAAAGAAAACAACTTATCTGTCAGAGGTCATACAATAGTATGGCATAGCCAGACACCAGACTGGATATTCTTTGAAGACTTTGATACCACAAAGGGAAAAGTCGACAAAGATACTATGCTAGATCGTATGGAGAAATACATTAAAAGGACATTTGAGATATTAAAAGAGCTAGATTACATAGACATGTTCTATGCTTATGACGTAGTAAACGAGGCCCTACTAGATAATGGTAGCCTCAGAGATTCCCATTGGAAGAGCACAATTGGTGATGATTATATCTGGTATGCCTTTTACTACGCAGATAAATATGCACCAGACCATATAAAGCTTTATTACAATGACTTTAACGAGCAGTTTAAAACCCAGGCCTATATAAAGCTAGCAAAGAGCCTAGTTGACGATGATGGAGAGTTTTTAATCGATGGACTCGGCTGCCAAGGCCACCTGTATACAAAGGATTCAATAGACAGCTATATCTCAATGCTAAAATCCTTTGCAGAACTAGGATTAGATGTTCAAATCACTGAGCTAGATATCTCCCTTGGAACCTGGCAACAGATCCTAAAGGCAACTGATGATAATCTAAAGGACCAGGGCAAGTATTACTATGAGCTTATTAGTAGGATAATAGCAGAAAACGAAGCAGGTAACACCAACGTATCAGGCATAACCTTCTGGGGATTTGCAGACCAGCTATCCTGGAGAAGGGATAGGAGCCCACTGCTATTTGATGCAAAGCTAAATCCAAAGTATTCCTACCATGGAGCAATGCTAAACAAAGACCATGCAGGTTACTAAAATACTATCATAGTTTTTAGACAAAACTAAAGATGGCCCCCATCCTGATAAAAGGGATGGGGGTTTTATCATCCTACCCTCCTAGCCACTTAAAATTGTGTAGCTATTTTAGCAAAAATAATAAAGTATATAACATCACAATATCAATGTCAACCACCTATTTGCAATTCTTTATAAAAATATGATATGATATAAATAGGCCATTTTAAGAGGCTGGCATTTAATTTAACAGGTCGCCTCGCAGTGGATTGGCTTTAATGAACGAATGTGGAGGGTATATAGTGGATTTAAAAAATAAGCAAGTAACTCACAAGGTGTTTGGTAAAGGTAGTATAGTAAACCTTACCGACACTAGCGTAGAAGTCAAATTTAAAGCGGGTAACAAACGATTTATATTCCCTGATGCCTTTGGGACACACCTGTCTATTGTAGACAAAAAGGCTGTTAAATACCTTAAAGCCTTGAAAGAAAAGAGGAAAAAGGAGCAAGAGCAGGAGGAAATAGAGCAAAAGGAAATAGCTAAAATGCGTCTCAAAGACCGAAAGCGTGCTCTGCAAAGAGAAAGGATCTTGAGCCGGCTAAAGATTCACCCTAGCTCCCAGGCTGTATTTTGGTGTGACAAAGAGGAAGAAGAAAGGGTTTTCAATGAGTGGACAGCCTTCACAGGTACAACAAAAAGTGGCAAAAACATTGGCAAGGTCAGAAAGTTTAGTAGGCTCCACCCAAATAGTGCCTGCCTGCTGACAGCTAGAGAGTCAGATAAAAAGGAAGAGCAAAGACGGATCCTGGGCCTATACATGGTAAAGGAAGATTTTATAGGAAAGCTAAACGAAGATGGATATATACCCGCCCATCAAGACTATAGGATAAGGTTAACAGAAAAAGAATCAGAAAAGATGCTATTTTGGAACTACTATGTAAATGAGAAATACCCCCACAGAATGACCTGGAATGCAGGTATTTGCCGTTATCTAGACAATATGAGTATTGCACAGATTTTAAAGGACCTAGTAAAGCTTAAAAGGAGCAAAAAGGACAAGGAGTTTGTACAGGACTTTTTAAGCTACTTCTGCGAGCTAAACAAGATCGATATAAACGATATACCAGAGCCAAATGGTGCCTTAAAGCGTAGCTAATACTTACCTGGGCAAGTAAGCTCTTAGTAAAAATACAGGCAAGATTTAAAATTAAATAAATAAGTGGAAAATATTATTAGAAGGTACTTTGCAAAAAAGTATCTTCTTTTTTTATTGGCCCATATCCTTAAAATTTTATAATAATAATGTCTAAAACCATATATAAGGGATTAATATGTTGATATCTAGAGCTTAATAGCTAATCATACCTAGGTCCTAGGCTAGCAATATAGCGAATATAAAAGGCTTTTCATATAGGTAGCGCGAATAAGGTCGAAAGCTGTCTTACGATTCTTATCGATATGACATATATAGTGCCATATTTGTATGTTATAATTAGGTTGAAGGATGTGGCGGATTTGAGCAAAATTAGTCAGATACTCAAATTAATAGCCCTACTTGAAACGACCCACATTATCACAAAGAGTGAGCTAGCTGAAAGACTAGGCACAAATGTCAGAAATATCAGATCATACATTGAGGAATTGCGGGCTGCAGGCATTAGTGTCGAGGGGATTAGCGGTTGCAGGGGAGGTCATTTTTTGTCTGCCTCCAGCCAGCTGCGACCACCACAGCTAGATCAGGATGAGTATACAGCCCTACTATTAGCAGAAAAAGTTCTTACCCAGAAAAACGGCTTTGTCATGGAAAACGAGTTAAAGACAGCTATGGCAAAAATCAAATGGGCCCTTGGTGATACCTCGCTTAATGTGACACCAGAGCTCCCAGAGGAGTTTATATGTAGCTATGGCAGAAAAGACAGCAATGACAAGGTCAAGGACATATTTGAACTAGTACACAACTCTATTTACAACAAACAATGTATCAAAATAAGGTATTACTCACCAGTCAATAATGAGGTAACCACAAGGACGGTAAATCCCTATGGCCTTGTCTACCGTGAAGGTTCTTGGTATCTAGTGGCCTATTGTAGACTCAGAGAGGAAATCAGGACCTTTAAACTGGTTCGCATCAGTAGGCTTGACATTTTACATGAGACCTTTGTATATCCCCATGACTTTACGATTAAAAACTATATGAGAGATAGCTTTAGCCTATTTCAGGGAGAAACTCACAAGATTGAGATCCGCTTTTATCACCCTGCATCGATCTATGTCAAGGAAAAGATATGGGTTCCCAGTCAAAAGATACTCGAACTAGATGATGATTCTATCATATTTAGGGCCAAGGTAAAGGGACTGACAGAGATTAAAAATTGGGTTATGTCCTTTGGTAGATATGCGATAGTAAGAGAACCAGATGAACTTAAAAAACAGATTGCATACGAGCTAATATCCATGATCTATAATTACGAAGATGACCTAATAAATGTGGATGGCAAATAGGAAAACATACTTGAGCCTTAGGACAGGAAGATTCCTAATATCTAAAAGGAGGCGAGTCTATGATATACATCATTATTATTCTCATTTTGCTACCAATAGCTATTTGCATTGATGTGGCTAAAAGGTCATAAGGTCAGGAATGATCAAATGTTTGTCACCCATCGCACAGAGGTGTGGATTGAAACAAACCGCAGGAT
>DGFG01000104.1 GCA_002391555.1 Firmicutes bacterium UBA3906
TAATTATTGCAACAGGTCCATTGACAAGTGACCCCCTATTTGAGAATATTGCAAAGCTGGTAAAGACAGACCATCTTTATTTTTACGATGCTGCTGCACCAATTATAAGCTACGATTCTATTAACCATGACAAGGTCTTTAAGGGTTCTAGGTACAATAGAGGCGACGATTATATCAACTGCCCTATGAATAAAGAGCAATATTTAAACTTTTATAATGAACTAATAAAGGCTGAAACTGCTCCAATTCACGAGTTTGAAGACATAAAGCTCTTTGAAGCCTGTATGCCTATAGAGAGTATGGCAAAGCGAGGAGTAGATACTCTAAGGTATGGCCCTCTCAAGCCAGTTGGCTTTAGGGAACTATTAGGTGGTCAAGACCCCTATGCTATTGTACAGCTAAGGCAAGACAACGCAGAAGCAAGCCTCTACAACATGGTAGGCTTTCAAACAAGGTTAAAGTTTAAAGAACAAAAAAGGGTCTTTTCCATGATACCCGGACTTGAAAATCTAGAAATAGTTAGATATGGAGTTATGCATAGGAATACTTTTATAGATTCACCAAGACTTTTAGACAAGTATTACCGTTTAAGAGCAAATAAAGCTATTTACTTTGCAGGACAAATAACAGGTGTTGAGGGATATATAGAATCAGCTGCTTCAGGCTTGGTGTCTGCTCTTAATCTATCAAGAGTACTAGCTGGTAAAGAGCCACTTGATTTTACTAATAGGACTGCAATAGGAGCTTTAGCTAACTATATATCAAATCCTACAATCAAAGACTTTCAGCCTATGAATATAAATTACAAAATAATTGAGCCACTAGAACATAGGATTCCAAATAAGGCTGAACGTAACAAAATGATCTCCCAAAGGGCCCTTAATACCCTCAAAGATATTATTGAGAGAGAGATGTAGTGCTTATCAATCTTGAACAATAGGGGAGAATATGGTAAAATTAAACGATATATCTTTTAAGAGGTGTTCAGTATATGTTAAAGGGGACAACTATAGTTGCAGTAAAGGGAGAGCAAGGAGGCGCAGTAGCAGGTGATGGCCAGGTTACTATGGGCCAGGCTACTATAATGAAACATGGAGCTAGAAAGGTTAAACGCTTATATAATGATAAGGTGATTGTAGGCTTTGCTGGATCAGTAGCAGATGCCTTTACCTTAAGTGAAAAGTTAGAGGGCAAGCTAGAGGAGTACTCGGGCAACCTGCAAAGGGCAGCTGTTGAGCTGGCCAAGGAATGGAGAACAGACAAGGTACTGCGCAAGCTAGAAGCTATGCTTATTGCTATGGACAAAGATAACCTTCTTATAATATCCGGTACTGGTGAGGTAATCGAACCTGACGACAAGATTGCAGCCGTTGGGTCTGGAGGCATGTATGCACTAGCAGCGGCCAAGGCACTAGTAAAAAACACAAGCCTAACACCAGACCAAATAGTAAAGGAGGCCCTAAAAATCGCATCTTCTATATGTGTATATACCAATGACAATATACATGTTGAGCAATTATAAAGGAGATTGAGCTTATGGATTTCACACCAAAAGAAATAGTAAAAGAACTTGATAAATATATAATAGGTCAAGACGCAGCAAAGCGTTCTGTCGCAGTTGCCCTAAGGAACCGTTATAGGAGAAGTCTTCTTGATGACTCCCTAAAGGAGGAAATCACACCAAAAAACATAATAATGATAGGGCCTACAGGAGTAGGCAAAACAGAAATAGCCAGAAGGTTAGCAAGGCTTGTAAATGCCCCCTTTATTAAAGTTGAAGCTACTAAATTTACAGAGGTGGGCTATGTAGGTAGAGATGTTGAATCCATGGTCAGAGACCTGGTAGAGGCGTCGATTCGAATGGTCAAAAATGAGATGATGGAAAACGTAAAAACCAAATCAGAAAAGGCTGCTGAGGAAAGGATACTCGATTGCCTACTCCCTATAAAGAAGAAAAGATCCTCCACTCCATTAGATGCTATATTTGTACCTGAGGATAGTGAGGAATCCAGCAAAGACTTAGCCAGTACAGACAACAATGATAATAGGTATAATACTACCAGAGATAAGCTCTATCAAAGATTAAAAGCAGGAGAGTTAGAGGATTCTATCATTGAGATTGAGATAGAGGAGTCTGTTACAGGTATAGGTGCTATCCCAGGGCTAGGAAACGATGAAATGATAATTCAAATCCAAGATGCATTTGGTAGTATGTTTCCTAAAAAGAAAAGAAATAAGAAAACAAGTGTCAGAGAAGCAAGGCGGATCTTTGAACAAGAAGAGGCCCAAAAGCTCATAGATATGGATGAGACTATTGAAAAAGCAATCAGTCTAGCAGAACAAAAAGGGATTATATTTATTGATGAAATAGACAAAGTAGCAAGTAATGATCTTGGCCACCGAGGACCTGATGTATCAAGAGAAGGAGTCCAAAGGGATATTCTACCGATAGTAGAGGGTACAACTGTAATTACTAAGTACGGTCCAGTAAAAACAGACTATATGCTCTTTATAGCAGCAGGAGCCTTTCATTTGTCAAAGGTTTCTGACCTAATCCCTGAGCTTCAGGGCAGGTTCCCTATACAGGTTGAGCTAAATAGCCTTACTGAGGAAAACTTTAAGGAGATTTTAACTAAACCGGAAAACGCAATAATCAAGCAGCAGGTGGAGCTGTTAAGAACAGAGGGAGTCAAGCTGGTATTTAATGAAGATGCCATCGACGAGATTGCTAAAATAGCCTTTAGTATGAACGAAAGCAGGGAGAACATTGGGGCAAGACGCTTACATACTGTATTAGAGAAGCTATTAGATGAGGTATCCTTTCATGCTGAGGACTTAAATGGCCAAACAATAACTATAGACAAGGCCTTTGTAAATCACAACCTACAGGACCTAATAAAGCAGAATGATCTGCAAAAGTATATATTGTAAATTTGACTAACAGATTATGTTTACATATTATAATTAGCAGTTCATATCTGTTCAAGGAGGATTTTGATGAAGCACATAGACAAAATCAAAAACCTTGTTA
The DNA here is from genome assembly GCA_002391555.1 of Firmicutes bacterium UBA3906. GTDB lineage: Bacteria > Bacillota > Clostridia > Caldicoprobacterales > DTU083 > UBA3906. The sequence goes on from DGFG01000104.1 coordinate 3,032, forward strand.
AGGAAAATGGCTACAAGCTGACACCCCAGCGACTAGCTACTATTGAGATTATCCTAAAAAATAAAGATAAGCACTTGACCACTGAAGAGATATTTACAGAAGTTAAGAAAGCTTATCCAAATATAGGTCTAGCAACAGTCTATAGAACAATACTCCTATTAGATGAGCTAAAAATACTTACAAAGCACAATTTTGATGATGGAAAGTATAGATATGAATTAAACGACAGCAGCGAAAGCCACCATCACCACCACCTGATATGCAGTAAATGCAGTAGGGTTTTAGAGGTTGAGGACTTGCTAACGGATTTAGAAGAAAAGATAGAAAAAACCTACAAGTTTAAGATAACAAATCATAACCTTCAGTTTTTTGGCCTTTGTGATAGGTGCATAAAATAATTAAATTTTGATTTGCTTTTTTGCCTATTGGTCTAATCATTAATAGAAATTGTGTCTTTAGATATTTTTTCAATTCTAATATGCCAATTATGACCCTTATTGTTGTCCCAATGTCCCTGGTTATCATGAAAACAAAAATTAAGTAGGCTATAAGCCTTTATTTTTATAGTAGCATGATAACAACCAGAGACCAAAAACATCTCTTTATTTTCACAAGCAAGCCAAAGACCACTACAACCATACCCATAATAGATAAATAGTTTATTATTTTTAAGCCTAGTTAGCCTTCCTTTGTAGACTATATCTATGCTTGCATACTCAATTATTGGATAAGGCTTTACTACAACATTAGGTAAAATATATTCCATTATAATCTATCCTTCATAAGAGCTTACTATTATTTTAAAGAATATTCAAAAGAATATTCAAAAATATAGTGAACATACTAATTAAAGCTTAGGATAACTGTTGCTCATGCTTTTCTAACAAGAAAGGATGATTACATTGAAGGGTATTATAATGGCAGGTGGAGAAGGTTCTAGGCTAAGACCCCTTACTTGTGGCCTTCCAAAACCCATGGTTCCTATATTAAACAAACCAATAATGGTATATTGTATTAAACTTTTAAAAAAACATGGTATTACCGATATTGGAGTAACACTTCAGTATAAGCCTGAGGCAATCAGAGACTATTTTGACAATGGAAGTGACTTAGGGGTAAAGCTTAACTACTTTCTAGAAGAGACACCCTTAGGGACTGCAGGAAGTATTAAGAATGCAGAAAGCTTTTTAGATCAGACCTTTATAGTTGTAAGTGGAGATGCCCTAACCAATATAGATCTTGAGTCAGCTATAAACTTCCATAAAGAAAATAAAGCCACGGCTACACTTGTCCTTAAAAGAGTTAAGGTTCCTCTAGATTATGGAGTGGTTGTAACAGACAAGGCTGGCAGGATAGAAAGGTTCTTAGAAAAACCAAACTGGGGGGAGCTTTTTTCCGATACTGTCAACACCGGCATATATATATTAGAACCTGAGGTCCTTAGCTACTTTGATGCTGGTCTTAAGTTTGACTTTAGTAAAGACCTATTTCCTTTGCTTATGAAAAAGAACAAGCCCTTGTATGGTTTCATAACAGATGATTATTGGTGTGATATCGGAAATACAAAAACATACCTAGAGTCTCATTTTGACCTATTATCTAACCCAAGTTTAGTACCCTTTTCAGCCTCTATCCATAAAGACAATGTCTATTATGGTAGAGGAGCAACCATAGACAAGGAAGCACTTATCGAGGGACCAGCCTACATAGGTGACTTTAGCAAGATTGAAAAAGGAGCCTATATAGGCCCGTATTCTGTTATAGGCAAGAACTGCAGGATTAGCGAGGGTGTTAGCATAAAAAGGAGTGTATTATGGGATAGGGTAGCAGTAGGGGCTTTGTCTGAGATTAGAGGCGCCATACTATGTAATAATGTTGATATCAGAGCTAGGACCTCCATATATGAAGGAGTAGTTGTAGGTAGTAATAGTCAAATCAAAGATGGCGCCATACTTAATCCTTTGGTAAAAATTTGGCCCTTCAAAACAATAGATGAGAAAAGCATAGTCAATGAAAATCTTATATGGGGGACCAAGTCAAGTAGGCACTTGTTTGGTAATGATGGGATATATGGTACAGTTAATAGAGATATTGACCCCTTGAGGGCTTGCAGGTTAGGTGCTGCTTTTGGAGCTTACTTAAAAGCTGGTAAAAGAGTAGCTGTTAGTACTGATGGTGGAAGAGCCAGTATAATGCTAAAGCATAGCATAATTTCAGGACTTTTATCTACAGGACAAGAGGTATACGATGCCGGCCACCTAAGCAGTCCCTTACTCAGGTTTTCTATTAGAGAGCTAGGAATCGATGGTGGTATACATATATTTACTGTATCAGACAAGCCAGATGGATGCAGAATACATATGCTAAATGAAAAGGGCGGTAACCTACTTGTAGCAGAGGAGAGAAAAATCGAGAACCTTTTTATAAGGGATGACTTTCCTAGACAAGCAAGTCAGGATATTAAAAGAGTACATGAACTTTCGGATCTTATTCTTTTTTACATTAGGTCAGTCTTAAAATCTTTAGATCTTAAAACAATGCAGAAAAAGGAGTTAAAGATTTTACTGTCATGTCCTAACAGGATATGCAGCTATGTTATTAACAAAGTATTAGGACAGGCTGGCTGTAAAATCATACCGACATCAGCCAATCTAGAAAAGACTATGAGCAAGGTTAGCTTTGATCTAGCTTGCAGGATTGATGAGACTTGCGAAGATTTTGACCTATACGATGAAAAAGGAAACAGACTAGAAAAAACCCAGGTCCAGGCCCTATTAAGCCTTATCTACCTAAAGAGTCAGTCTAGACAAAATATTGTAATACCCTATACTGCTTCTGATCTAC
>DGFG01000137.1:0-5247 GCA_002391555.1 Firmicutes bacterium UBA3906
AGATGTGTATAAGAGACAGAACCTATAATCCTCAGTAGCTCAATGGTAGAGCACTCGGCTGTTAACCGGGGGGTTACTGGTTCGAGCCCAGTCTGGGGAGCCATATATACAAAGAATCCGTATACATTAATAGATGTATACGGATTTTTTTATTAATAGATAAAGATAGCTGCTGTTTAACCAATATCATAAAAGAAATACAGGTTTATTTGATCCTATTGAAGAGAAAAGCTATCCCCTAAAGGAGATATACTTCGTTGGGTATGCATTTATGGAGGCAATAGGATACCAATATAAGTCAAAGCACGATAGAAAGCTAAGAAAAGAAATTAGTGTACTCCATGGTGAAAAGTATGCAGATTACTATCTTAGGGTGATACATTCACAGAAAGTCACCTTTGCCTTCACCTTAACTGTACTGGCCTTTCCCATGTATGGACTAGCTGATAGTGTGGCGGCATTATTTGTAATGTTAATGTTTGCAGCAGTTGCTTATTATTACTTTGGTACTGTAACAGAAAAGGAAATTACCAAACGATCTGAAGAAATGCTTAGTGATTTTTCCGACCTTGTATCAAAGCTTGCCCTTCTCACCAATGCTGGCATGATTATTAGAGAAGCATGGGAAGAGGTTGCTTACACGGGTGATAGCACTCTGTACAAAGAAATGCAAACGACAGTAGATGAAATGAGAAATGGTGTATCTGAGGTCGATGCTCTATTTAACTTTGGAACACTATGAGGACTGGTGGATAAAGGTTCCTGACATGGACGATATTGGCTCTTTTCTAAGTGGGCTTGACAATGTACCTGATGAACCAAAAGAAATGAAGGGCTTATTTTATAGCGACTATCTAACTGCCTTTGTCTATCTCGGCTTAAAAAGCAGTGCTGCAGAATCAATGTACCAGCGAATGGCAGAAGTTATCCAGGCTAATTTGCGAAAGCTAACCAACGATACAAGCTATTCAATGAAAAATGCACGGGTATATTTTAAGCTAGAAGCACAGCTCCGAGTAAAGCCCCTAATGATAGCCCTGCCTTACTTTGGCTTTCGCTATAGCTACAAAAATTCCAGTGGTGTATCCAAGGTCAATGGCCAAATAATTGATAAGGCAATAGCAAATTCAGCCATTAAATATTCAGATGATGGTAAAAAGGCAAGTGTAATGTTTCAGATACCAGAGTCTGCTTTAAGGGCTAATAACCAATTTAATGGTACACTAGAGTTCACAGCAATTGATCGCTCAGATAATAGTACAGATTTCATAGGCAAGAGGAGGCTGGTAGTTGATAATATTACACCAACAGCAAGTGTATCCTACAATAGTCCAGTACAAAAATTAAATGATCTTTCATACTATAGTGGAGCAATCAAGGCAACTATTACAATAAATGAAGCCAATTTCTTTAGCGACGATGTTAAAGTTATGGTATCAAAGGATGGGGCTAGTCCATACCAGGTAAAACCTACTTGGCTAGATGAAAGCATTGATATCCATACTGGTAGCTTTACTATTGAAGAGGACGGTAGCTATTTTGTCACAATCAACTATACAGATAGATCAGGTAACAAAATGACTGAGTATGTGTCAAACAAGCTTATCATCGATACTACAAAGCCAAGTATTTCTGTCAATGGCATCAAGGATGAGTCAGCCAACAGGGGTGATACTGTTGGGTTTGTAGTTACTGTCGAGGATCAAAATCTTGATGGTGCTTCCTTTACACCTTCCTTAATTGCTACTATTAGAAATGAAAATGGTAATTTTGAAACTGTAGATATTACACAAGAGGGAACTATAAATACCATAGTAGATGGTAAAAAATACACATATATTGTTGACAACCTCGAATTAGATGGTATTTATACATTAACCTGCCAGGTCTACGATAAGGCTAGAAACCTATGTAATGAATTGATGATTATAGACTCAGATTTAGTGGCTCAGGACTTATGCTTTTCAATTAATAGGATGGGTTCAAGCTATGCTCTAGACAGTAGAGTTAAGGAAATAAACGGGTCATTTGTAGTGAGTTCTGAGGACATTGTTATTACAGAGGTAAATGCTGATAGGTTAGAAGGACTTAAGATCACGCTCTTTAAAAATAATCAGACCATCACACTTGTAGAAGGGACAGATTACAGGGTAGATATTTCTCGCGGCGATGGAGGTTGGTACCAATATTCATATACTATACTAGGTAAAAATTTTGCCGAAGATGGTGTATATCGAATAGCAGTATATACAGAGGATGCAGCGGGAAATGTTTCACAAAACACCCTTGACACCAAGGCGATGGATATTAGCTTTGGTGTTGACAAAACCAGCCCCAATATAATTGTGACCAATCTAGAAAAAGGAGTCACATACCCGCTAGACTTCTTAACTGTGCTTATGAGTGTAAACGACAATCTTAAGCTTGAGAATGTAGTTGTATATCTAAATGATGTTGAGCACATGAACTGGAAGGCAGAAGATATAGAAAAGATAATTGCAGAAAAAAGAGACTTTACTTTTGACATAGGTGGAGACAGTACACGGCCACATAGTGTAAAAATAGTGGCTACAGATGCCGCCGGTAATAAAGCTATATCTGAGATCAATGGCTTTTATGTAACCAAGGACCTATGGGTTAGGTACTATAACAATAAATACTTATTCTTTGGTTCAATAGCCGGTGCTTTACTCCTAATAGTAGCTTTAACCGTCCTTGTGTTAAAGGGCAGAAAAAAGAAAGGGGCTAGTGCATGAGCTAGGCCTCTATGATATAACTTTACATGAACTAAAGTAGGTTTTTAGGTCTTGCTAACTATAGGACTAGTACTAGGGTGCCGGCTGCAATGAGTAGTCCTCCAATAAGAGACTTTGCATCAGCTTGCTCACCTAGGAATAAAAAGGCCATTATTATTGTAAATACAACGCTCAGCTTGTCAATTGGAGCAACCTTGGATACTTCGCCCATCTGTAGTGCCTTGTAATAGAAAAGCCAGGATGCTCCAGTTGCAAGGCCTGATAGGATTAAGAACTGCCAGTTCTTGCTTGTTAGGCTTACTATCTCCTTGTGTTTACCTGTAAAAAACACAATACCCCATGCTAGGAGGAGAACTACAAAGGTCCTAATAGCTGTAGCCAAATTGGAGTTGACTCCTTTTAATCCTAGTTTTGCAAGAATTGATACTAGGGCTGCGAATACAGCAGATAAGAGCGCATATAAAACCCACATTTAAATCAATCCTTTCTTTTGCTAGTAATTGAACAATATATAGATGTCAATTCAAGCTAATATCTAATGTGCTTATTCTACCATTTGTAGGGTCCCAAGAACAAGGCTAATAGGCATAAGTCTTTTATTTATTCGTAAGTATACTATATATAAGAGTTTTTAATATAGTTTTTTTATATAGCTGCTTATTAGATAGGCACTGATGATTAGCTGCCCTAGAGTAAGACTTTTAGCTACAACCATTGACTTTAGTGGGATACAATGTTATTATACAAGTGTTATCACATATTAATAAGGACTACTTGAGCTTATAGACCATAGGTAAAAGAAAGGTATGTGAGACTAATATATAACTTAATATCTTAATTTTCTTGATTCTTAGGGATAGCCTATTATTCAAGTATAATGGAGAAGCTACACAATATATATACAAAAATATGTAGACTGGTATTTTAGCTTCTTTATTTATATAAAGTGATACTTACTTGGGAGGAAGTACCCGTGATCGAGACTTTAGATGGGAACCATGAAACGGTAAACTATCGGGGTGATTTTAGGATCAAAATTCATAAAAACAAGGAAAAGGAAGATTACCCCCAGCATTGGCATACAGATGTAGAGATAGTTATGCCTGTTGAAAACACCTACAAGGTTGTAATAGACGAAGTCACATATAAGCTCAAGGAGAAAGACATAATTCTCATACCATCTGGGACCTTGCATGAGCTATATGCTCCTTCAGATGGATACCGGATAATAATGCAGTTCGACTATTCAGTTTTTAAAAATGTTAGCGGAATTAATTCAATCATACAAAACCTATACCCATGTGCCTGTATCACACAGGAGACCATGCCAAATATACAAGAAAAGCTTGCAGAATGGATATTAGATATTACCGATGAGTACTTTGCCAATAGGCCTCTTAGAAATGCAACTATATATAGCAAACTCTTATCCTTCTTAACAATGCTTGGCCGAGAATGCATTAACAAAGACAAGGGCTTTTTATCTGGCAAGGATCAAAAACAGCAAGTATACATAGGAATGCTTATTAATGTGTGCAAGTATATCGATGAACACTACACAGAGACCATTAAAATAGATGATATTGCTAACATTGCGGGATTTAGCAAATTTCACTTTACAAGACTTTTCAAGCAGACAATGGATATGTCCTGGTATGATTATCTGATAAACCGTAGGATCATGCAGGCAGAAAAGCTATTAATCGAAACAGACCTATCTATTATGCAGGTTGCTATGAAGGCAGGTTTTGGGAGCTTAGCAACTTTCAATAGGATATTTAAACAAAAAAGAAACTGTACACCCACTGAGTATAAGCGAATGTATAAAAGAGTACACGCATAATAAAAATAATATTAGCTATCATAAAATATAGGTAATCGCCATAATAAAGGCATTAAGTAGCTATAAAATGTATATAAATATAAAAAGAACAAGCAATAAATGAGAAATAAATAGCAATATATAAGCAGAGTGTTCATAATATCAAGTATATAATCCATTATAGTATACAAGTTTTATTGTATATATTTCACAAAAATATGAGGAGGGAAACCATGAAGAAACGTATTTTTTCAATTATCGTTGTAGCCATATTAGTATTAGGTTTAGCATTAACAGGCTGCAACAAGAGTTCTGGACCAGCCAAGGTTGAGGACGATCCTAACGTATCATCAATAAATATTTATTCATTTACTGATGAGGTACCAAGTATGCTCAAAAAGTATGCTGAATTAAACAGTGACTTCAATCTCACAATCAACGAGACTATTAGAGCTACTGACACAGGTGCATATCAACCAGCACTAGACACAGCACTACAAAGTGGTGGCTCAAGCGCACCTGACATTTACGCCGCTGAGGCTGCATTCGTACTAAAGTATACTCAGGGTGGTGCTTCTAGCTACGCTGCTCCTTACAAAGATCTAGGAATAGACGTAGAGAACTTAATCAAAGAGGCAAAGATTGCTCAGTACACAGTTGATATCGGTA
>DGFG01000137.1:5595-5770 GCA_002391555.1 Firmicutes bacterium UBA3906
ATGGATAAGTTCTTTGATGCTGCAGAAGAGCTCAAAGCAAAAGGCTATGCTATAATATCTGGTGACGGAGACTTATGGCACGCAGTCGAGAACAGCTCTGAAAAGGGTTGGATAGTAGATGACAAGCTACATATCGACAAAAAACGTGAAGCTTTCTTAGACCTTTCCAAGCAGC
>DGFG01000035.1 GCA_002391555.1 Firmicutes bacterium UBA3906
TATATACCGGCTTTTTGGATCCAGGAGAGGCCTCGGGTGTTCCCATTATAAATAGGCTTTTTGACGAGGCAAAGAATGAGGCTGATAAGGACATTTTTATAGACTGCCCTCCTGGTAGCTCCTGCCTTGTAATGGACTCTATAAAGGAGGCAGACTACTGTATATTAGTAGCCGAACCAACAATCTTTGGTGTCCACAATCTTGCGATGGTCTATGATTTGGTAAGGCTCCTTAAAAAGCCCCATGGTGTGGTCCTAAACAAGTGTGTGGAGGGAGAAAACCCAGTGGAAGCCTTTTGCCAAGATAGAGGTATAAAGGTCTTAGCTAGGATCCCCTTTGATAAGAAGCTAGGGGAAATAAGCTCTAATGCGGGCATTGCTGCTATGGAGGATAAAAAATACCATGAGTTTTTCTTATCCCTATTAAGAATAGTAAAGGAGGAGCTAGGCTGTGAAAGAGCTACTTATCCTAAGCGGTAAAGGAGGGACTGGCAAGACTACAATAGCAAGTGCCTTTATAAAACTTTCCCAGGCTAGGGCCTATGCTGACTGTGATGTCGATGCACCAAACCTTCATTTAGTAGCTGCTTGGGATACTAAGCCTGACAGGGAGGACTATTATGGCCTGCCCCTAGCAGAGATAGACAAGGACCTCTGTATAGATTGTGGCATCTGCAAGGACCACTGTCGCTTTGATGCAATCTCTGATAAGGATGGCTACAGGGTGAACCCCTATGCCTGTGAGGGCTGTGGCCTTTGCGCCTACTTGTGCCCTGCAAAGGCAATTAGGATGGAGGCAAATTTGGCAGGAGACATGTACTTGTATTTAGAAGATAAGGCTAGCACAGATAAGGTTTTTTCGACAGCTCAGCTTGAAATAGGGCAGGGGACTTCAGGCCTGCTTGTTAGCCAGGTGAAAAAAAGGATGAGGCAGGCAGCAAGTGGAGTAGATCTAGCCATAATAGATGGGTCTCCGGGTATCGGTTGCCCTGTTATTGCGTCACTTAGCGGGGCTGACATGGTCTTAATTGTAACAGAGCCTAGCCTATCTGCTATTAGTGATATGGACCGTATAGTAAAAACGGCTAAAACCTTTACAGACAAGCTACTCGTATGTATAAACAGGTACGATACCAATATAGAAAACTCAAACAAGATAAGGACCTATTGCTCTTTCCATAACCTGCCCCTTGTTGGCCAGATTCCCTTTGACCCTCTAGCGGTCAAGGCCATAAACAGTGGGCAAACAATAGTTGATATAGAGTGCTCGGCTGGAATGGCAGTTAGAGATTTATTTACAAAGACCATGGAAGAACTTTATAGGGAAGCTGGTAAATAGGATATGAAGATAAAGGTTTTAGTGGAAAACACCTCAATTTCAAAGGACTATTTAAGCGAGCATGGCCTTTGCCTGTACATAGAGACCAAGGCAGGTAAAATCCTATTTGACCTAGGTGCATCCAGTCTTTTTTTAGAAAATGCCAAGGGCATGGGTGTAGATATAGCAGATGTTGACTATCTAGTAATCTCCCATGGCCATTATGATCACTGTGGGGGCCTTAGGACCTTTTTAAGGGAAAACACCAAGGCTGGCATCTTTATCCACCAGCAGGCCTTTGAGAGATTCTACAGCCAAAGGCCCGATGAAGGGCTTAAGTATATTGGCCCTGACCAAAGGCTTAGGGACAATGAGCGGATAGTCTTTGTTTCAGCTGAGTACCAAATTGATAATGACCTCTGGCTTTTCCAAAGTTCTGGGCAAAAAAAGCTTATGCCTAGGGCCAACAAGGGCCTGCTTAAAAGGGAGGGGGACCGGCTAGTTGAGGATGACTTTCTCCATGAGCAAAACCTTGTCATTAGGCAGAAGGGCAAGACCCTCCTATTAACCGGCTGTGCCCATGTTGGTATTGTCAATATCCTAGACCATTATAAAGGCCTTCAGGCTAGCTGGCCTGACTATGTAATAGGTGGTTTTCACCTGTCTAGACCTGGAATTGAGGAGGAAGCAGAAACTATAGACAGGCTAGGGGAAAGGCTATTGTCTACTGGGGCCAGCTTTTACACCTGCCACTGTACAGGCATGGGGCCCTATCAAAGGCTAGAGAATATCATGGGAGATAGGTTAGCCTACCTTAGTACAGGTAGCCAGATTATATTATAGGACCTAGCTTGAAAGAGCAGAAAAGTATTAAATGATCTAGCTAGAAACAGAAAAAAGTATTATAGGACATAGCTAGAAAGGGCGAAAGAGACGGTCCGAGTATAAGGATAGATTATAATTTTAGATAAATTTGAATAAAAAAACGAATAGGGGATGTAAGTATGAGTGAAAATTGTAGTCAAAACTGCGAGACCTGTTCAGAGGAATGTGAACAGGGAAGGGGACAAGAAAAAAAGGATTTTATTGAGAAACCACATGAGCTGAGCTCTATTAAAAGGGTAATAGGTGTTGTTTCCGGCAAGGGAGGGGTTGGAAAGTCCCTTGTAACCTCTATGCTGGCAGTTACCATGAACAGGCTAGGCTACAAGACTGCTGTGCTAGATGCAGATATAACTGGACCATCAATACCCAAGGCCTTTGGCATAAAGGAAAAGGCACAAGGGTCTGAACATGGTATATATCCTGTAAAAAGCATGACCGGTATAGAAATAATGTCGGTTAACCTGTTACTGGAAAATGATACAGATCCGGTTGTTTGGAGGGGACCTATTTTAGCCGGTGCTGTCAAACAGTTTTGGACCGACGTTGTCTGGTCTGATGTGGACTATATGTTTATCGATATGCCACCGGGTACAGGAGACGTTCCCCTAACAGTCTTTCAATCTATCCCTGTCGATGGGATAGTCATTGTAACATCTCCTCAGGAGCTGGTATCTATGATAGTTGCCAAGGCAGTAAAGATGGCTGAGCTTATGAAGGTACCCATCCTAGGTCTGGTAGAGAACCTATCCTACTTTGAATGCCCTGATAACGGAAAAAGGTACAAGGTTTTTGGAGATAGCCATATTGATGAGATAGCTAGCAAGTATGAGCTTGAGGTCCTTGCCAAGCTACCAATTGATCCAAAGATCTCTGCTGCCTGTGACAGGGGCGTGATTGAACTATTCGAAGGCAATTGGCTAGACGGAGTAGCTAAATTACTAGAGCAAATGGAGGCAAGGTAGATGGAAAAAATTGCAGTAGCAAGTGACAATGGCATGGTTACAGACCACTTTGGTCATTGTGAGGCCTTTGTGATTTTTGAAGCTAATGATGGTCAGATAGTCTCAAAAAATACAATAAAAAACCCAGGACACAAGCCAGGCTTTCTGCCCAATTTCCTAAATGATATGGGTGTAAAGCTAGTAATCTCAGGAGGGATGGGGGCCGGGGCTATTGATATTTTTAATGACCACGGGATAAAAGTAATAATAGGCTGTAGTGGAAGTGCCGAGCTTGTGGTTAAGGCTTATCTAAAAGGTGAGCTAGAATCAACAGCCAGCGCCTGCCATGGCCACGACCATAAGCACGATCATGATAACTAGCATAAGCATGAAACAAGCGCTATCATAAGCACGATCATAAGCACGATCACAAACACGACTATAAGCAAGAACATAAGCATGACCATAAGCACTAGCATAAATAGCTATTTATATTTGCCCTCTTGTTAAATTTTATAAGGGGGCTTTTTATTTTGCCCTATAGTGGCCAGGCCTGCTTTAGCCTATTAAAAGGGTCCTGGCATATTTTTCTCTAGGTCCTCCTTACTAATAGACCATTTACAATAAAGCTTTGAATGTGTATAATTAGGTGTAATTATCTCTAGTAAAGAGGAAGGATGAGGATTTTGAAAAACTGGAAGAGACAGGCCATCACTGCCATGATAATTGTCTTATCAATGCTTATCGTAGGCTGTGGCATAGTATCAGTCAATGAGGACAAGGACAGAAAGCTAGTAGTGGCAGAGGTAAACGGCGAAAAGATCCTAAAGGCCGCTGTTTTAGATGAGCTTGAATTATATACTGCCTTGTATGGCAACCTAGATGAAGATCAAGCAGCCGAGATAAAGGCTCAAATACTTGATCAGCTAGTAAACAAGCTGATAATAAACCAAAAGGCAAAGGATGCAGGCTTTGTATTAAATGATGAGTTTAAGGAAGAAGCCAGACAGGAAAAGGACTCCTTTTTAAAGGAAGATGCTGAAAGAAAAAAGGAAGCTGACTTAGAGGATGAAGACAAGACCCCAAAAACTGATGATGAGTACCTAAAAGAGGCCCAGGATGAGTTTAAAAAATGGCTAGATGCCATCGGCCTAACTGAAGATGAGTATGTTGAACGAATCGCTGAGGACCTGGTTGTCAAGGCCTATTTTGAAAAGCTGACAGAGGACCTGACTGTTGATGAAGAGGAAGTTAAAAAGGTTTACGACGTTGAACTTGAGTTCCAAACCAACTATCCTTCTTACAAGGATTATGCCTCTATTGAAATAGTAACTGAGCCAGCCATGAGAAGGGTAAAGCATATCCTGATAAAACTAGATGAAGAGGTTACAAAGGAAATTGAGGAGCTCAGGAGAGGGCAAAAAGAGGACGAGGCTAACCAGCTTCGCGAGGAAAAGCTAAAAGAAATCAAGGCAAAGGCTGATGAGGTCCTAGCCCTAGTAAAGGCTGGAGAGGATTTTGAGCAGCTAATCAAGGACCATGGGCAAGACCCAGGTATGGAGAACGAAAAGTATAAAGACGGCTATACCATGCTAAGGGATGAGAGCATGCGGCCTGAGTTTTTAGAAGCTTCTTTTGAACTAGACCAAGATGAGGTATCAGACCTTGTAGCAACAGATAATGGCTACCATATAATAAAAGTTTATGAGGCCAAGGAAGACAAAATCATAAAGTATGAAGATATAAAAGAAGACCTTGAAAAGATCGTACTTGAAGAAAAGCGAAACAAGGAGTCAAACTCCATAATAGAGACCTGGATAGAGGAAGCCAAGATAGAAAAGTTTGAAAAAAGACTATAGTTTAAGTCATTAATCATCTCCACTTGTATGCATAAAAGGCACATACCAGTAAAATAATAAATGTGCAAGGATAAACAAGTAAACCAATGCAGATCAAGGAGGGATGTTATTGAAAGCAACTGGGATTGTAAGGCGTATTGATGACTTGGGTAGAGTGGTTATCCCTAAAGAGATTCGTCGAACCTTGCGAATTAGAGAAGGAGATCCTCTGGAAATCTTCACAGACCGTGAAGGCGAAGTCATACTTAAAAAGTATTCCCCAATTGGCGAGCTAGGTGATTTTGCCCATGAATATGTAGAATCACTAAACCAGACTCTTGACCATATTGCCTGTGTTACAGACAAGGACTATATAGTGGCCATAGCTGGTGCTGCCAAAAAAGAGTATCTTGACAAGTCAATAAGCTCTGATCTTGAGGCCATAATGGAGCAAAGAAGGCCAGTAGTTGCCAACCGGGGCGAAGATGGACGCATTCATAGTATAAGAGCTAGTGAGGATGGACAAGCCCCATATACAGCTCAAGTTGTAGCACCAATAATTGCAGACGGTGATCCAATAGGGGCAGTAGTATTATTGTCAAAGGAGCCCAATGTCCATATGGGCGATGTAGAGCTAAAGGTATCAGAAACGGCGGCGGGTTTTTTAGCCAAACAAATGGAGCATTAAATAGGATAAATTAATAGTTACTATTAAAGAGACATTGAGAGATTCCAATGTCTCTTTTTTAACGGCTCTGTGTCAATTGTTGGGGTGAACCCGAAAACGAAGAGTGAATAAAGCAAGATTTTTCAAGAAAGTGCTTTAATTTAAAAGGCTGTAAAGTCTAAAGGCTATAAAGCCTTTTTTCATGCTTGTATCTATGGAGACTAAGAGCATTTTTCTTAGGTCTACTCGCCAGAGAAAGGTTCTCTAAAAAAAGTGCTTGCTTTAACACACTAAAGTGGTATAATGGTAAAGTGTTATAAAGATATTTATGGAGGGTTTGAGTATGATAAAAAATAATATAAAAAAGAAGCTAATCCTGCTATTGGTCCTAACAGTTGTTATTAGCCTTTGTGCTTGTGGCAAAAAGTCGCAAGATAGCGACTTGGCCTATGTTAAAAGCAATGGCAAGTTAATTATCGGCTATACAGATTATGCCCCAATGAACTACACAGATGAAGAGGGTAACTTTACTGGTTTTGACACTGAGTTAGCCAGAATAGTCTGTGACAAGCTAGGTCTAGAACCTGAATTTGTTGAGATCAACTGGGACACAAAGGAAGTAGAACTAAACGCCAAGTCCATTGACTGCATATGGAATGGGCTAACAATAGACGAAAAACGAAAAAGGGAAATGGAGATAACCAAGCCCTATGTCAAGAATGCCCAGGTTGTTATAGTAAAAAAGGGGACCGCCTATGACGGTACTGCTTCTTTGATAGACAAGACCGTGACAGCCGAGCAAGGTTCTGCAGGTGAGGACGCAATAAAGGATGACGAGAACCTAAGCAAGGCAGACTTTGTTCCAAAGACCCTACAGACAGAGGCCCTGATGGAAGTAAAGGCCAATACTGTGGATGCTGCTGTACTAGACCTGACCCTGGCCAAGACTATGACCGGCCCTGGTACTAGCTATGAGGATGTTGAAATTGTTGACCACTTGGCCGAAGAGGACTATGGTATAGCCTTCCGCAAGGGCTCTGATATTTGTGCAAAGGTCAATGAGATTTTAGATGACCTAGTAAAGGATGGCACCATGGCAGAACTTGCTGATAAATACGGCCTAGAATTGTCTTAGGTTGGTTTTAGGTCTATGAACGAGGTTTCTGTTATCATCAGTCGCCTGACTGAGAGCTTTCTGCTAAATTGCAAGCTATTTGCATTAACCCTAATATTCTCACTGCCCTTGGGAGTTGTGATTTCCTTTGGATCTATGAGTCGTTTCCGCCCCTTGCGCTGGCTGGTTAGGACAATAGTCTGGATGGTAAGGGGGACCCCCTTGATGCTCCAGCTTATGATAATCTTTTATGGACCAGGCCTATTAAAGCTGTCCTTTTCCTGGCCGGGTGGAGCTACAGGCCGGTTTGTAGCTGCAACAGTGGCCTTTGTTATCAACTATGCCTGCTATTACTCTGAAATCTTTAGGGGCGGTATTGAGAGTATACCCTGTCTCTTATACACATCT
>DGFG01000028.1:0-143 GCA_002391555.1 Firmicutes bacterium UBA3906
GATATGGGCCTTAGGGTTGCCCATAGCCTAGTATCTACAAGTTTTCTTGACTATATTGAGCTTACGCCTGACTATTCTATAGTAGAGCTAAAGGCAGCTAAGGACTGGCAAGGCAAATCCTTAAAGGACTTAAATATAAGGGC
>DGFG01000028.1:460-20753 GCA_002391555.1 Firmicutes bacterium UBA3906
AATCCAAAGGGACGATGTGCTCGTAGTAATTGGAAAAGCTGAGGATATATATCGTTTTCAGGAGAAAAGCTATGATTAATGATAAAGAAGATTATAGGTTTATAGACAAGGGGTCTAACAAAACCATCAAGTCTATAAAGGCCTTAAAGATGAAAAAATATAGGGATAAATATGGACTATTTGTCCTAGAGGGAAAAAGGCTGGTAGATGAGGCCATTGATTCGCCCTTAAAGATTAGGCTTTTAATTATTTCAGAGACTAACCTAGGTCAAGTGGACGACTATAGGCAAAGGGCAAAGGACAAAGAAATCCAGCTTTTAGTAGTTAGCGACCAGGTCTTTTCAAGTATTTCTGATACCAAGACTCCCCAGGGATATATGGCTATTGCTGAGAAAACTACAAGGGATATCTATGAGCAGCTAAGGGCTACGTCAGGCTTTTTCTTGATATTAGATGGTATAAGAGACCCAGGCAATCTGGGTACAATAATAAGGACTGCAGATGCAGCGGGGCTAGAAGGAGTCATTTTAGTAAACAAGTGTGCTGATATATATAGTCCAAAGGTAATTAGGGCAACCATGGGGTCCATCCTGCGAGTTCCTGTCTATGTAGACAATGAGGACCTAGGCTTGATAAGACAGCTAAGAGCCCAAGGCTACCAGATAGTAGCCAGTCACTTAAATGGGGATGATCTTTATAGCTGTGAAAAGGCGGCTAAAAAGTTAGGCCTTATTATTGGCAGCGAAGACCAAGGGGTAAGCCAGGACCTACTAGACCTCTCAGACCGGCTGGTAAAGATACCTATGCCAGGGGGAGCTGAGTCATTAAATGCTGCAGTAGCAGCCGGAATACTTGTCTATGAGTTTTACCGAAAGGGCCTTTAAATAGGACTAGCAGCTACTTGAATAGACAAAATGACTATGCTATAATTAGCATGAAATAAGCTATAAAAGGAGCTGAACCCCATCATGTCTGATTTGTTTTGGAGTATCTTTTTGATGACGGGCTCACTAAATGCTTATTTATTATATAGACAATTGATAACTCTTAACTAAAGGCAATGATTGAGTAAAGTAGTATCAATACACCCTTATAAAGAGAGGGAGTGCCTTGGCTGCGAGCACACCTATAAGGCCTTGATGCAAAATTCGCTCTTGAGCTGTGGGTTGAACTATAAGTAGGCCCAACCGGTTTTAGACCGTTATATCTAATGAGATTTCATGATTACTTGCAGTAGAAATGAAGTTGGGTGGTACCACGCAGGCGTTTGACCTTCGTCCCATGTAGGACGGGGGTTTTTTTAATAAGATAAGTTTTGAAAGGAGATTACTAGCTGATGAAAGCAAAACTAGAAGAGATAAGGCTAGAAGCACTACATGCCCTTGAGGGCTTAGATGAGCTTGACAAGCTCGAAGAGTTTCGTTTGAAATACCTAGGAAAGAAAGGTGCCCTAACCCAGGTACTTAGGGGAATGGGAGGGCTCCCAGCCGAGGAGCGGCCGATTGTTGGACAAATCGCCAATGAGGTCAGAAATCAGCTGGAAAGTGAGCTAGAACAAAAAACAAAGGACCTAAAAGAAGCTGCCTTGACTAGGAGGCTAGAGGCTGAAAAGATAGATGTTACAGTCCCAGGTGAGAGGCCAGGACTAGGTAGGCTACATCCTGTAACAACTGTCCTAAATGAACTGAAGGATATCTTTCTGGGTATGGGCTTTGATGTGGCAGAGGGGCCTGAGATTGAATATGACTACTACAACTTTGAAGCCCTGAACCTGCCAAAGAATCATCCAGCTAGGGATACCCAGGATACCTTTTATATAGATAATACTATACTACTAAGGACCCATACCTCCCCAGTTCAAATAAGAACAATGGAAAAACAAAAACCACCTATTAAAATAATTTGTCCTGGTAGGGTCTATAGGTCTGACGAGGTAGATGCTACCCATTCTCCCATATTCCATCAGATAGAAGGATTAGTTGTTGACAAGGGTATAACTATGGGAGACCTAAAAGGGGTATTAGATGTCTTTGCAAAGGCTGTTTTTGGACCAGAAACTAAAACAAAGCTAAGGCCTCATCATTTCCCCTTTACCGAACCTAGTGCTGAGGTTGACGTATCCTGTGCCATATGCAAGGGAGCTGGCTGTAGGGTCTGCTCCTATACAGGCTGGATCGAAATATTAGGTGCTGGTATGGTCCATCCAAGGGTTCTAGAGTATGTTAATATAGACCCTAATGAATACAGTGGCTTTGCTTTTGGTATGGGACTTGATAGGATTGTAAATATAAAGTATGGGATAGATGATATAAGACTATTATTCGAAAATGATATACGTTTCTTAAAACAGTTTTAAAGGAGGCAACACAGGATGCTAGTACCACTTGAATGGGCTAAGGACTATACAAATATAAATACCAGTACAAAAGAACTGGCAAAGAAAATGACAATGACAGGGTCAAAGGTCGAAGAGATAATAGAGCTAGGCCAGGATATACAAAAGGTTTTAGTAGGCAAGATAGAGACTATTAAAGCTCATCCTGATGCCGACAAGCTAGTTATATGTATTGTAGATATAGGAACAGAAAAAATACAAATAGTAACAGGTGCCCCCAACGTTAAGGAGGGCCAACTGATTCCAGTAGCGGTCCATGGGGCCAAGCTACCTGGAGGGATTAGTATAAAACGAGGCAAGCTTAGGGGTGTAGAGTCCCATGGTATGCTGTGTTCTGGCGAAGAGCTAGGCTTGACAGAGGCAGACTATGAGGGAGCACAAGTCGATGGGATCTTGGTTTTAAACGAAGAATACCCCTTAGGCATGGATATAAAAGAGGCCCTACAGCTAGCTGGTGAGGTTATCGATTTTGAGATAACAGCTAACAGGCCAGATTGCCTATCTATCATAGGCCTTGCTAGGGAAATGGCTATTACCTTGGGAACTAGCTTTAAAATGCCTCAGGTAAAGCTTGACAAGGGCTATGGTAATATCAAGGACCAGTTAAAGGTAAGGGTTGATAATAAAGAGCTTTGCCCAAGATATACAGCTAGACTTGTAGAGGACGTAAAAATTGAGCCCTCTCCTTTATGGATGAGAAGGCGACTGTCAGCTGCAGGTATAAGGCCAATAAATAATATAGTTGATATAACAAACTATGTTATGCTAGAACTTGGTCAACCCATGCATGCCTTTGATTATGAAAAGATAGAGGGCGGGACTATAGTTGTCAGGAATGCTAAGCCAGGAGAAACTATAGTAAGCCTGGATGACAAGGACAGAGCCTTGACTGAGGACATGCTAGTTATTGCAGACCTAAACAAACCCATTGCCATAGCAGGTGTTATGGGGGGAGCAAATTCAGAAATTACAGAAAACACAAAGACTATAGTATTTGAAAGTGCTGTCTTTGATGGTGGCAGTGTCAGGCTTACATCCAAGGCTTTAGGCCTTCGTAGTGAATCTTCAAGCCGTTTTGAAAAGGGCTTGGATATAAATATGACAGACCTAGCCCTTGATAGGGCTGTACAGTTGGTCCAAGAGTTAGGAGCAGGCAAACTAGTAGAGGGCCATATTGATGAGTTAGCTAGGCCGATTGAAAGAAAAAGCTTTTGTGTTAAGACTAGCAGGATAAATGACTTACTAGGACTTGACCTGCCAGTGAGCCAGATAGTTGATATTTTGACTAGGGTAGGCCTTGACATTGAGGACCTAGGCCAGGAAATCAAGGTTACAGTGCCTACCTATAGAAATGATATTGAGGGCATGGCAGACCTAGCAGAAGAAGTAGCCCGAATTTATGGCTATGACAAGATACCCATGACCCTAATGGAGACATCTGTTGCCAAGGGGACAAGGACCCAAAAGGATAGGCTGCTTGAAAGAATAAAAAATACCCTAACAGGCATGGGCTATTATGAGGCCTTGACCTATTCCTTTACTAGCCCTAATATATATAAAACCATAGGCTATACAGACCCAAAGGATTATCCAAAGTCAATCAAGATTGCAAACCCCTTAGGTGAGGACAATAGTATGATGCGGACAACAATTATACCCAGCATACTAGAGGTTCTTTCAAGAAACTACAACAGGAGGCTAGATAGGTGTAGGGTATTTGAGATAAATCCTGTTTTTATTCCCAAGGAAATACCCTTAAAAGAACTACCAGAGGAAATTTTGACCTTAGCTATAGGTGCTTATGGCAAGGACTATAGTTTTTTCACCCTAAAAGGCCTAATAGAGGAGCTAGTTGAAAGGCTAAGGCTTGAGGATAGGATTTCATACATACAAGATAAGCACCCTTCCATGCATCCGGGTAGATGCGCAAAGCTCCTACTTGATGATAGGGCTGTAGGCTTTATTGGGGAGCTGCATCCTAAAGTGGCTGACAACTATGGGATAAGCGATAGGGTCTATCTTGGAGAGCTTGACCTTGACCTATTACTTAGAGAAACTAATATAGAAATAAAGTATAAGGCCCTACCTAGGTATCCTGCGGTTACTAGGGACCTAGCCTTAGTCATTAAAAAAGAGATAACAGCAGGACAGGTTCTAGATAAAATAAAGAGTGCAGGTGGAAAGATCCTAGAAGAGGTAAGCCTCTTTGATATATATGAGGGTAAACAGGTAGCTGATGGCTACAAGAGCCTTGCCTACTCCTTGACCTATAGGGCATCTGACAGGACACTCAAGGATCAAGAGGTAAACCAGGTTCATAGTAAAATAGTAGCTGCTCTAGAAAGTGACCTAGGAGCCCGCCTAAGGTAATTAAAAAGAGAATTATTGCTATTTTTGCCGAAAAAGGTTGTATAAAAATGGAAAGCAGTGTATAATATAATCATAATATGCGATATAGGGGTTGTTTATGATGGCACAAAAGACTAAAACTATTGTAAAGATAGCAGGTAGGGAGTATACCATTAGGGCAAATGAAACCGAAGAGTATATCCATAGTGTAGCTATTTATGTAAATCGCAAGATGAACGAAGTTAGCACAGCTCAACCCGGCTTAAGTGTCTCCATGACAACTATACTCACAGCAATGAACCTAGCAGATGAAGTGATAAAGCTTAAGGCAGAGATCGAAGAACTAAACCAACGGGTGAGTGAGTTACAGGACATTACCACAAGAAACTCCAATCCCCCTATTCATGACCTATCACGGAAGGCAAAAAAAAGATAAATATCAGCAAGAATCAGAACAGCTAATGGGCTGTTCTTTTTTTATCAAGAAAGGCTAAGCATTTTGTCCTTAATGTAGTATAATAGCAAGGATAGGAGAGGATAGATTAATGAAAAGGCAGATAGAGCTACTAGCCCCAGCAGGTAGCAAGGAAGCCCTTATAGCAGCAGTACAAAATGGGGCAGATGCAGTCTATTTAGGGGCAGGCAAGTATAATGCCCGTAGGATGGCCGACAACTTTACTGATATGGACTTAAAAGAAGTCGTAGAATATGCTCATCTTTATGGAGTAAAGATATATATTACCCTTAATATATTAATAAAGGAAAGGGAATTAAGAGATATAAGAGGCTGTTTAGACTATCTAAAAGACCTTTGTGTAGATGGACTTATAGTACAGGACCTAGGCCTTGCAAAGATAGTAGCAAAAGACTATCCAGAACTTAGTCTACATGCCAGTACCCAAATGACAATTCACCAGCTAGAGGGAGCCAAGGTCATAGAAGACCTTGGCTTTAGCCGGGTTGTCCTAGCCAGAGAGCTTTCGCTAGAGGAAATAAGGCAGATCTCTGAAAAGACAAGCTTAGAGCTTGAGACCTTTGTCCATGGTGCCCTATGTGTATCCTATTCTGGCCAGTGCCTTATGAGCAGTATGGTAGGTGGCAGGAGTGGTAATAGGGGTATGTGTGCCCAGCCATGTAGGATGCTATACAGGCTGGAAAGTAAGCAGCAAAGGGAACAAAAGCCCTTATACCATCTCTCTACAAGGGACCTTTCTACTATAGACATATTAGATGAGATTATAGGGGCAGGGGTAAGTAGCCTAAAAATCGAGGGACGGATGAAGCGACCCGAGTATGTAGCTGTAGTAATAAAGGAATACAGAAGGGCCCTTGATGATTATATGAAACTAGGCAAAACTAAGATAAGTGACCAGTCTAGGGAGGACCTATTACAGATATTTAACAGGGGCTTTACCAAGGGCTATTATTACGGGACTGACCACAGGACCCTCTATTCTAATGATAAGCCAAATAACAGGGGTATCTTTATAGGTACTGTCCACTCTAGCGACAATAGGCTTGCCTATATTGATCTTGAAAAGGACCTAAGTCTAGGAGATGGGCTTGAATTTAGGAGGGTTGGCGAAAGTGAAGGCAAGGGTCAAACCCTAAGTGAAATGTTTGTAGAAGGACTAGCTAGTGAGAAAGCTTTCAGGGGGCAAAGGGTAGGAATCAGGACTAACTTTAAACTTTCTAGGGGTATTAGGGTCTACAGGACCTCTAGGCTAGGCCAATTAAAGGATGCGGCTAGCACCTATGAAAGCCTTTATGCAAGTAGAAAGATACCCATACTAGCTAGGGTTACCCTAAAAAAAGGCTTAAGGCCAGAAGTAGAATTTAAAGACAATATAGGCCTATCTGCTAAAGCTAGCGCAGACCTACTAGTAGCTGAGGCTAGGACAAGACCCACTGTAAAGGAGGATATAATAGGCCAGCTAGAAAGGCTAGGAGATACCCCCTTTGAAATAGTAAAGTGGGATATTAATCTAGATGACAACCTATTTATCCCCCTATCGACCCTAAATCAGCTACGCCGCCATGCAGCAAATGATTTAGCTAATGCCCGGATAAGGCACTTTAATGAAAAAGCCAGTATAAAGGACTTAAGAGCTGAAAAGACCAGGAGCTTAAATAGGGAGAATAGCCTAGCCACTAGTGGCCCTGGATCAGCTAAGCAGGTCGGGGCAAATGCTAGCACAAAAAGGCCTAGGCTACATGGATACTTAGACAGGCTGGCTCTAGACCCTGATACTATAAAGGGACTTGATATGGTATTTTACAATCCCAGTGATTTTGACTTTAGAATAGATGACCTCTTAGGCCAGATAAGGGCCATCAAAGATATGGGGATAGGGGTAGGCCTGTGCCTACCTACAATTACCCGTAGTGCTGATCTTAGGCACCTTAGGGGGCTGCCAGATGAATTTTGGCAGGCCTTTGATGCAGTTCAGGCAGGCAATATTGGACAAATAAGCCTATTAGCAGAAAAGGGCATTAAAGAGACCTATGCTGGCTATTCCTTTAATATAATGAATTCAGCCTCAGTAAAAAGTCTGGCGGACCTTGCTATAGGGGGTCTAGTCCTGTCTCCAGAGTTAACACTAGCCGAGCTAGATGATATAATTAAAAATAGTATACTATCATGTGAGATCACAGTTTATGGCAGGATAGTCCTTATGACAACAGAATACTGTCCTCATGTAGATTCTAAAAAAGGATGCACAGCCTGTAATACAAGGGGCAATGATGCCTTAATCGATAGGATGGGCTACAGCTTTCCCTTGCGCAAAAAGAGGATAGGCAGATGCTATACAGAGCTTTTAAATAGCCTGCCTATATTTGTAGCAGACGATATATCACCAATTAAAAGGCTAAATGCAGGAGCCTGGGGTCTAAGGCTTGAGGGATTAGCAGAAGATGAAATCAAAGACATAATAAAACTTTATGCCCATTTAGGCCACAGTCAAGGGCAAGGGCCTAGAAAGTGGCTCCCTGAAGCAGAAGAAACAATAGATAGGATAAAGGCTAGTGGCTTTACCAGGGGACACTTTTACAGAGGGGTTGACTAGTTTGGAGGAGACTTATCATATGGATGATAGAACACTTAAGGTGCTCGAATACTATAAAATTATCGAGATGTTAGAAAAATTCGCAAAATCAAAGCCTGGCAAAGAGCTAGTAAAGGCCCTAAGGCCTACAGCTGACAAAGATAAGGTTCTAGGCCAGCTTGAGGAAACAAAAGAGGCTGAATCCATAATAGCCATCGAAGGAACTTCCTTTGTCTCCTATTTTTCAGATATCTCCTTTGAGCTAAAAAAGGCGGAATTAGGCTCAATACTTAGTCCAAAGGACCTACTTAAAATAGGTCAAGTCCTATCCATAATAACAAGTGTGAAAAAAAGAATGAAGGAGTACAAGGGCAAACAGGACCTAAGGATCATTCCATCCATGGTAGAGGGTCTTAAATCCCAACCAGTACTACTTAAATACATTGAAAACTCTATAGAGAGCGAGGAAAGCATTTTTGATAATGCCAGCCCAAGTCTTGCAAATATCAGGAGATTAATTGCCAGGGCAAACGATAGGATAAGGGAGAGGCTTAACGGCTTTCTACATTCTAGCCAAATGCAAAAGTACCTGCAAGAGCCTATTATAACCATAAGAAATAATAGGTACGTTATACCTGTAAAGCAGGAGCATCGGGCCAGTGTACCTGGTATAGTTCATGACCAGTCATCAAGTGGAGCCACCCTTTTTATAGAGCCCATGTCCGTAGTAGAGGCCAATAATGAAGCAAGGCAATTAATGCTCAAGGAAGAGGAAGAGATACAAAGGATTTTAGCTGACCTTACCCAAAAAACTGCCGACCTGGCAGATGAGATAAAGGACTCCTTGGATATTTTGATTAGACTAGACTTTATCTTTGCCAAGGGGGCATTTAGCTTGGCCATGAACTGTTCCTGCCCTAAGATTGCTGATGATTTATCCCTTAGGATAGTAAAGGGTAGGCACCCCCTCATAGATGAAAATGAAGTGGTCCCAATTTCATTAGACCTAGCTAATGACTGTTCTACCCTTGTTATCACAGGACCAAACACAGGAGGAAAGACAGTAACTCTTAAAACCGTTGGCCTATTTGTACTAATGGCCCAATCAGGTCTCAACCTACCAGCAGCTTATGGTACTAGCCTGGGCATATATAATAATGTCTTTGCAGATATAGGAGATGAGCAAAGTATTGAGCAAAGCTTGAGTACATTCTCCTCCCATATGACCAATATTGTCCGTATTCTAAAGCAGGCAGAGACCGGTGACCTAGTCCTATTTGATGAGCTAGGTGCAGGGACAGACCCAACAGAGGGAGCAGCCCTGGCCATGTCTATCCTAGACTACTTAAGGGACCGGGGTATAAAGGCCATGGCAACTACCCATTATTCCGAGCTAAAGGTTTATGCTATAACAAACACAGGTGTAATAAATGCATCTATGGAGTTTGATGTAGAGACCCTAAGGCCAACCTTTAGGCTCCTTATTGGGGTACCGGGTAAAAGCAATGCCTTTGAAATCTCAAAACGCCTTGGCTTAGATGATAGGCTAATAGATGGTGCAAAAAAATACTTGAGTCAGGAAGACATTAGGTTTGAGGATGTACTTAGAAAAATAGATACAGACAGGGTAATAGCCGAAGAGGAGAGGGACAAGGCCCAGGCCTATCTAGCTGAGATAGAGGACCTAAAAAACAAGCACCAAGACCTACTAGACAAGCTAGAGCAAAGAAGGGACAAGATAGTCTCAGAGTCTAAACAAGAGGCTAGGAGGATACTAAAAGAAGCTAAGGAAAGTGCAGACCTAATAATCGAAGAAATCAGAAGGACAGCCCAGATAAATGATAAGAGGGAACGAAACAAGGCCATAGAACAGGCACGCAAGGACTTAAAGGAGCTAGTAGATGGCCTAGAGGAAAGGCCTGATGACAAAAGGTTAAAGGGAGGCAAGCCACCTAAAAGGCTTAAGGCTGGGGACACTGTCTATATTACTAGCCTAGATCAAAAGGGTCAGGTCATAGGGGAGGCAGACTCCTCTGGCAACCTCACCCTTCAGGTTGGAATTATGAAGGTCAATGCCCATATATCTGACCTAAGGCTGGTCAAGGAGGAAAAGCCTATAGTCAAAAAAACCAGTAGGGAGCTAAGGCTTAGGACAGCTAGTATTTCATCAGAACTTGACCTGCGGGGGCAAAATGCTGAGGACGCTCTCCTAAATACTGATATGTATTTAGACGAAGCCTTTTTAGCTGGACTAAAGGAGGTAACCATAATTCATGGAAAAGGCACGGGTATCCTTAGGACCTCTATCCAGCAAATGCTAAGGAAGCATCCCCATGTAGACTCATTTAGGCTAGGCAAATATGGTGAGGGTGAGTCCGGGGTGACTGTTGTAGTCTTAAAATAAGAAGACAGGTCACTAATTAGATTATTAAGAAGGAAATGCAGCTAGACTTATAGAATAAATATCCGAACAAGACAGCTATATATAAATTAGGAGGTTATAAAATGCAATACCTATTAGGAGTGGATATTGGTACTTCAGGTACCAAGTCAGTTTTATTTGATATTGAGGGTAATACCATAGCCAGTTCAACAGTTGAGTATCCCATGTACCAACCCCATATAGGCTGGGCTGAACAAGATCCAGAGGATTGGTGGAGGGCTACTGCAGAGACAATAGCAGATATTATCAAAAAAAGCGGTGTTAATCCTTCTGACATTAAGGGACTTGGCCTATCTGGCCAGATGCATGGTATGGTACTGCTTAACAAAGAAGGCCAGGTTCTTAGGCCAGCCATCATATGGTGCGACCAGAGGACCCAGGCTGAGTGTGACCAGATAACAGAGATAATCGGTAAAGAGAGACTGATTGAGATAACTGCCAATCCTGCATTGACCGGCTTTACAGCGTCAAAGGTTATGTGGGTTAAAAACCATCAGCCAGACCTATTCAATCAAATAGACAAAATCCTACTACCAAAGGATTATGTTAGGTACAAGCTCACAGGTGTATTTGCAACTGAGGTATCAGATGCAAGTGGTACCCAGTTCCTCAATGTACCAGAGAGGGCTTGGAGTGAGGAGGTACTTGGCAAGCTAGGCATTGATATTAACTGGATGCCTGAGGTTTACGAATCCTATGAGGTAAGTGGTACTGTAAATAGCGAGGCTGCTAGGATAACAGGCCTTGGCGAGGGGACTCCAGTAGTAGGAGGAGGCGGTGACCAGGCAGCAGGAGCTGTCGGAAATGGTATCGTAAAGCAGGGTGTTATATCCTCTACTATAGGTACTTCCGGCGTTGTTTTTGCCCATATGGACAAGGTCAGTATAGACTCCCAAGGCAGGGTCCATACCTTCTGCCATGCAGTACCAAACAAATGGCATGTTATGGGGGTAACTCAGGGAGCCGGCCTATCCATGCAGTGGCTAAGGAACAACTTTGGCAACATGGAAAAGGAGCTTGCTAGCTTTATGGATATAGATCCCTATCAGCTAATGGACAAACAGGCTGAAAAGGCTAAGCCAGGCTGTGATGGCCTTATCTACTTACCCTATTTGATGGGAGAGAGGACACCCCACCTAGACCCAAATGCCAAGGGAGTATTCTTTGGCTTATCAGCCATGCATGGCAGGAGAGAGATGATCCGGTCTGTTATGGAGGGAGTAGTCTATAGCCTGAGAGACTGCCTAGAGATTGTAAAGGACATGGATGTATCCGTCACTGAGGTTAGGGCCTCTGGTGGTGGCGGCAGGAGCCCCTTATGGAGGCAAATGCAGGCAGATATCTTTAACAATCCAATTGCAACCATAAACTCAAGCGAAGGACCAGCACTAGGTGTTGCACTATTAGCTGGTGTGGGTGTTGGTATATACAAGAGCGTCGAAGAGGCTTGTGATACAGCTATAAAGGTTGTTAGCCTACAGGAGGCGATTGAGGAAAATGTTCCTGTATATGACCAATACTATGAGATATACAAGGACCTTTATCATGCACTAAAGGATAGCTTTAAAAAGGTAGCATCCATCATAGGTTAAGGAAACTTAAAATGTCTTGCTGTTATTTTGGCAGCAGGACATTTTTTTATGGTTACTTCTGAGTCTTATTCCTTTACATGAAAAAACCTTTAAAGTAGAGACCAGTCAATATATAATATATATAATAATAATGGTTGAAAAACTAGTATAGCTCTTTAAATCGAACTGACCATGACCAGCTTATACTTAAAGGGATAAGCTTTTCTTAAGGAGGTCTAAACAGGTGAACAATTATAGGATTATGGTAGTTGATGATGATTTTAATATAGCCCAGCTGGTCAAGCTTTACCTAGAAAGAGACGGGTATAGTGTAGACCTATATGGAGACGGACAGGAGGCCTTAGATGCCTTTAGGAGCAATCCTCCCCACCTAGTAGTACTCGATATTATGCTACCTGGTATGGATGGTTGGGAGGTATGCAAGGAAATAAGAAAGCATAGCCAGATTCCTATTATTATGCTGACGGCCAAGGGAGAGACCTTTGACAAGATACTAGGTTTAGAGCTAGGTGCTGACGACTATGTAGTAAAGCCCTTTGAACCAAAGGAACTAGTGGCAAGGGTAAAGGCAGTCCTTAGGAGACACAAGGTTACAGCAGGTGATGAAAAGGGGCAGGTATCCTACCCTAACTTAAGTGTAAATATCGAAGACTATACTGTAAAATACTATGGTACAAGCCTAGACCTACCACCTAAGGAGCTAGAGCTACTTTATTTTCTAGCCTCAAATCCAAACAAGGTATTTACCAGGGAACAGCTCCTTGAACATGTATGGGGCTTTGACTTTTTCGGTGATTCTAGGACAGTAGATGTACATATTAAAAGGCTGAGAGAAAAGTTTAACCATGAAAATGATTCATGGCAAATAAAGACTGTATGGTCTGTTGGCTACAAGTTTGAGGTGAAATAAATGTTCCGCTCCCTTTATGTAAAGCTAATGGTGACCTATTCAGTTATACTGATTGCTACAATGCTCCTCCTTGGAGTCCTGCTATCCTCTTTTTTTCAGGATACTATCACAGAAAACAGGACTCAGGAGCTTATCAGGGAGGGCAATGCCCTAACCCCATATTTGGAGTATTTTACTTATGGTATATATGATATTTGGGTCTTGGAGGGACAGTTCAAGGTTATAGACAGGTTTTTAAATGTTAGCATTTGGATGACGGATACAAATGGCCGTATTTACTATGTCTATCCCGAAACAGATAACGAGCTTTGGCAAAATCATAGGCTTACAGATGAGATACTAGAACCTGTCCTAAGGGGAGAGACCATAAAGGTTCAGGGGAATTTTGGCGATAGGTTTACAGTGCCTGTGATTACAGTAGGTATGCCCCTTAAAAATGCACAAGGTATAATCGGCACCATATTTTTGCACTCACCAATCCAGGAGCTAGGTACTAGCTTAAAAAATACCTATCTTAGCATATGGAGAGCGAGCTTTTTCTCTACCTTTCTTTCCATGCTCCTTTTGTACTATGTTTCTAGGAGGATTTCCAAGCCCCTAGCTGAAATGAATGTCATATCAAGAGAGATAGCCTCTGGCAACTTTAAAAGACGGGTTCAGATAAAATCCAAGGATGAGGTTGGCCAGGTAGGCCTAAATTTTAATGCTATGGCAGATGCCTTGGAAAACCTAGAGCTAACAAGGAAAACCTTTGTAGCAAACGTCTCCCACGAGCTGCGGTCTCCTCTAACATCAATGAAGGGCTATATCCAAGGGGTTTTAGACAAGACCATAGGGGATGAGGACCGGGACAGGTACCTTGAGATAGCCTTAACTGAAACAGAGAGAATGAACAGGCTAATAAGCGGTTTGCTTGATTTAGCCCAGGTTGAATCAGGACAGTTTTCTGTAGAAAAAAAGGTTTACGATATAAATGAACAGATCCGCCGGGCCCTTATAGCAAGAGAGGAAAGCATTAATGAGAGGAATATGAAAATTGAAGTGGTCTTTAAGGAGGAAAACCTCTTTGTGGAGGCAGACCCTGACAGGATACAGCAGGTTATAATAAATCTACTAGACAATGCTATAAAGTTTAACAAGGATGGGGGTAGCCTGCTTATTGAGACCTGGAGATACAAGGACAAGGCCTTTATAAAGATTAAAGATGAGGGGCCAGGTATAGCAAGAGAGGAGATAGGCCATATTTGGACTCCCTTTTACCAGATTGACAAGTCTAGGAGCAATAAAAGAGTAGGAACAGGATTAGGCTTATCTATTGTTAAAAAGATAATAGATGCCCATGACTCAAGTATTTGGGTTAACAGCAAGCTAGGAGAAGGGACAGCCTTTATCTTTTCTCTAAAGGCTACGAGAAAGTAGCTTGCCTATTCATACTTGTTTTACACCGTGTTCATACTTTGTTAATGAACCTATATTATAATATAGATAGTAAATGAGAAAAGCAAAACCCAAGCATTATGGAGGTGCTAGAAAATGCGTGATTTTTATGAATTTGATGAAGACCGTTATCAACAAAGAAGTAGTATAAAGGCTTATATAGCAATAGCCCTTATTTTTGCCCTGTTAGGGGCCGCTATTGCCTATGCAATATCGTCTAATATACTAGGAACAGATCCTGGCAAGATGGCAGGAAAGGACAATGACCCAGGGGCAGTAACAGAGGAGACGGATGAAAAGGAATCAATTATTCTTGGCTTTGCTGACGACCTATTGATAGATGAAAACAATCCAATTGTTGATATAGCTGAAAAGGTAGAAGGAGCAGTTGTTGGAATAACCTCTACCAAGGAGATAATGGTTCAAGACTTCTTTTTTAACATACAGCGCAGGAGAACAGCAGAAGGCTATGGTTCAGGCATAATAATAAGCGACCAGGGCCATATCCTGACCAATCACCATGTTATAGAAAACGCTAGAGAGCTATACGTAGTCCTTAGCGGAGGAGAAACTGTAGAAGCAAAGGTTATAGGGACAGATCCAAAAAGCGATATAGCTGTAATCAAGATAGAACATGACGACCTTACAGTGGCGAAAATAGGTGATTCAGACAAGGTTAGAAAGGGAGAGTTTGCAGTTACAATAGGTAACCCCTTATCTGGCCATGAGCTAGCAGGCACAGTAAACTTTGGTATAATAAGTGCCACAGATAGGGTGATCCAAGTAGACAATAGGACCCTAGAGGTGCTACAGACAGACGCGGCCATTAACCATGGCAACAGTGGTGGTGCCCTTGTCAACATGAAGGGCGAGGTAATTGGCATGAACACAGCCAAGCTAGCAGGTGAATCAGTAGAAGGACTCGGCTTTTCCATTCCCTCCAATGTATTTATGCCAATAGCAAGGGAACTAATAGAAAAGGGTACAGTTGAAAGGGAGGGCCAGCCCTGGATAGGAATAATAAACCCTGCAGATATTACACAGAGCCTATCAGAGGAGTTTGGTTACCCAGTTGGTATCCTAGTTAGGGAGGTCTACCCCGGCGGGCCAGCTGAAAATGCAGGAATTAAGCCAGGTGATGTTATAGTTGCCTATGATGGTAAGAAGGTCAAGACCCTACAAGAATTAAAGGCAGCAATAGCAGAAAACAAGGTAGGTCAAGTAGTCGAAATAGAGCTTGTAAGGGGAGAAACTGAGATTGTATTTAAGCTAAAACTTGGAGATATAAGTGTTATAGACTCCTAGCCTTTAAGCTAAAGATATATGCATAGGAAATGACACAATAATGAAAATAAAAATACAAGGCGAATTGGCCTTGTATTTTTGTTTACTAATAGCATTAACTTTTATAGATATACTTTGCTAAGAGACGAGGGATACCGTCCTTGTTACCCCAACGGTTGCCATAGACTCTAACATTTTGCCCGACAGTAAAGCTATCAGAACCCCAATACTCTACGTATATTGGCTTTTCAACAGTGGATGAACCAGTCTCTACAATGAGGATTGACTTTGTGCCTGTGGAGTTAATACTCTTTACTGTACCAGTAAAGAGGTAAATCCGGCCGGCCTGCATATTCTCATTGTTCTTTAGTAGGTCATAGTCTGGAGCCCAGGCTACCTGAGTATATTCTGTAGAGCTTATAACCCTATCTATCACCAGGTCTAGCCTTGAGTCCTCAAGGCCCTCCATACTAGCTGTTAGGGTTAGGGGGGTGTAGCCTTTTGACCTGGCCTCAACATATATAACAAATTCTCCGCTTTCAGGGTCGATTTGTGGGTCTTCCCTAAGCTGTCTATCTACAGTTAACTGGGCCTTTGGATCGGTCTTACCTGTGATCATAACCCAATCCTCTGTTGCCTCTATTGGTAGCTTTTGGTCTACCATTAGTGGGAAGTCCATCATTTCTCTGATAAACTTTATGGTTTTTTCATTGTCTTCATAGCCAGGTGTAGTTACCCTTACCTTGTATGCTATCTCTGAAAGGTCTGGAATTTCAAGGGTAACGTTTAGGTTCCCCTCATTATCTATAAGGTGTGAATAGGAGTTATCATTTATAAAGACATCTGAGTTTGGACTAACCTTTAGTTGAACCTGATAGCTATCACCCTCTATATGGGCCTGACCACTAGCTGGCTGTATAAGGGTCAAGGGTGCATAAATAACAGGTACCTTAAAGGCTATCTTTTCCACCCTGTCAGAGTAGTTATCAGCCTTGGCTACTACAGTCAAGGATATATTAACCTGAGAGTTTTCAATATCAACATCCTGGTATACAAAGTCTGAGTTAAGCAGAGTATATACAGCGCTACCATTTGTAAATGGCAAATCAAAGGCATCCTTTTTTATATCATCGCTACTTATGGTAATTATTTGTGCATTCTCAGAAGTAAAGGTGATTTTCTTGCCTTCTTCGCCCTCTAGTATTATGTCTTCGATTTCGTAGCTAAGGTCAAGGCTAGCCTTGGCAGGCTTGTCAGCTGAGAATATGGCCTTACCTACCAATACAAGTAGGAGGCCTAATAGGGCTATAAAGGCAATTAGAAGACCTGCCTTAAGAAGGCCTTTGTAGCCAACTTTGCCCGAATCCCTATGATAACGCCTAAGGGGCATTTGCTGGTTTAGATCATCAAAGTCATCTAGTAGGTCATCCTCTTGGTAATCAATATAGGATAGGTCAATATCAAAAGTAGGCTGACTGAGCTCACTGAAAAAATCATCTTCATCTATCTTTTTTTCTTCTTTTTCTTCTTGCTCTTTTTCTTCTTCTTTTTCCCCTTCTAGCTCTACTGACTCCTTATCTTTATCAGCTGATTCTTCTAGCTTATCAGCCTGAATATTATCTATTTCTAAGGAACTATCCTCTATAAAGTCTGTGTCATCTTTAATTTTTGTAATATCTTCGCCTTCTTCTTCGACTAGTCGTGTTCCGCATAGGAAGCAAAAGCGATGATAGTAGTTGTTCTTTGTGCCGCAATTAGGACAGTACATATAGCATAATCCTCCCTTGAAATATTAAATATAGACAGCTAGCACAAAATATGTGTCCTTATTAATTTCGTTAGCAATCGGTCAAAATCCTTCTTAAATCAACAAAATCCAATTTCTTTTTGTCCTTTTTTGACTATAGACTTACACTTCTATTAAAATCGTGTTAGAATAGTAAATGTAGAAAAGTGCTAATTTTTCAATAGAGCTTTAAGGAGAGTGGATTGTTTGGATTTATTTCGCGAAGAATCAGTTAGCAAGGTTAACACTGGTTTTAACAACCTAATGTATGTACTAGCATCTATATCAATGATACTGTTTGGTTTTCTAGGTATCTTCTTTCTTTCCATTATATTTGGAGGGAACTTCCACCCTATTAATTTTATTAATCTAGCTTTAGCTGGAGGAGTAACGGCTTTTTCTTACTTTATTAGAAATAACCAAAGGATAGAATACGATTACACCTTTACAAATGGGATACTTGATATAGCAAAGGTTATAAACAATAACAAGCGTAAAAAACTATTATCAACTGATATCAGAAAGTTTGAGATTATTGCTCCCATAAGCGACGATGGCTTTAATAGGGCCTTAAACCATCCTGGTATAAAAAAGTATAATTACTTTCTAAACCGTGGAGGAGGCCTGTATTACGGAGTATTTACTGATGGGTCTACTAGGTCGATTTTAGTTTTTGAGCCTAGCGATGAGATGCTAGAGATGTTTAAAAAGGTAAACCCTAGAAACGTAAAGCAATAATAGGTTGGTGAGTAATAAAGGCTTAATCACTGCTCCCTCTCCTAGGGGGCATTTTTCTTATAGACCCAAAGTCAAAGCTTATCTTTATCGATTAAGCAAGGCAAAGTAGGAAAAGCTATCTTTAAGACTTTACAAGGAGGATGGCATGAGAAATATTTATCTTGATAATGCTGCTACAAGCCCGGTCTTTCCAGAGGTTATAGACAGTATTTCCAAGAGCTTGCAAAGTGATTATGGAAATCCATCCTCACTGCACAGGCTCGGGATACAAAGTGAAAAGAAAATAAGGAGGGCCGGTCAGTTAATAAGTAATACATTAGGGATTGAGTCAGGCCAAATTATCTTTACATCAGGTGGGACTGAAGCTAATAATATGGCCATCATAGGAGCTGCCCTAGCTAGACAAAGACAGGGCAGACACCTTATAACTACCCTCATTGAGCACCCATCAGTCCTGAGAACCTTTGAATTTCTAGAAGAACAGGCCTTTGAAGTCACCTACCTGCCTGTAGATGAGAGGGGCCTTGTGTGCCTAGATAGGCTAAAGGAGGCCATTAGGAAGGATACTATATTAGTTAGCATTATGCATGTAAACAACGAAATTGGCAGTATCCAGCCTATAAGAGAAATAGGCCAAGCAATAAAGGCTATAAATAGGGATATAGTTTTCCATGTAGATGCTGTTCAATCCTTTGGGAGGCTAGACCTTAGTCCGAGAGATTGTCAAATAGATCTCTTGACTGCAAGTGGCCATAAAATTCATGGGCCCAAGGGAATAGGCTTTTTGTATAAAAAGGCTGATATAAGGCTAAGGCCCATAATCTTTGGTGGCGGTCAGCAGGATGACCTTCGAAGTGGTACAGAAAATCTATCAGGAATTGTTGGCCTTGAAAAGGCAGTAGAGATGATAAATCAAAAAAAGAAGGAATGTCCCAACAAGCTCTATAATCTAAAGGACCTATTGCTTACACAGATTAAAAAAGAGCTGGCTCAGGCCGTTTTTCCTGTAGACCCGACCTTGACTGCACCCCATATTATTAGCATAGCTTTTCCAGGCCTATTAGGTGAGGTTATTTTACACGCCCTAGAGGAGGAAAATGTATATGTTGGTACTGGCTCAGCCTGTTCAGGTAGGAGAAGACAGCAAAGTCATGTCTTAAAGGCTGTAGGGCTTGACTCAAGGGCTATAGAAGCTGCTATTCGGGTTAGCACATCTTATATGACAAGCCAAGAAGATATTAAGGATTTTGTTACTATACTAAAGAATGTGGTTAAGAGGTTAGAAAGGTTTTCTAGGAGGTAAATTAGGAGGTAATTATGGAAAGAGTTATTTTAATTCGCTATGGCGAGATCCATTTAAAGGGGCAAAATAGGCCTTTCTTTGAAAAGGCTTTACATAAAAACATTAAAAACTCCCTAAGGTCCTTTCCTGATGTAAAGGTTATAAGGGCCCAGGGCAGGTACTATGTTGAAAACTATGAGGATGAGGCCAGTATTATAGATGCCCTTACAAGGGTATTTGGTATTGTATCAATTAGTCCAGCATACAAGCTAGGCAAGGACTTTGACCTGCTAGGGGCTGCAGTCGAGCAGATGACCGCCACCTATCTGGCACAAAGGCCAGGGGATACAATTGTTAGTTTTAAGGTAGAGTCAAGGCGGGCAGACAAGACCTATCCGCTAAACTCAATGGATATTAGTAAAAAGCTAGGTAGTAGACTACTATCAGCCTATCCAGATAGGCTGAAGGTTGATGTCCACGATCCTGACCTAAGGGTAAATGTAGAAATAAGAGAGCATGCCTATATATACCATCAGGTTATCAAGGGGGCAGGTGGGATGCCGGTTGGTACCAATGGCAAGGCTGCACTCCTACTGTCAGGCGGTATAGACAGCCCTGTAGCAGGCTATATGATCGCTAAAAGGGGAGTATCATTAACAGCAATCCATTACCATAGCTTTCCCTATACTAGTGACCGGTCCAAGCAAAAGGTTATTGACCTAGCCAGGCATCTAACTCGTTATAGTGGACCCTTTAGGCTACACATAGTACCCTTTACAGAGATTCAACAGGAGCTATATGAAAAATGTCCGGATAGCCAGCTTACGGTCTTGATGAGACGGTTTATGATGAAGATAGCTGAGCAAATAGCCATCAAGGAAGGGGCAAAGGCACTTATTACTGGAGAAAGTATTGGTCAGGTGGCCAGCCAAACGATAGAGGCCCTTGGAGTCACCAACGACGCAGTTTCCCTGCCAGTTTTCAGGCCCCTGATAGGTCTAGACAAGGTCGAAATAATGGATATAGCCCA
>DGFG01000028.1:21037-27096 GCA_002391555.1 Firmicutes bacterium UBA3906
GTAGACGGAGACAGGCTAATAGCAGAGGCGGTATCCAATACTGAACTTATCAGGCTATAAAGAAGTCTTACTTTTTTATTCTAAAAATTTGTACAAGTTGTAAAAGCTAGAAAGTAGGTTTACGGTGAGAAACAAATTACTATTTTTGCTTATATGTCTTCTGCTTATGGCAACAGGTTGCAAGGGAGAACCTGCCTTAGGCAGTAGGGGTGTAATATATGCTTTTGTAGGTAATACAGATCAAACCCATTGGCAACAGCTAGCCTGGGGTCTTGAAGCCTTTGGCCAGGAAGAGGGCCTTGACATTAGGGTCATAGAGCTAGATATAGAGGGCCAGGAAAGGGCTAGCCTAAAGCAAATAAAAGGCGCCATAAAGAAAAGTACAGGAGCCATTATCATAAGGCCCTTTGATAGTGACAGGCTAGAGGGTCTACTAAAATCGGCTCATAAAAAGGCTATTCCCCTGATCTACTTAGAGGACAGGCCTAGCGGACAGGAGCCTCCGGGTACCTTGATCTACACAGATAGGGAAAAGGCGGCTAAAGAGGCTGGAAAGGCTATGGTAGACCTATTAGAGGGGTCTGGGGAAATAGCTATTATTGGTACTAATAATGCTGGTGACTTGGAGGACCCTAGAGAAACTGGCTTTATTGATGGCATAAAGGGCCATCAGAATGTCAAGCTAGTAAATATTTATGATTGTAGGGGCGACAGTCATATAGCCAAGCAAACAGCAATTGATATCCTAAGCGCTTATCCTAGCCTAGGGGGTTTGTATGCAACCTGTCCACAGGCTGCTATAGGGGCTGCCGAGGCCTTGGCTGAGCTAGGGATAAATAGTAGAGTAAAGGTCTTATCCTTTGGCTATAATGATGAGCTCCTAACCTATATAAACAACAATAGGGTTTGCGGGGCTGTTACAGAGAACTCTTATCAAGCAGGTTACTTAGCAGGTCAGGCTGCTTTGTCCCTAATGAAGGGAGAAAGTATAGGCAAAGACATAGAAGCAGGCTTTAACTTCATAAGCGGAGAATCAGATAAATAGCCTCTTTATCAGTAGAAACAGGTGCATACAGGTGCATATAAATAAGCTAGTATGTTCTATTCCCTATGTAGGGCTAATATA
Organism: Firmicutes bacterium UBA3906; assembly: GCA_002391555.1. Taxonomy (GTDB): domain Bacteria; phylum Bacillota; class Clostridia; order Caldicoprobacterales; family DTU083; genus UBA3906. The sequence goes on from DGFG01000028.1 coordinate 22,164, forward strand.
TTTTTACATAGGGAGGAGTGCTAGTAGATGAAAATATCTAAACATTACTTAACTTTGGTATATATAATTTTCCTTACACTCCTGTATATCGGGATGGAAAACTACCCAATAGATAGCTTTGATGTTTTTGAATCAGCTGGGGAAATAGATAAGGCCCTAGCTGAAAATCCTCAGAGTAATGAAAACAGATATGAAATTCTAATTGACCTTAGTGAATCAACCCTTTATCTCTTTGAGGATGGTAGGCTTTTAAAAAAGTACCCAGTTGCCCAAGGTAAAGCCCAGACCCCATCCCCAGTAGGAGTTTGGCACATAGTAAACAAGGGCCGCAATTGGGGCACAGGCTTTGGTACTAGGTGGATGGGACTAAATGTACCCTGGGGGACCTATGGTATTCATGGCACAAACAAGCCAGGCTCAATTGGTCATAGGGCTTCGGCAGGCTGCTTTAGAATGAGAAACAAGGATGTAGAAGAACTATATAGTATAGTGCCCTATATGACAAGGGTTCATGTTTATGGAGGCCCATATGGAAATATGGGTGAGGCCTTTTCTAGACTAGCTCCAGGAGATAGAAATTCCCAGGTCGCCGAGGTACAAATACGGCTACAAAGATTAGGTTATTATGAGGGCAGAATAGATGGTATATATGGAGAGGGAATGAAGGCTGCTCTGGTTAGGTTTAAACGTGATAAGAACCTTCCTGAAAACCATTATGTAGACTGGTCTACCTATGAGGCCTTGGGTATAATTCCTTTTGAATAAATCGAACTTGTTATACTAATATACTTAAAGGGATGTCTATAGCCAATAGTATATTTAATTATAAGAGTCTATATGATCCAAGGGGCCTAATATGCAAGGGACAAGCAAGCTTATAAAAATAATAGTCTATGGAGGTTAATACTATGGACCACAAATTTGATTATGACCTACTGGTACTTGGAGGAGGGCCAGCTGGCTATGTTGCAGCTATTAGGGCCTCTCAGCTTGGCTTAAGGGTAGGCCTAGTAGAAAAAAACAGGCTGGGCGGTGTATGCCTAAATGTCGGCTGTATACCATCAAAATCTCTAATTAGTCAAGCCTCAATATTTAGGTCGATTCCAGACCTTGAAGGATTTGGCCTCAAAGTGGACAAGCAGGGCTTTGATTATAGGCAGGTCTTTAAAAAATCTAGGAAGGCAGCAGACATCTTATCTAAGGGTATCTCCTACTTAATGAAAAAGAATAATATTAGAGTATTTGAAGCAGAGGGAGTCCTATCTAGAGCAAATGAACTTCTCCTTTCTAGTGGTGAAAGGGTTACTGGAAAAAACATAATCATAGCCACTGGATCAAGTCCTAGACAGGTAGCCGCTTTTCCCTTTGATGGACAATATGTCCTATCTTCAACTGATGCCTTGATGCTAGAAAAACTACCTGAAAGCATGTTGATACTAGGGGCTGGTGCCATTGGAGTTGAATTTGCCTATATAATGAATGCCTTTGGAGTAAAGGTCCATCTCTTAGAACTGCAGGATAGGATACTACCCCTAGAAGATGAGGATATATCATCTCAATTGGCCCGTAGCCTAAAGCGATCGGGTATAAAATTACTAACAGGAGCAAGAGCCCTATCATTGGAGAAAAATGAGGGCAAGCTACTAGTAGAGATTGAGGATAAAAAGGGCAGGGACCTTAGCTTAACTGTGGACAAGCTACTAGTCGCAGTGGGCAGGGAACCAAACACCAAGGATATAGGGCTTGAGAGTCTAGATATCAAAACAGAAAAGGGCTATATTGTAACAGGTGATTATTATGAGACTAGTCATCCTGGAATATATGCCGTTGGTGATGTTGTTAATAGCCCACTTTTGGCTCATGTTGCCTCAAAGGAAGGGGAAATAGTTGCAGAACACATAGCAGGCAAAAAGCCAGCAAAGAGGATAAATGCGCTAGAAATACCTAGTGCAGTTTACTGTGAACCACAGCTAGCAAGCTTTGGCTACTCTGAGTGGCGGGCAAGGGCTGAGGCTATACCCTATGAAAAGGTTAGCTTTCCCTATAGGGGGAATGGTAAGGCTGTTGCTATTGAAAAGCCCGATGGCTTTGTAAAAATCCTTTTTGACCCTGAGACCAAGGAAATAATAGGTGGTCATTGTATAGGTGTTGATGCCACAGAACTCATACATCAAATTTTACTGGCTAAAAGAGGGGCTTTATCTCCAACTATAGTGGCCGATATGGTCCATGCACATCCGACGATTTCTGAGACCATAATGGAGGGGATGAAGGCCATAGAAGGCCGGGCCATACATGGTTAAGCCTTTGTTTAATGGCCTACAGCTTCTTGTATCATAACAAAACTGGAGATTGCTTTAAATTAAGCTTTATAAGCAGTACAATTAGTCAGACTGGACAGGCAAAAATTGATTAGATAGGCTTTAGGCTTATAATACTATTTGAATTGACCTTTTTTTGCCCTTAATGTATAGTAGTTATATTGATATGAGGCTGTTAGGGGGTAGGCTAGATGCTAGAGGGCAAATATTATAAAGATAAAGCATCCTCAATACTTGCACTTGCGCTAGCAATCTTTTTGTTATGCTTTATAGTAGTAGTACCAGCATATATTGGAGATGGATTAGCAACAAGGGTCAATCAAATGCCCTCAGGAAAAGAATCCTACCATCCAGTACAGGCTAGATATAGCATTGCTCTCATGCCTGAAAACCAATCAAGTAGCCAGAATAGTAGATTTTTTGAAGAGGAAGCTAGACCCCTACTTAGCTTAAATAGGATAATGATATATGCTTATTTAAAACAGGCTAATTCGCTGACTGCCATTCTGCTTTTGTCTAGCTACCTAGTAATTGTCATAACAAAAAAGAAATCCACTTCAAAGATTGCCCTTCGCTTAGGTGGTCACTCACCACCTATTCATTGTATAGACTTAGTCCTTTAGAGACACAAAAAGATCAACTATACAAAAGTAAAGGAAGGATTGAATACAAATGAACAAGAAGCCTAGTTTTTTTATTATACTTGTGCTTGCTCTTTTAATGGCCTTTGTAGCAATAAACGGTTTATCCTTGCCCCTGTGGAATGCCCTAGAGCTTAATATACCTGGGTCTCCTGATATGAGGTTTGGTATTGATATAAGGGGTGGAGTAGATGCAGTGTTTGAACCTGCTGATGACTCTATTGAGCCCACTGTGCAGCAACTCGAAGCTGCTCGCCTAATTATTGAAACCCGTCTTGACAACCAAAACATATTAGACCGTGAGGTCACCATTGATAGACAAACTGGCTCTATTATTGTCCGCTTCCCCTGGAAGTCAGATGAGACTGATTTTGATCCTGAGACCGCTATAGCAGAGTTAGGAGAAACAGCTATGCTAACCTTTCAGGATGAGGATGGAAATATACTTGTAGAGGGCTCACATGTAAAGGAGAGTTTTGTAACTAGAGATGAGTATGGAGCCTTTGTTGTAGGCCTTACATTTGATGAGATAGGGACTGAAAAGTTTAGCAAGGCTACAAAGGAGCTTATAGGCAAACCCATTATTATCTATATGGATGATACCCTAATACAATCTGCTATTGTTAATGTCCACATAGAGGGTGGCGAAGCGATAATAACAGGTATGAAGGGAATGGAGGACGCAAAAGCCCTATCTGACAAGATTAATGCAGGTGCCCTACCCTTTTCATTGATAACCAAGAACCATTCAACCATAAGCCCCAGGTTAGGTAGAGGGTCACTAGATGTTATGGTACTAGCTGCCCTTATAGCCTTTGCCATAATATGTGTTCTTTTAATATTCTACTATAGGCTACTTGGTGTAGTAGGCAGTATTGCCCTATTAATTCAGGTGGCTGGTCAGGTTTTAGTCCTATCAATTTCCCAGATAACCCTTACCCTTACAGGTATCGCAGGTATTATTCTAATGATAGGTATGGGTGTAGACGCAACTATAATTATTGCAGAGCGTATTAGCGAAGAGATCAAATCAGGCAAAAGTGTTGGCTATGCAATTACATCGGGATATAAAAATGCTTTCTCAGCAGTATTTGATAGTAATATCACCCTTGCAATAGTAGCCATTATCCTAATGATATTTGGTACAGGCACCCTCTTATCTTTTTCATATACACTTTTAATAGGTGTGGTATTTAACTTTGTTGCAGGCGTTGGACTAGCAAGGGTTATGGTTACATCACTATTCCAGTTTAAATCCCTGCGTAATCCAAAGTTCTACCTATGCTTATCCAAAAGATACACTGAAGAAGAGGGAAGAAACTTTTATGGCAAAAAGCACATATTTATTTCCATTACAATACTAATTCTCTTAGTAGGTTTATCGGGTACTTTCTTTGAGTCAACCAAGCCCCAGCTTGATATCCAGTTCAAGGGTGGAGCTATGCTTAACTACAACTTCAAGGGTGAACTCGATGAAAACAAGGCCCAGGAGATAGCCAAGGATGTAACAGGACGTCTAGTTAACACCCAGATAACCTCTGACCTATCCACTGGTGAAAAACGCTTAGTTCTAAATATTGCAGGTAACGAAGGGCTCGAGGCCAGTGTCAAGGCCGAGCTTGATGACAGGCTAATAGAAGAGTTCCCAGATGCCGGGATAGAGCATGCAGGGGCTAGGCTAGTCGACCCTTATTTCGGTAGACTATTCCTTAAAAATGGTATTATTGCTATAGTTTTAGCTGCCATTAGTATTGTAATCTATGTATGGTTTAGGTTTAGAAAGATAGGTGGACTAACAGCTGGTATCTTTGCTGTTATAGCCTTGCTAGTAGACCTACTGCTAGTCTTTTTCGCCCATGTCTTGTTTAAGATACCTTTAGGAGAAACCTATATAGCAGTTTCTCTCACCGTTATTGGTTATTCCATAAATGATACGATAGTAATATTTGACCCTGTCTCTTATACACATCT
>DGFG01000029.1:0-286 GCA_002391555.1 Firmicutes bacterium UBA3906
AGATGTGTATAAGAGACAGTGCCTATCCAGACCATAAGGATAAGTATTTTATTGTTAAGTAGACCCAAAATTTTATTTTTCAATTGGCTTACTCCTAGCCCTAGCCGACTTTTATTTTTCTATTATAACATAAAAACACCTGCTAGATAGCAGGTGTTTTGCTGTAAATCGCCTCTATAATTTATCTATAGGCTATGTTTTTCCTATAGCTTATCTTCTTGAGTAAAATTCTATAACTAGTGAATCCTTGACATTAATTGGTATCTCATCTCGCATAGGAAGCCTT
>DGFG01000029.1:526-4237 GCA_002391555.1 Firmicutes bacterium UBA3906
CTTTAGGGAGATACTATCACCAGGCTTTACCTGAAATGATGGTTTGTCTACCTTTGCACCGTTTACCTGTATATGTCCGTGAACAACCATCTGCCTGGCCTGCCTTAGGGTTGATCCAAAGCCTAACCTGTATACAATATTATCTAGCCGACATTCAAGTAGGCTAACTAGGATGTCTCCTGCGTTACCCTTTGCCTTAAATGCACGCTCAACATATCGCTTCATTTGCTTTTCCAGTATCCCATAGTAGGCCTTAAGCTTTTGCTTTTCCAGTAGCTGCAAGCCATACTCTGATAGCTTTCTGTGTTGCTTGACCCCTCTTTTTAGGGCCTTAGGATGGCCATAGACGTTTTCGCCTAGGTGGCGGGCAACCTTAAATCTTGGGCCTGTTTTCCTTGCCAATTTGCTTATTCCTCCTTAAATTTAATATCGTGCCAGCAAGCCTTTTGTTAGTATACCATATAATTAGAAAATAATAAATGATAATTATTATCAATTATAGCCCTTATAATATAAACATCTTTAAGACAGGTCAAGCATAAATTATTAGCAAATAAATGACCTTTCTTGTTAGTTAATGAAAATCAAGTTATAATGGGTATACTTAAAAGTGGACTTTGATTATTATATGTTAGCTTGCCTCCATATAAAGGCCTAGATAGGGGCTAAGGATAAAGCCAACTTATATATACTAATAAACTAATGATTATTAACCAATATAAAGGGGTTGAGAAAAGTGAAGAAGGACCCTAAAAATACAAGAGTTGTTGTAGGGATGTCCGGGGGAGTAGACTCCTCTGTTGCCGCCCTCCTCTTAAAGGAGCAGGGCTATGATGTAATAGGTGTTTTTATGAAGAACTGGCACGAGGATGATGAGGATGGTATCTGTACAGCTACCTTAGACTATGAGGAAGCGGTAAAGGTATGCAACCAGATTGACATACCCTACTATTCTGTAAACTTTGAAAAGGAATATTGGGATAGGGTATTTACCTATTTCCTAGAGGAATATAAAAATGGTCGGACTCCAAACCCTGATGTCCTGTGTAACAAGGAGATAAAGTTTAAACTATTTCTAGACTATGCTATGCAGATAGGGGCAGATTATCTAGCAACAGGCCACTATGCAATGATAGATGAGGTCGATGGCCAGTACCGCCTGCTAAAGGGAGTGGACAGGGGCAAGGACCAGTCATATTTCCTATGCCAGCTAGGTCAGCACCAGCTAGCAAAGGCTATGTTTCCCATAGGACATCTTGAAAAAAAGCAGGTCCGGGAAATAGCAGCCAAAAACAAGCTAGAAACAGCATATAGAAAGGATAGCACCGGTATATGTTTTATAGGCGAGAGAAACTTTAAGGAGTTTTTAAGTAATTACCTGCCAGCCAGGCCTGGACAAATGAGGTCCTTTGATGATCCTAGCCATGTTGTGGGTAAACATGATGGTCTAATGTATTACACTCTAGGCCAGAGAAAGGGACTAGGTATAGGTGGAGGCCATGGGACCGGTGAGCCCTGGTTTGTGGTAGACAAGGACCTAGATAAAAACATCCTCTACGTTGCCCAGGGGGACAAGCATCCTGCCCTTTACTCAAATGCCCTCTATGCTACAGATATTAACTGGATTTCTGGCCAGCCACCAAAGGAGCCTTTCTCCTGCAAGGCCAAGTTTAGATACCGCCAGAGTGACCAAGGGGTATATGTGACCGATATTGAAGGGGATAAGTGCCGGGTAGTGTTTGATCAGCCTCAAAGGGCAGTAACCCCAGGTCAGTTTGTTGTATTCTATCAGGGAGATGTTTGTCTAGGTGGGGGCATAATTCAAAAGGTCTACAAGGAAAAGTAAAAGGCCGTGAACTAACTGTTTGTAAGTAGTAGAAAAGGTTTAAAAATTAGATGGGTCATCTTTAGTATTCCAAAGTTCAAATTATAAAAGAAAACTACTTAAATAGGATTTCTAATCCAGTCTATACTTACAAGGGGGTAATGGTATGGGTGAAAATGTCTTATTAGCTATTGGTCTAACTCTCCTAGCGGGACTATCAACAGGTATCGGGGGAGCAATTGCCTTTTTTACAAAAAGGACTAATACAAAGTTTTTATCAGTCGCACTTGGCTTTTCAGCAGGTGTAATGGTTTATATATCATTTATGGAGCTATTAGCGGATGCCCAGGATATCCTAAAGGTAGAGATGGGTACAAGGCCTGGTATGCTGGTATCCATAGCAGCCTTTTTCGCTGGCATGCTTTTTATAGCCCTTATTGACAAGCTGGTACCAGACTATGAAAACCCTCATGAGGCTAGAAGGGTTGAGGATATGAGGGGAGATAAGCCACCAAAGTGGATGGATAAAAACAGTCTAATGAGGGTTGGTATTTTAACTGCCCTTGCAGTCTCCATTCACAACTTTCCTGAGGGCTTTGCCACCTTTATCTCTACACTGAGAGATCCTAGCCTAGGTATCAGCATTACAATAGCCATTGCAATCCACAATATCCCCGAGGGAATTGCTGTCTCCCTGCCTGTCTATTATGCTACCAATAGCCGGCGCAAGGCCTTTTTGTATTCCTTTTTGTCAGGCCTTTCAGAGCCTGCAGGAGCCTTGATTGGGTATTTGATCCTTTCACCCTTCTTGTCAGACCTTATGTTTGGCATAGTATTTGCAGCAGTTGCCGGAATTATGGTTTATATATCCTTTGACCAGCTACTTCCAACTGCGAGAGAGTATGGGGAGCACCACCTGTCCATATATGGGCTGGTCTCAGGTATGGCTGTTATGGCAATTAGCCTCCTCTTATTTGGCTGACCTATTTTCTGTAGGCCTGCTTAAAACGCTTGCGGTTTTTGTAGACCAATTTTTTTGTCTTTATCATTGTGATTATGTCCTTGCCAAAGAATATAAAATAGTTAAGGACAGAGGCTAGGGCAGCTAGCTTTAAGGTCACTGGGTTAAATATCAAGGAAAAGACAATCAGGGCCCAGTTGAACCAGGCTAGGTATTTGACCTTTACAGGTATAAGGAAGAAAATCAAGATCTCAAAATTGGGATATAGGTGGGCAAAGGCCAAAAAGAGAGATAGGTTTAGATGCATGGTAGTAATGGGAATGTAGAGTTTTACACCTGCTACCACAGGGCTTATGGCATAGGCAATAAAGGCAGCTGCTATGGTTGCCAATACCCCTATTAGATAGTATATGTTAAACCTAAAGCTACCCCATTGGTTTTCTAGGTTAGACCCAACTATATAGTAAAAATAGAGGGAAAAGAGTATCCATATAGGGGACAACTGATCAGGAACAAATAAAAAGCTTATAAGCCGCCATACCTCACCCTTTAAAACCCTATCTGGATATAGCATTAGCTTTTGAAACAGATTGGTGTTTGGTATCAAGTAATTGATGAAAAAAACTGTTGCATTAAGGATAACAATATATTTCATTAAATCTGCAATCGCATATCGCCTATATTTAAACTCAAGCTTGTATAGCCATTTCATATAATCACAGTCTCCTTTACTGGTTGGACAAATAACTGCCCTAGTTGCAAGTCAGCTTATTTAAAGCTGCCTTGTACAATATTTTAGTAATTAAATATATTCTATGTCAACTGGCCCCTTTTAACAAGCAAATCGAGGAAATTAGGTCCCTTAATAGTTTAGACACAGTAGAAGAGCTATGGCAAAAGGCGAGATGGTAAAGGGGGAGATGGT
>DGFG01000029.1:4494-5948 GCA_002391555.1 Firmicutes bacterium UBA3906
GTACAAGGCGAGATGATAAAGGGCGAGAGTTGATAAATGGCGTGATGGTAAAGGGCAAGTTGCTAGGGGTGACTTAAGTGGCCCCATGTTCATTGCTTGCTTGACAAAAAACTTGCAATTTAGTATCATATATTTCTAAATAGAATAATTAAAGGCTTTGAAAAGGACAGTAGTACCGAGTATGATTTCAAGAGACATGGCCATTGGTGGGAGGCCGTGATGATTCTCGGATACGAAGATCACCTTGGAGCCGGGTCTTTGAAGTTAATAGTAGGAGATCCCGCTAGGATGCGTTATACTTTATGAGTGATAGGCTAGGCTTGTTTTTCTCTGCCTTGTCCTATAATTTGGGTGGTACCGCGATTATTTCGTCCCTTGGCATTTGGCCAAGGGATTTTATTTTATAATAAGAAGCAATAAAGCTACAGGTTCATTTTAGGCAGACTAGTCTAGGATTTGACTTGTCTATAGCATGTAGCTAAAGATCCAATAATCTAGCTGGAAGGGATGTATAGAATGGAAAAATTTAAAGGCTTATCGGACGTACCAGTAAGCGAAACTGAAAAAAAGATATCAAAGTTTTGGGAAGAGATAGATATCTTAAAAAAGAGTATAGAAAACAGGAGGGACAATGAGGCCTTTATATTCTATGAGGGGCCCCCTACTGCCAATGGTCAGCCTGGGATCCACCATGTTATTTCCAGGACCTTAAAGGACACTGTTTGCCGCTACAAGACCATGAAGGGCTACCGGGTCGAGAGAAAGGCCGGCTGGGATACCCATGGTTTGCCTGTGGAGATTGAGGTTGAAAAGGAGCTAAAGCTCGAAAGCAAGCAGGACATTGAGGAATACGGTATCGAGAAATTTAACATAAAGTGCCGCGAGTCTGTCTTTAAATACGAAAGACAGTGGAGAGATATGACCAAGCGGATGGGCTATGAGATAGATATGGATAATCCCTATATCACCCTGGCTAATGACTATATTGAAACCGTTTGGTGGATACTTGACAAGTTTAACAAGGAAGGCTATATATACGAAGGCCACAAGATCCTACCCTACTGCTCCCGCTGCGGAACTGGCCTTGCCAGCCATGAGGTTGCCCAGGGCTACAAGCAGGTAAAGACTGCAACTGTATATGTAAAGTTCAAGCTAAAGGACAAGGACGAATACTTCCTAGTATGGACTACTACTCCCTGGACTCTTGCTTCTAACGTAGCCCTAACTGTTCACCCAGAGGAGACTTATCTAAAGGTTAGATACAATGACCAGGTCTACTATCTAGAAAAGAACCTGGCTTCCCAAGTCCTTGAGGGAGACTATGAGGTCATAGATCAGTACAAGGGTAGTGACCTTGAGTATATTGAATATGAGCAGCTTATGCCTTTTATAAAGGCTGACAAAAAGGCCTTTTTTGTGACAGTGGCTGACTATGTTACAACTGAGGATGGTAC
>DGFG01000167.1 GCA_002391555.1 Firmicutes bacterium UBA3906
AGAAAAAACTTTAAGCTTTTTATGGTCAAGGGCTATAGACCAATAAGAAAAAGACATAAAAAAAAGGAGCGATTTTTTCGCTCCTTTACTTATTTATTTAGCTTTATTTTTTGATTTTCTTTCTAAGTACTAAGGCACTTCCTGCTGCACCAGCCATGGCTATGTATAAAATCATACCGGGATCGCCTGTCTTTGGTGAATCTGCGCCTCCATCATCTTCTTCAGCAGCAACACCCTTGGTTAGGATAACGCTACGGATATTGGCATTTACATCGCCTTCATCTACCTGTAAACGAATTGTTGCACCCTCAGGAATGTTGACTTTTACATTTTCTGATTCTGGGAAGTCAGCCCACCATGAACCTGTGTCCTTAATTGGAATCTTAACGCCTAACTTTCCGTTTACATATAGGCTAATATTACCGTCTGTTCCTTCACGGTCGTATTTGAGCCTAACATGTGTTGAAGCAGGTACGTTCTTCCACTCAGCGTAAAAGCCTTCTTTCTCTGTGTTGACTAAGGTGTCTCCATTTGCTATGAAATCACCTTCTGCTACGGTAGCATCACCAACAGATAATGTTACCTCGTCTGCCGCAAGCGCAACAGCAGCCAGTGCAAATAGTAAAACACCTGCCATGGCAATTGATAATAGTTTTTTCATTGATTTGTAACCCCCTTAATATTTTTATATTAATATCTCCTCTGGAGATATTGAGAACATATAAGGTTTACCTTTTGTAAAGCAAGTTTGAACTAGTATTGCTTTTAAAATAATTAGAGAGTCTAAGACTATTTCTATATTGCCATTTTGTGCTAAATATTTATATTTATTATACTAAATTATTAAACATTTGTAAACGGTTTTTATCTTTTTGTTGGTATAATTTCTATCCAATAGCCATCAGGATCCTTGATAAAATAAATACCCATTTCCTTGTTTTCATAGCAAATACAATCCATTTCACTATGCAGCCTATGGGCTCCTTCAAAGTCATCAACTTTAAAGGCTAGGTGTATTTCATTATCACCTAAGTTATAGGGTCTATCCCAGTCTCTAAGCCATGTTAGCTCAAGCTGATGTTTTGATTCCCCATCACTTAAAAATACTAATATAAAACTACCATCAGAGGCTACATTTCTCCTTACCTCTTTAAGACCCAAAGCCTTGTCATAAAACTCAAGACTCTTTTCTAGGTCATAAACGTTTTGGTTATTGTGGGCAAAAGTAAATTTCATAAAATCAACTCCTATATATTATTAATATTCAATAACTTGACCATTCTTTTCTATTGTTACACATTTGCTTTGATATTGACTCATCTTTTTAGCAAATTCACTTGTTATATAAAAATCATTTGCAAAATGCATGGGGACAAATAGTCTAGGCCTTAATCTATCTATCATATAGTCTCCTCCTAGATAATAATATTGTCCCAGCCTAGGATCCACAGGAAAAAACATTATATCGATATTTGCTTTTTCTATTCTTGATACTTCATGCTTGAAGAGCCTTTCTGCCTCTAATAGTTCTTCATCGCTAGCTTCTCCTGCCCAGTGCCACCAGTTTAGATCCCCTGCATGAAATACTCTTATGCCTTGTATTTCAAGTAAAAAGGATACTCCTATATCAGTAGACCCAAATGTCTTTATTTTTACGCCCTTTATCTGCAGCTCTTCATAGGGCTTTAGCTGATGATATCTTGTGGACCCTAAATCTAACTCAATATCATGGCTAATTATGTAGTTAATATCCGGCCTTGTATCTGCCCATTCAAATATCCTTTTATTAAAATGATCCCGGTGACCATGACTTACCATAACAAAAACATTTTTATAGTCCATCATCTTTTTTAAAATCTTATCACCGCTAGTAATCAACAGGTCCTCTTCTCCTATGTCGCCTTTGTAATAGTCAAAAATTATAAAGTGGTCAGCTAGCTCTAAAGCAAAACCACTGTGGTGAATATAATTAATAATTGGCTTAGCCATTGTCTTCATTGTTATACAAAACTCCTTTCCCTAGTCCATTGTACACTTTTATTTTAAAAGTTAAAGACTAAAAGCTAATCTTACTCATTAATGAATAAAGTATTAGGCATTGGAAAATTCTATACTTAAGTTGTCTATTAATTTAATAACAAATATGATTAGGGTTAAACACAATTATTTAAATAAATATTTTACTGAATTCGGGAGGAAAACATGTGCCACAGAACAAAAAAGGATCTATTTAACAATAAAGCCCCTCTCTCATATTGGCTTGATTCCGTAAGCTTTAATGACTACCAGCCATTGAAAGATGATATTAGTGTCGATGTGGCAATTGTTGGTGGTGGTATAGTGGGCATAACGACAGCCTTTATCCTATCACAGGAAGGTCTTAAGGTAGCTTTGATAGATGCTGGTAAGCTCCTCCATGGAACAACGGGCCACACAACAGCTAAGGTGACAGCCCAACATGATATAATATATTCTACTATTGAGAGCAAGCTTGGTTTTGATTTAGCCCTCCAACATGCTGATGCCAATAGGGCAGCTATAAAGACTATAGCCTCCTATGTAAATCAGTTTAATATTGATTGTGACTTTATTTCTCAGTCTGCATATGTCTATACCAAGGAATTTGCTTATATTAAAAAAATCCAAGACGAGGCTGAAATTGCTAAAAAGCTTGGATTTGAGGCAACCTATCTTGAAGATATCCCTCTTCCTATAAGTGTAAAAGCAGCTCTTAGGTTTGATAATCAATACCAGTTTCACCCTACTAAATACTTATTAGCATTGGTAAATTTAATAGCTCAAAATGGTGGACTCATCTTTGAGCAAACTAGAGCTATCGATATTGAGACTAAAGGCAAAAAAGCTCTTGTAACGAAAGATGGCTATAGTATCATGGCACCAAGTATAGTCATTGCTAGCCACTACCCCTTCTTTGATGGCAAGGGCATGTATTTTTCAAGAATTTATCCAGATAGGTCTTATGCTCTAGGTGTTACAATAGAAGGCTCTTATCCAGGAGGTATGTATATAAGTGTAGAAGAACCAGCAAGATCATTTCGTAGTCAACCTATGGAGGACGGTGGCCAGTTAGTTATAATAGGTGGTGAACACCACAAGACAGGCCAAAGCCAAGATACATCTGTTCACTACAATGAGCTACTTAAGACAGCCAAGGAAATATTTAAGGTCAAAGATGTTCCATATAGATGGTCAGCCCAGGACTACACTAGTATGGATAATGTCCCCTATATAGGAAATCTAACCTCAAAAAGCTCAGGTATTTATGTAGCTACAGGCTTTAGGAAATGGGGAATGACCAGTGGTACAAGCGCTGCCTTAATTTTAAAGGATCTAGTATTGTGTCAAGATAATCCCTGGTCAGACCTATATAACCCTGGCCGTTTTACCCCTGCTGTCTCTGCAGGCAAGTTTATAAGTGAAAATATCAATGTCGCTACCCAGCTAATAAAGGGTAAACTGTCTCAGGCTGAACAAGCCAAAGTCTTACCTGGCCAGGCCCGAATAATCGAAGTAGATGGTAAAAAATATGGAGCCTATCGGGACCTAGAGGATAGACTATTTGTAGTAGATACTACCTGTACCCATTTAGGCTGTGAGCTAGCTTGGAATAAGGCAGAGCTTAGTTGGGACTGTCCGTGTCATGGATCTAGGTTTACATACAATGGCAATGTTATAGAAGGTCCAGCCCAAAGGCCACTTCATAGGCTAGAGCTAGAAGAGGACTAAGGCTTTTACATATTAAGTGATCCTAAAAAGATATTATAGGAGGTTGATACCTGATTCAAAGCAAGCCTTGACCATGTCATCTGGCCAAACTGAGGCCTGAACCTCTCCTATATGGGCTTTTTGTAGTAAAAACATGCAAATCCGCGACTGTCCGATACCACCACCGATAGTGTATGGTAGCTTGCCCTCTAATACCTTCCTATGGAACAGCAGATTGTTTTTATTTTCACTACCTGTTATTTTTAATTGTCTTTCTAGGGATTTCTCATCTACCCTTATTCCCATGGACGAGATCTCCATAGCACAATTTAGTACTGGATACCAAAATAAAATGTCACCGTTAAGTTCCCAATCATCATAATCAGGGGCCCGATCATCGTGCTTAGTCCCTGATTTTAATAGGCCTCCTATTTGCATTATAAATACAGCCTTTTTCTCTTTAGCTATTGCATCTTCTCTTTCCTTTGCTGTTAGCCCTGGATATCTGTCCTCTAGCTCTTGGGCTGTGATAAAATAGATTTCATCTGGTAATAACTTTTCTAGATGGGAATAACGCTGGGTGAGCAAGCTCTCGCAATCCTTAAAGACCTTGTAAATGCTATTTACTATTTGTTTTAAGTTTTGCTCTGTCCTCTCCTCTTTTGAGATGATTTTCTCCCAATCCCATTGGTCTACATATATTGAGTGGGTATTATCAAGTACTTCATCCCTTCTTATTGCGTTCATATCTGTATATAGGCCCTCTCCATGCTTAAAGCCATACCTGTGCAGGGCTAACCTCTTCCATTTGGCTAATGAGTGTACAATCTCAATAACCTCTCCTCCCATACCCTTTACATCAAAGGATACGGGTCTTTCTACCCCTGTTAGGTCGTCATTTAAGCCTGTTTGCGGGCGAACAAATAAGGGTGCCGAAACCCTTGTCAGATTTAAATAGCTAGCTAGCCTGTTTTCAAAATAGTCCTTGATTAATTTTATTGCCTTTTCTGTTTCCTTGATAGATAGTTGTGATTTGTACTCTTCTGGTATTATTAGCTCTTGGCCTATCATGTAATTTTTATGCCTCCTAAAACTATTTAACTAAACTTTATAAAAGCTTCATACCATTTTACTACAAAAACTACACCATGTACATATGTTAACGTGTTAAAGTGCAAAAGCGTTCTTGCTTAATTATAGACTCTTGCTTTTTGCTATATATTGTCCTGTCTCTTACCGCTAGTTAAGAGAGTGTTGATTTAGGATTTAAACTGCATGAACTAGGCCTTTTGAGGCTTATTTTTGTTGTATGGCCCCTTATTTAGTGCTATTATAATGATAAAGCCAGTCTTACTTGTATTAACTTGTTTCTTTTTCATATAATATATAAACAAGAGATGGAGGTTGTCCTGCAAATGATAAAAAGAAGAAAATTCGTATCAATACTAGTGCTTACCCTGTTCCTGCTAGCACCTGCCTTCAATGTTTCTGCAGACTATGAGTTTGAATCCATAGCTCCCGCAGCATATTTGATGGAGGCTTCTACTGGCAGAGTACTCTATGAAAAGGATGCCGATACAGCCCTTAATCCAGCTAGTATAACCAAGATCATGACACTGCTGCTAGGTTTTGAAGCATTAGAAAACGGAAACGTAGGCTGGGATGACCTCGTTCATATCTCAGAAAAAGCATGGAGAACAGGTGGCTCAACAATGTTCTTAGAGGTGGGTACCAAGGTCCCCTATGGAGATATTATAACAGGTATTTCAGTAGCATCTGCAAACGACGGCTGTGTAGCTATAGCTGAATACTTGTATGGGACTGAGGAAGCCTTTGTTCAGCAGATGAACAAGCGAGCCCAAGAGCTAGGTCTTACAAACACAAGGTTTTCAAATTCGCATGGACTACATGCAGAAAACCACTATATGTCTGCTAGAGACATTGCTGTCTTGTCCCATTATTTAATTGAACATTATCCAAAAATACTAGAGATTGAGTCCATGACTGAGTTTACCTTTGATGGTAGGACACAAGCTAACAGAAACCCCTTGCTCGGTGTCTTTCCTGGTGCAGACGGCCTGAAAACTGGTTGGACTGAAGAAGCAGGTTACTGCCTGGTAGGTACCGCCATTCAAAATGATATGCGTCTTATCTCAGTTGTCCTAAATACAACAGATGAGACAGAAAGGCTTGCTGCCTCTTCAGAGTTACTCAATTATGGCTTTAGAGAGTTTGAACTTCATAAGGTAGTTAATGCCGAAGAGATTATAGATGAAATAGATATAAAAAAGGGCAAGGAAGAGACCCTACCCGTTTATATAAAAGAAGATGTTACTGTAGTTGTTAAAAAGGATCAAAAGGACGATATAGTTTTAAAGTCTGTAATAGATAATGAGGACTTAACTGCACCTATTGAAAAAGATGCAACAGTAGGGAGTCTAGAGGTTAGGATAAATGATGAGCTCTTGTATAAGGCTGACCTAAAGGCAGCCGAGCCAGTAGAAAAGGCAGGCTTTTTTAAACTCTTATTTAGAAGTATTCTAAACTTTTTCCGTTCCTTGTTTAGTAAAGGTTAAAGACATATAAATTAAGCCATCAAACTGATGGCTTTTTCTTTTTTTCACTAATAGCTTGTTTTATATAGTTATTTTCCAATCCTATTTTACTCAAGATTAAGTCCGTATAATGGTG
>DGFG01000056.1:0-281 GCA_002391555.1 Firmicutes bacterium UBA3906
ATAAAAGAACACACTTTTACTAATCTTAGAAAAGTGTGTTCTTTTATATTTTTACCCTAAATAGAGAATAAGATTTTGCAGGTGAAAGCAGACAAAATGACAGGCTTTGTATGTTAAAAGCTACGTATACCACAAAGTCTATAGGCTTTAGGACTATAAATTATTAACAATTTATTAAATACTTATTAAAAAAATTTACTATTTGTAATAAGCTATTGACTAATATAGGAAGCGGTCATATAATCAATACATATTTCTACAATATTCTACGAGATTCGATA
>DGFG01000056.1:579-5292 GCA_002391555.1 Firmicutes bacterium UBA3906
GAAGTATGCAATAACTGCCAAGTAACCAGCTTTATGTTTAGTTGGGTAAACAGTTTTTTATTACTTAAGATAAGGTCTATTGAAACAAAGGCAGAGTTGAACTCTACTATGATTGAGATAGAAACAAGGACTCAGTACTTTAAATTTATGAAAAGAAGGGTTAAATCCTTAAAAATACCCATAAAAAATATAAAAGAGATCAAAAGAAAGAGACTACTTGCCATTAATAGAGTAATTTTGACAACCAACCTTGATAGTCAGATAGTAATACCTACAAAAGACAAGGATTTGGCTAACAAATTTGTGGGCTTGCTTAAGGAAAAAACCGGTATAGTATAAAGAATTACAAGCATATAGGACAGGTCTTTATAAAGAAATAGATAAATTGCATATGATAGTACATACAACTTAAAGCTAAATAGGGCATAAATATTAATATATATAGAATAATTGTTGACAAACACTTTTCTTGTGAGTATAATAATTAAAAATTAAATCTATTTATTCAAAAGCAATGACTAGGAACTAGTAACGGGAAACCGATTCAACAGAGAGCTTTCGATTGGTGAGATGAGAGCAGAGTTAGGACCCGCGAATTCATCCTAAGAGCTACACACTAAAAGGTATTATTAAATACCGAGTAGGCTGTGTCGGAGTCCTACCGTGAGCTAGGAGGAACAATGATGGTTGTTCACTGAGGTTGTTTTACAACGAAGACAAGGTGGTACCGCGATATAATCGCCCCTGTTAATATAACAGGGGTTTTTTAGTACCCAATTAGTTAGACCAGATTAAAAACGAATTTATGTACAGAAATTAATATTTAAGGGGGTAAAATCATGAAAAAAGCATTAGTAGTCATAATAGTTTTATTGCTAACCTTATTAGCAGTAGGCTGCAAGGGTGGTGGGGACACAATACAGATAGGTATAATACAACTAGCAGACCACCCAGCCCTGGATGCATCTAGAAATGGTTTCATAGATGCCCTAAAAGACGAAGGTTATGTAGACGGTGAGAATATTAAAATTGATTATCACAATGGTCAAGGGGATCAAAACAATCTGTCCACAATTAGTGATCGCTTTGTAGGTAACAAGGTAGATATGGTCTTGGCCATAGCAACAGATGCAGCCCAGGCCATAGCTGGCAAGACTACCGAAATACCCATATTAGGGACTGCAATAACAGATTATGAGGTAGCAGGACTAGTAAATTCAAACGAAAAGCCTGGAACTAATGTAAGCGGTACTACTGACATGAACCCTATAAAAGAGCAGATAGAGCTTTTGATCGAACTGAAACCAGATATAAAGACTTTAGGAGTCCTTTATACATCAAGTGAGGATAATTCTGTCCTACAGGCTCAGATCGCAAAGGGTGTAATAGAGGGCAAGGGCCTAGACTATGTAGAGGTTACTGTTACAAACACAAACGAGGTCCAGCAGGCGACCCAATCAATAGTTACACAATGTGATGGTATTTATATTCCAACTGACAACGTCTTTGCATCAGCAATGCCTGTAGTATATGGTGTAACTGTAGAGTCAAAAACGCCTGTAGTTTGTGGTGAATCCAACATGGTAAAGGGCGGCGGTCTTGCAACCTTGGGTATAAATTACTATGATTTGGGCTATCAAACAGGAAAAATGGCAGTTAGAGTCCTAAGCGGAAAAGCAAAGATCGAGGAAATGCCCATAGAGACACTAGAAAAGTTTGATTATGCAATAAACAAAGATGTAGCAGAAGCAATAGGTATTGATATACCAGACAAGTATAAAGACTATATTGTAGGTAGCGAATAAAACTAGAGACGGGTGAAATATAATGCTTCAAATTATTACAGGTGCCATATCCCTTGGTCTACTATGGGCAATAATGACCATAGGGGTATATATAACATACCGTATACTGAACATAGCTGACCTGACTGTTGAGGGCAGTATTACTATGGGGGCAGCGATTGCAGCAAAGGCCTTAACAGGGGGCGTTAATCCATACCTGGCTATAATTTTGGCCTTCTTTGGGGGTATGTTAGCTGGCCTATTTACAGGAATTCTTCATACCAAACTAAAGATTCCAGCCCTGCTGTCAGGTATTTTAACCATGATAGCCTTGTACTCTGTAAACTTAAGAATTATGGGTACATCAAACCTTTCACTTATACGGGCTGAAACTGTTTATATGCCCTTTCAGGCCATGGGGCTTAATCAAAACAATGCTGCTATTGTAGTAGGCCTTATATGTGTGTCTATACTGGTGGCAATACTGTATTGGTTCTTTGGCACTGAAATCGGCAGCGTTATTAGGGCTACAGGCAACAACCCCCACATGGTAAGGGCCCAGGGTGTGAATACTGACCTTACCATAGTGATAGGCCTAGTACTTAGCAATGGCCTTGTGGCAGTCAGTGGTGGACTCATTGCTCAGAGCCAAAGGTTTGCTGACATACAAATGGGAACAGGCTCCATAGTAATAGGGCTTGCCTCAGTAATAATAGGAGAAGTGCTATTCTCAAGGAATGGCTTTTTAAGCAAGCTTATCTCCCTAGTCTTAGGAGCAGTTATTTACCGTGTGATAATAGCCTTTGTTCTTAAACTAGGTATGCCTGCAAATGACCTTAAGCTCTTTACAGCAATTACCGTAGCCATTGCCTTGGCCTTACCAATTTTCAAGGAATACCTACAGACCTTGAAAAAATCCTCAATGGGGGTAGATTGATATGCTTATAGTAAATGGATTATATAAAACATTTAACTCAGGTACTTGTAACCAAAAGGAAGCCCTTATAAATACAAGTATACATGTTCGGCAGGGCGATTTTATAAGCATAATTGGAGGCAACGGTGCAGGAAAATCCACCCTCCTAAACTGTATCGCTGGTGTGTATCCCATTGATAGGGGATCAATAGTTATAGAAAATACTGACGTTACAAACCTGCCTGAACACAAGCGTGCCACAGTCTTAGGTAGAGTCTTCCAAGATCCAATGATGGGTACTGCTTCTAATATGGGGATAGAGGAAAACCTAGCCTTGGCCTACAGGAGAGGCAAGAAAAGAGGCCTTTCGTGGGGCATTTCCAACAAGGAAAGGAGCCTGTACAAGGAACAGCTAAAGACCTTGGGTCTAGGACTAGAAGAACGGATGACTACAAAGGTGGGACTTTTATCCAATGGTCAGCGTCAGGCCTTGACCCTTCTAATGGCTACCTTAAAAAAGCCAAAGCTTTTACTATTAGATGAGCATACAGCTGCCCTTGACCCTAAAACAGCAAAAAAGGTCCTTGAGATAACTGACCAGATTATAAAAGAACATAATCTAACCGCCATGATGGTTACACATAACATGCGCGACGCTATAAAGCATGGAAACAGACTTATTATGATGCATGAGGGTCAGATAATATTAGATATAAATGGAGAAGATAAAAAGAAGTTAACAGTTGAAGCCCTATTAGATAGATTTGGCAAGGTTAGTGGCGAAGAATTTGCGAATGACAGAGCCCTTCTATCATAAAAACTGTTTGTCTACATTAAAAATATAAAAGGAAATTGCTAGTAAAATTTGACTAGCAGTCAGGAATATAATATAATATAAAAAATAGAAATAGTTAATGCTGAGTTTCTACACTAAAGGTGTAGAATACGGGGGAACCATTCAATTGGGGTGAATCCGGAGAAATCTGGTAGGGCTATCCTTTTCAGTCCGAATCCGACAGCTAACCTCGGAAGCTTTGAAGGGAAGTATATTATATGCCTTTAAAGCGATTTTTACCTACTGGTAAGATCGCTTTTGTGTTATAAAGACTAGGATTAAATAGGAGGATGTAGATGAACGTAAAGTTTAATGAGAAAAGCAGAATGATGGAGATTGAGTTCCAATTTCGGGAGGTTAATGAGGCCAACCTATTTAGAAATATATATCCATATAATGAGGTCCCAAGGCTGGTGTTCAATCATAGAATTGTTCCAATGAACATACCAGAAAAGCTCTATATTACAGATACAACCTTTAGAGATGGCCAGCAATCTAGATCTCCATATACTACAGAAGAGATCTCCCATCTTTTTGATCTCTTGCACAAGCTTGATAATGGTAGTGGCGTGATAAGGCAAAGTGAGTTCTTTTTATACACAGAGGTAGACAGAAAATCAGTTGAAAAGTGTATGGAAAAGGGATATGACTTCCCCCAGGTTACAGCCTGGATTAGAGCTAAAAAGGAAGATTTCCAACTAGTAAAGGATATAGGGATAAAGGAGACAGGTATACTTGTTTCTTGTTCGGATTACCATATATTCAAGAAGCTAAAAATGAACAGGTCTCAGGCTATGAGTATGTATCTAGAGATTGTTTCCTCTGCTCTTGATGCTGGTATAATACCAAGGTGCCATCTTGAGGACATAACGCGTGCAGATTTTTATGGCTTTGTACTTCCCTTTGTCAACAAGCTAATGGAATTATCAAAAGAGGCAAAGATGCCAGTGAAAATAAGGGCCTGTGACACCTTAGGTTTAGGAGTGAGCATACCAGGTGTAGCCTTGCCACGCAGTGTTCCTCAAATTATATATGGCCTTATCAACTATGGAGAAGTACCATCAGAGTGGGTAGAATGGCATGGACATAACGACTTTTATAAGGCAGTAAGCAACTCAACAGCAGCATGGCTCTATGGAGCAGGTGCCATAAACACTTCTCTACTGGGGATTGGAGAG
>DGFG01000013.1 GCA_002391555.1 Firmicutes bacterium UBA3906
ACTTATTTTCAAAGATTCTACTATTACCCGATCTCTGAACAGGTCCCTATACCAGTCTAGTGTAAAACCTGTCCACTGAGCAGTTGATGGACTTTTATTAAATGAATATAGGATAACACTTAGCACTGGTATATATAATACAATGAAAAATAAAGACAAATAGAATGTACGTATTGCAGATACCCTCTTATCCATTAAAACAGTTCCCTTCCCTTATTCTTTGTTACCCTATTATATATAAGCAGAACTAGCACAACTAAAACAATCATTCCTACGGAAAAGGCTGCAGCTAGTGGTCTATTCCTTCCTCTAGTGACTTGGGTGTTAATTAGATTCCCGAGGAAAACCGTTCTGCCACCACCTAGTAGGTCCGATACAAAGAACATTCCTAGGGAGGGTATAAAGACCAAGGTAAAACCTCCAGATATACCTGGTATAGTTAGGGGTAAGGTAATATTGAAAAATGTTTTCCATTTCCCTGCCCCTAAATCATATGAAGCCTCTAAAAGCGACCTGTCAAGCTTGTCAACCGAGTTATATACTGCAATTATCATAAAGGGAATCAGCATATAGGCAGTACCTATTAAAGTGGTAGAAAACTTGTACATCATATTTAAGGGCTGATCTATTATATTTAAACCCACTAAAACATTATTGATAAGTCCGGTCTTTCCCAAAAGAATAACCCAGCCATAGGTTCTAAGCAAACTGGAAACCCAAAAGGGAAGTACAATCAAGGCAGTTACAAAGGAACGTTTCTTTGCCTTTAGCCTAGTTGTAAAATAGGCAACTGGATAGCCTATTATTAGGGTGATAAACCCGGTTAGGATTGCTAGTAAAAAGGAGTTTGCAAAGACCCTTAAATAAATTGGGTCAAACATCCGCTTGTAATTGTCTAGGCTAAACTTAAAAACAATGTTTCCTAGATTGTCTCTGGACAAAAAGCTCAACACTACAACAAATATTAGGGGCACTCCAACCAAAAAGCCAATCCAAACCAGTATTGGTATAGCAGGTGCATTTTTCTTTAAACTCTTAGCTTTAGCTTTCACTTTCCTCTATGTCCTCCATAGGTAGTATAAGGGCTCCAGTCTCTTCCCAAGATATAAATACTAGGTCTCCAATTTTATAATCACAGTCATTATTTTGATACTCTATTACAGTGAACTTTTCTCCACCTACACTAAGCTCTGTCCTAACCTGTGAGCCAGCATAATGGATAGACAGGACCTCTCCTTGTATAGAGTTTGCTCCATTTTGGCAGGATATTTTCATCTTGTCCATATGGACTGCCAGTAAAGCCTGGTCTGATTCATAGGTATGACTCCTTGAGTACCTGACCTTTACTGTGGTGTTTCCTACTTTTATGGTAAAGTATTTTTGATCTTTGTCTATTATGCTTACCTTTATTATATTTCTGTCACCTATAAAGTCAGCTACAAACAAATTGCTAGGATTGTTGTATATCTCTCTGGGACTGCCTTGCTGCAAAATCTTCCCCTTGTGAATCACCACTATTCGGTCTGACATGTTTAGTGCTTCTTCTTGGTCATGGGTTACATAAACAAAGGTGGTCTTTGCTCGTTTTTGCAAATGGGCAAGCTCTGTTTGCATGTACTTTCTAAGCTTTAGATCCAAGGCACCTAAGGGCTCATCTAGGAGCAGGATATCAGGCTCATTTATCAAGGCCCTAGCTATAGCCACCCTTTGCATTTGCCCTCCTGAAAGCTGGTCAGGCATCCTTTTTTCAAAGCCTGTCATCTGAACTAGCTCTAATACTTGTGCTACTTTTTCCTCAAGAGCCTCTCCCTTAAAGCTCTTTTTAATCCTAGGCCCATAGGCCACATTATCATAGACATTCATATGAGGAAACAAGGCATAGTTCTGAAATACTGTATTTACACTTCTTTTATTAGGAGCTAAATTCTTGATGGATCTACCCTTTAGCAGTATATCTCCTGATTGTATATTCTCTAGCCCTGCTATACATCTTAAGAGTGTGGTCTTGCCACAGCCTGAAGGCCCTAATAGGGTTAGGAACTCTCCATCATTGATATCTAGTGACACATCCTTTAAAATATGTGAATCACCATAGTATTTGTTGATATTCTTTATGCTTAGTAGAGGTCCTTGCATCTAAAGTCTCCTTCCGTTATAAATAAAACAAGCCGTCTAGGCTAGTAGCTGGCTATAATATATACTTAACCTTTATTTGTACTTTCTAACCATAAAAAAGCCAGCACAAATATATATAGCCTTTAATCCTTAGGCTTTCTAGGAAAACATATATAGTATATCAGAAACTTGTATCCTCTTGAAGTTGTTTAAAGGCATAATCAATATTAAAAGACTGGATTGTAGCTTTTTGCAATCCAGTCTTTTATATATCTGCTTTATCAAATCTGCCTATCTCATAGCATAGCTAGATTGTAGCTTATCCATTAAAGCCTACTATACCCAACCTCGGAGTTTTACTGCCTCTGCCACCCTTTTAATTGCAATAGTATAGGCGGCATCCCTCATATATAGGTCCTTTTCCATAGCAAGCTCATATACCCCATTAAAGGCATTGGTCATTTTGCTCTCTAGCTTTTCAAAAACCTCTT
The DNA here is from genome assembly GCA_002391555.1 of Firmicutes bacterium UBA3906. GTDB lineage: Bacteria > Bacillota > Clostridia > Caldicoprobacterales > DTU083 > UBA3906. The sequence goes on from DGFG01000013.1 coordinate 2,607, forward strand.
CCTTTTCCCAGAAATAATTCATACTACACTGGACCTGCTCAAAATAGCTACAGGTCACTCCTCCTGCGTTTGTAAGAAAGTCCGGTAATAGGGTAATGCCCCTATCCCTAATGAGCTTATCGCAGTCTGGAGTAGTTGGACCATTCGCCGCTTCACAAATAACCTTTACACTAGAGGATATTTCAGGAAATACTGCCGGTGTAATCTGGTTTTCCAAGGCTGCCGGGATTAGAATATCTACATCCTGCTTAATCCAGTCTTCACCAGGAAGTAGCTCATATCCATACTCTAGTGCCTTATCCTTGTCTATACTTCCAAAGGAGTCCTTTATACTGGCTAACTGTTCGATATTACAGCCGTCGGCCTTTTTAAAGGTATAAGATTTTGAGTCAGCTTGGTTCCAGCAGGAAACAGCTATAACCTTGCCGCCTAGTTCTGTATACATACGGGCTGCATACTCAGCTACATTACCAAAGCCCTGTATGCTCGCAGTTGTTGACCCAATGGGAAGATTCATCTTTGCAAGTAGGTTTTTTAGGACGTAAATAACACCATAACCAGTGGCTTCTGTCCTGCCTAGGGACCCTCCCATGCCTACAGGCTTGCCTGTAATAACACTTGGGAACCTGCCTCCAGCAATTGTTTCG
>DGFG01000162.1:0-10091 GCA_002391555.1 Firmicutes bacterium UBA3906
AGATGTGTATAAGATCGCTCTCTGGATGTCCCATACGGCCAACAAAATTTCTATTTGTAGTAGCTACAGCCCGTTCACCCTTGGCCAGTATACCCATATGTCCACCTAGACAGGGTCCACAAGTCGGAGTAGAAACTGCAGCTCCAGCCTCAATAAATATCTCTATCAGACCCTCTTTCAGGGCCTCTAGGTAAATCTTTTGGGTTGCTGGGAATATTATTGTCCTTACTCCCTTGTTAACCTTTCTACCCTTTAACAGCTTGGCTGCAATCCTCAGATCATCAATCCTACCGTTGGTACATGACCCAATGACCACCTGGTCTATCCTAATGTCTCCAACCTGGTCTATGGTCCGAGTGTTGTCTGGCAGATAGGGAAAGGCCACTGTAGGCTTTATCTCAGATAGGTCTATATCAATTAGCTCACTATAACTTGCATCCTCATCAGCCTTGTAAACCTTATAATCCCTAGTGGAGTGGCTCTTAATATAGGCTAGAGTAAGATCATCTACCTCAAATATCCCATTTTTAGCACCGGCCTCTATGGCCATATTAGCCATGGTAAAGCGGTCATCAATGGATAGGGACCCTAGCCCCTCTCCTCCAAATTCCATGGACTTATAAAGGGCTCCATCTACCCCGATTTTACCTATAATATGAAGGATTACATCCTTGCCACTTACCCAGGGTTTTAGGCTGCCAGTGAGATTAAAGCGGATGGCTTCGGGTACCTTGAACCAGGCCTTGCCTGTTGCCATACCAGCTGCCATATCAGTGCTACCAACCCCTGTAGAAAAGGCACCCAGGGCACCATAGGTACAGGTGTGGGAGTCAGCCCCGATTATTACATCTCCTGCCACGGCCAGCCCCTTTTCAGGGATCAAGGCGTGTTCTATTCCCATTTGCCCAATTTCAAAATAGTTTGTTATCTCCTTGTCCTGTGCAAACTCGCGCATTAGCCTGCATTGCTCAGCAGACTTTATATCCTTGTTGGGTGTAAAGTGGTCAGGGACCAAGGCTACCTTGTCCCTATCGAATACCTTACCCGCCCCTGTTTTCTCAAACTCCTTTATAGCTACTGGAGAAGTTATATCATTGCCTAGGACTAGGTCCAGATCGGCCATAATCAGCTGGCCTGCTTCTACCTTGTCAAGCCCGGCATGCGCCGCTAAAATTTTTTGTGTCATTGTCATGCCCATAAAGACTTCCTCCTTTATTTGTCCTTTACATAAAAGCTTTATTTTTATGCCCTTATCCTCTTGTCTGTGCTTGCTTCATGGTGATGCCTGTATAAAAAATATTCTATCGAATCTATAAGAGCCAGCCAGCTGGCTTCTATTATATTGGTAGAGACTCCTACTGTACCCCAGACCCTCTTTCCATCTGTGGATTCAATATGGACCCTAACCTTGGCTGCAGTAGCCTTTGTAGTATCAACTACCCGCACCTTGTAGTCAGTTAGCCGCATCCTGTCAAGCTCAGGGTAAAATATCCTAAGTGCCTTTCTCAAGGCCTTATCCAGGGCATTTACTGGGCCATCGCCTTCAGCAGCAGTTACCTCTTCTACCCCGTCTACCTCTACCTTTATAAAGGCGGAGGCAGAGTAGTCATCCTGCCAGTGCTCCTCACAAAGGACACGGAAATCCTTTATATCAAAGAACTTTTTATCCATGCCAAGGACCCTTCTAACCAGTAGCTCAAAGGAAATCTCTGCTCCCTCAAACTGGTATCCCTCATGTTCAAGCCTTTTGAGCTCATCCATTAGGTACTGGGTCTGGGGTGAGTTTTTATCAATCTCTGGCATCATCCTTTGGATTCGCTTTAGGATGGTGGACCTGCCTGAAACCTCAGACATTAATATTCTTCTTTCATTTCCTACTACACATGGCTCTATATGCTCAAAGGATAGGGGGTTTTTATTTATTGCATCTATATGCATACCACCCTTGTGGGCAAAGGCAGACCGACCCACATAGGGAGCCCTTTCATCAGGGGCCAGATTAGCTAGCTCACTAACATACCTAGACAGGTCTACTAGCCTTTTCATCTGGTCCTCTGGGACACAAAAATAGCCACGTTTTAATTGTAGGTTGGGTATTATAGTACTAAGGTTGGCATTGCCACACCTTTCCCCAAAGCCATTTATAGTCCCCTGTACCTGGACAGCTCCATTTTCAACAGCCATAATGGAGTTGGCAACAGCCATACCCCCGTCATTGTGGCAGTGTATACCCAGGGGAACATCTAACTGGCTAGCTACCTTGGCTACAATCTGGCCAATTTCATCTGGAAAGCTGCCTCCGTTGGTATCACATAGGACCAAACAGCTTGCGCCAGCTTCCTTTGCTACTTTAAGAGTCCTTAAGGCATAGTCTGGATTTGCCTTGTAGCCATCAAAAAAGTGTTCTGCATCGAATATGACCTCTTTGTCCTGGCTAATTAGAAAGCTTATGGTGTCATGGATCATATTGAGGTTTTCCTCAAGACTAGTCTTTATAATATCTGTTACATGGAAATCCCATGACTTTCCAAATATAGTCACAACGGGTGTACCTGCCCCTAGTAGGGCCTTTAGGTTTGCATCTTCATTTGCCTTAATGCCTGCCCTACGGGTACTACCAAAGGCAGCCAGTCGCGCGTTTTTAAGCTTCATTTGCCTAACCCTGTCAAAGAACTCTAGGTCCTTTGGATTAGAGCCAGGGTTTCCCGCCTCTATATAGCTAACACCAAAGTCATCGAGCCTTTCAACGATCCTTAGCTTGTCATTAACTGAAAAGGATATGCCCTCAGCCTGCGCCCCATCTCTTAGGGTTGAATCAAATATTTCTATTTTCTTTTTCAGCCTATAATCCCCATTTCAATACCATCTCCTACTTGTCTTTTTTATTTTTGCTTAACTGATTTTTCTGTCAGTCATTATCCTTGACAGACCCATTGCCATTTGCCAGCTCTGTCATGTCGTAGATGATTTTATTTATTGCATTTATATATGCCTTGGCACTAGCCTCTATAATATCTGTACTAATACCCCGGCCTATATAGGTCTTTTCACCATTTTTAACCTTTACAGTACTCTCACCTAGGGCGTCCTTACCGCTACTGATAGACCTAATCCGATAGTCCTTTAGGGTGATATCAATTCCTACCGCCCTTTCTAGAGCATGAAAGACTGCATCTATAGGACCATCACCACAGGCTGCCTCCTGCTTTGTTTCCCGGTCCCTTATGATTTGTACTGTTGCAGTAGAAACTAGGGAGTTGCCGCTAGTAATGTGAAAGTACTCAAGCTCTACAGCCTCAGGTATTTGCACCAGCTCTGTACTAATAAGGGCCTCAATATCAGAATCTGTAACAGTTTTTTTCTTGTCAGCTAGATCCTTAAACCTTTGAAAGGCCTCCTTAATCTCTTCTGCTGATAGGTCCCTGTAGCCTAACTCTTTGAGCCGGTCTTCAAAGGCATGACGGCCAGAATGCTTGCCTAGGACCATTTGGTTCTTTTTTAGGCCAATGGACTCTGGAGTCATTATTTCATAGGTCTCCCGCTTGGCCAGGACTCCGTGTTGGTGGATACCCGACTCATGGGCAAAGGCATTAGAGCCTACAATAGCCTTGTTAGGTTGTACATGGACACCTGTAAGTGAACTGATAAGCTTGCTGGACCTGTATATCTGCTCAGTATTAATACCGGTTGTAAAATCGAAATAGTCCCTCCTAGTATGAAGGGCCATAACCAGCTCTTCCATAGCAGCGTTACCTGCCCTCTCCCCAAGCCCATTTATAGTACACTCTACCTGCCTTGCTCCACTTTCTATTGCTGCAAGGGAGTTGGCAACCGCCAGCCCTAAGTCATTGTGGCAGTGGACACTGACTACTACATTGTCTATGCCCTTTACATTTTTAAAGATCCCCCTAATAATTGAGGCAAACTCATCTGGAGTACAATAGCCCACTGTGTCAGGTATATTTAAGACATCTGCTCCTGCCTTTATGGCAGTCTCTAAGGCCTGGTACAAAAACTCCGGCCTAGTCCTTGACCCATCCTCAGGGGAGAACTCCACCTGGGGGCAGAGTGATTTAGCGTAGCTAACCATCTCATCAATTCGGCCTATCACCTGGTCTGGCGTCATCCTTAGCTTGTATTCCATATGGATATCTGATGTGGCAAGAAAGGTATGGATCCTGGGCTTTTCGGCATACTTAACGGCCTCCCAGGCCCTATCTATATCCTTTTTTACTGCCCTGGCCAGGGCAGTAATTACCGGTCCTTTTACCTGCTGTGAGATAGCCTTTACACCCTCAAAGTCCCCCTTTGAGGATATGGGAAAGCCCGCCTCCATAGCATCTACACCTAGCTTGGCTAGTTGCTTGGCTATTTCAAGCTTTTCATGCATATTCAGGCTAATACCTGGTGTTTGCTCCCCATCTCTTAGGGTTGTATCAAAGATAGCGATTTTGTTTGCCATAATAATTCTCCTTGCAAATTATTTTTCATCAATCCAAGGCATCATCTTCCTTAGCTCTCTACCTACCTTTTCTATCTGGTGGTTTTGCTCGCTCCTACGTTTTGCCATAAAGGAGGGCCTGTTTGCTTGGTTTTCTAGGATCCAATTCTTTGCAAAGGTCCCGTCTTGGATCTCGCTTAAGATCTGTTTCATCTCCTGGCGAGTCTGGTCTGTGATAATCCTTTTACCTGTGCAGTAGTCCCCATACTCTGCTGTATCACTGATGGAATACCTCATATAAGACATACCGCCCTGGTTCATAAGGTCAACAATTAGCTTCATCTCATGTAGGCACTCAAAGTATGCACTCTCAGGCTGGTAGCCTGCCTCAACCAAGGTATCAAAGCCCGCTTTTATAAGCTCTGTTACCCCACCACATAGGACTGCTTGCTCACCAAAGAGGTCGGTTTCTGTTTCTTCTTTAAAGCTGGTCTCAAGTACGCCAGCCCTGGCTCCACCAATACCTGCTGCATAGGCTAGGGCATAGTCCATTGCCTGGCCTGTGGCATCCTGGTAGACCGCTACTAGGCAGGGAACCCCCTTGCCCTCTAGGAATTGGCTCCTGACTGTATGGCCAGGTCCCTTTGGAGCTACCATAAATACATCAACGTCTTTAGGTGGTGTGATCTGCCCATAATGGATGTTAAAACCGTGGGCAAACATTAGGCCATTGCCAGCTACTAGGTTAGGCTCGATGGACTCCTTGTATAGTTGGGCCTGCTTTTCATCAGGAACTAGGAGCATGATAAAGTCTGCTTCTTTTGCAGCTTCGGCTGCTTCTTTTACTTCTAGGCCGGCCTCTTCAGCCAGGCTCCAAGAGCGAGAGCCCTTGTATAGGCCAACTACCACATCTACTCCGCTTTCCTTTAGGTTTAGTGCATGGGCATGGCCCTGGCTACCATAACCAATAATAGCTACCTTTTTGTCCTTTAATAGGTCTAGATTTGCATCAGCTTCATAATACATTTTTGCCATAGAATTTTACCTCCTCATTATCTGGATGAATATACTTAACCATTTTTAGGCCTCGGTCGATTGAGATATTGCCAGTGCGGACCATCTCAAGGATACCAAAGTCATTTAGCATATCCTCAAGGGCCCCTATTTTTTTGTCATCACCGGTTATCTCCACAATTATAGAGTTACGGTTTACGTCCACAACCTTTGCCCTGAAAATATTTACTATGTCAACGATCTGGTTGCGGGTTTCTGGTGTTGCCTTGACCTTTATTAGGGCCAGTTCTCTTGATATAGAGTCCTCACTAATAATGGCTACCTTGATTACATTAATCAGTTTGTTTAGTTGCTTGGTTACTTGGCCAACAATATAGTCGTCACCGTCAACTACAATTGTAATTCGAGATATGGCCGGATTCTCTGTAACTCCAACAGCCAGGCTATCAATATTAAAGCCTCTACGGCTAAATAATCCGGATACCTTGGACAAGACACCAGGATTGTTATCGACCAATACACCTAGTACATGCTTCATTTGTCTACCTCCTATACAAAATGATATAAAAAAACCTCTCGAGCCTATACATGCTATATAGCTGTATAGGGGCGAAAGGTTGCTTTCACGGTACCACCCTATTTTTATCCTATCCTCGCGGATGAATCTCATCAGGTTATTATAAACCTTGGTCTTTAACGGGACCTCCGGAAAATCCTACTCTAAAAGACCAATAGGTCTTATTTCAGATTACCCCTCGGGAGTGAGCATACAATCCTGCAATCCACCGGTTCGCACCAACCACCGGCTCTCTGAAGCTAATTGCCTAGGACCTTGTGTCTCCGTCTTCAGGAAATTTGTTACTATTAACTTGTGGGTATAATAAGACCGGTGGCATGGTCTTGTTATGAAGAAACCTGCCGCCGGTATTTTATTCCTACGGTGTAGTACACCCCTGGTGTACTTTGTACCGCTCGGTCACAAACCTGCATATGCAGTGGAACCCTAGGTACACTTTCTTCCAAAAAGTTATTGTTTCGTATTGTATCAAAGGTACAGGCTGGATGTCAATAGTAAATTTACAGAATTTATTGATAATCTTTTGTCAATTAAGTGATAAAGTAAATAAGGGTGCCCCTCTATAGCTATACTTTAATTAAGATTAATGGTTAGTAAGTATACCTACATGTATATATTAGTTAGCATATCTTATTCAAAGCGAAGGGCCTCAGTTACTAGTATTTTGGACCCATAGAAACTTGGCAAGAGTGTAAAAATAACACTTTGCAATAAACCTACCAGTAACGGTAGGAGCATAGATTTCGCATTAAATACAAAGATTAGATTTATCTCAAAAAAGTACCATACTACTTGTATAGTAATAAATCCTAGTATTACACTAGCTATAATTGCTATTACACTTGCTATAAAACCTACTCCGATTCCTTCACATACAAATTGAAAGATGATATCTGTTCTGCTTGCGCCAAGGGATTTACGTATAGCAATTTCACCAATCCTTTCTTTAATCGAAAAGAAATAGATATTCATGTTATTTAGTCCTGAAAACAGGCAGACAAACAGTGTCACCACTAAAACTAGACTACGATAATCTTGTATCTGTTGTATTATATTATATTCCTCAACGATTATATCGTTAAAGATTGCCCCACCATCGTCCGAAAAACTTGAATCTGCACTAGCTTTTATAGTGGCTCTATTATCTATAAAGTCTCTTTTTGTGTCAAACTCCCACAGGGCAAAGCCTACTGATTCTCTTGCAAATTCTTTTTCAACAATAGTTTGGGGTATGTAGACCGTTGTCTTAAATTCCAACTTCTCTTGCTTTTGAGAATTGATTTTATTTATTATCTTACTTTTTGACTGCTCACTATAATAGTTGCTGCCGATAACACCTACTATCTGGTAATCTGCATTGTCAATAGCGTCTACTTCTGTATCTGTAGACTCTACATTAGTGGTATAATGGCTAAAGTTAATCACTTTTCCTATAGGATTTTCGTTTGGGAATAATATTTGTGCAGCCACCTTATCAATTACAATCACTTTGTTTTCCAGCAAATTATCAAGTGATGAGATATGCCTACCATCCATTATCTTGTTAGGTACAATATGGAGGATTCTATCGTCAACCGTTACTATTGATTGACTACTACCATTTACTCCTACTATATCTGCTTTGGTGTCTAGCGTGATATTAGCTTCCAGTTTTTTACTATGGATTAAATAATGTGAAAGATCGCAGCTTCCTAGTGAAGGGCTATTCTCTATTAAAGCATTTAAAGATTCATAATCCTTTTGTTGAAAGCCACCTCTTTTATATATAATCATGGATTGATCAGGCATATCCTCAATTTCATACATTTTTGCATTATAAAATGAATCTACTAAAATATTAGTATATGAAAAAAGTAAAATGCCTATAAAAATCCCTGTAATAGAAAGGACAGTCCGTAGTTTATTTTGAAAGCCATTTAGAATAATTGTTCGTGAAAATAATTTTATCTTATATAGCATTATTCCATAACCTTCCCTGCCTCAGTTCATAGAAAATATCAGCATTTTGAAATAAGTGGTCAGAATGTGTAACAACAATAACAGTGGTTTTATTATTTGCTAGCTTGCGAAATTGTTTTGAAATAATACTTGCATTTTCACCATCTAGATTTCCCGTTGGTTCATCTGCAATAACTAGTCTTGGATTGGATACTACTGCTCTTGCTATAGCACACCGTTGCTTTTCACCGCCTGATAGGAACTTGACAGCTTGATGCTTGAGCTGGGCTAAGTCTAATTCCTCTAATAAATCATTTGTATCATTTAATATCTTACTAGTGATTTTGTTGGTACTATATAAAAAAGGCATGAATATATTATCTAGCACTGTATAATTTTCAATCAGATTGTATGATTGGAATACAAAGCCAATATTATTACCCCTTAAAGTATCATACTCAGCATTGGCTTTGAGTTTTATTTCTTTGTCAAGGAAAATATAGTCACCTGAAGAATGCTTGTCTAATAATCCTATTATATTTAGCAAAGTACTTTTTCCGGAGCCAGATTTCCCCTTTATAATTACATAATCACCCTCATAAACCGTAAAGTCCAAGTGGGAGAGAACATCAGCTTTGCTGTCATAGGATTTACTGATGTTTCTCATTTCTATTATTTTCCGTGACATTATGACCTTCACCCCTACTCTAGTTTAGCCCCATATTCAACTTTTGCAATTATTTTTTCACCTTCTACAAGACCCTCTAAGATCTCATAATAGTAAGTTTTATCCGCTCCCTCTTGTATTTCAATCTTATCACCTAGCTCAATTTCCTTTGGCTCTAAAATTATATCCCCATCTGTGCCTATGTTTTTATGTACATAATGTGAGCCAGCCTGAATGGAAACAAACTCTGGCAATACACACAGCACTTCCTTTCCCTTGCTAAGTTCAAACTTTATTCCTACTTCTGTTCCTGGTAACATTTTAGCTGGCGAATCAACTATTATTTGTATCTTATTGTCTACTACTTGATAATCAATATAGTGGATACTCCCTTGATATGTGCTTTCATCAAAAGTAATCTGAACTGGAGTGTTCAAGCTCATCTTTTTGTAGTCACTATAGCTAACTTCGGTAAATACATACAAGTTATCATAGTTTAATAAGAAAAGTTTAAGTTCTTTATCTGTCTCTTTAATTCGAACTACTCTAAGATTATTCTTTGCAGTATAGCTTTTGCCATTAAGCTTATATAGTATATCTCCTGGTGAAAGCTCATCTCCTACCTTTAAACCCAACTCCAACTTAGTAGACTTATCCTTTGCTATAGCTACAATTTCTTCATATCCTTCTTCATCCTCTGAAGCTACAATACCATCTGCTATCAGTTCATCAAGGACTACCTTCTTGAGAACTTGTCCTTCTATATAATATGGTTCTTCCTCACTAGGATTAAAAAGTGTCTCATCATCCCACAGAATAGCATTGCTTCCGTAAATATAGGCTATCCCAGAAGATAATGATATAAGTATCACTACTAGGAAAAACATCATCAATTTATTTCTCATATAATCCCCCTATGACTTATGCTCTAATTTTGACCTTCTAGAGTAGCTGTTAGGTTTTCTGCATCCTGTGGACTAGTCAAAGCTATAAAACTTGTCTTAAATATCCTTTTTCTTAGCTCATTATCTATATTTAATCCACTTATTTCTACATCAGTAACAATATTTGATTGTTTCTTTTCCTTGTCTGTAGTAAAGACAACATCAATACCCAACATATCATTTGCCATAAGCTTGAGTGGTAATACTTCCTTTGCTGGACCTACCACATTATCATTAACCAATATAACCGCTTGTGAAATTTCTATATGATCACTTGTCTCAAAAGCAGTTAATTCAAATTGTTCTAATACTTCAAATCTATATAACACTGGTCTTTCTTCTATCCTACTTGTCACCATAGCAGAAGGTATTTGTATCGGTTGCACGGGGAGTCTATAAACTCTATCCTCAAAATCATTTTTAGTAAAAATAAGATTATCTTTAAAGGTAAGCTCCCTGTCTTCCCCATCAACCTTAATTATTATTGACCCAATCTCAATCCTGTCTCCA
>DGFG01000162.1:10347-10693 GCA_002391555.1 Firmicutes bacterium UBA3906
TCCAATACAAATGTTATGTTATCCAATGAAGTGCCCTTTACTTCTACTAGGCCTACATCCGGTTTTTTTGAAGGGTATGCATAACTCACAATAATTGTTATTATATCATCTGATCCCTCATGGGTATAAAATACATTATCACTAAAAAAGTGTATATTCTTATTACTTGTACACCCTGCCAATATTAGTAGTATTATTGAAATGCATAGTATGAGCTTTATGGCTTTTTTCATCAATTCAATCCCCTTTTTATCTTATAAAAATGAGCAACTAATAAAAATATATATGAATGTATTCTCATTTACTGAAAATACGTTCATATACTAATTATTGCTAACTATCATCT
>DGFG01000171.1 GCA_002391555.1 Firmicutes bacterium UBA3906
AGATGTGTATAAGAGACAGGATTTAAAAAGGCCTCTAGTAGTATACTGTGGTAGATGGGCTTACTGTATAGAGTCGCAGTTTTCATCTGCTACTATCCCAATAAAAAGCCTCCATATACTAGCCTTCTTATAGGCCAAGCAAGAACTTGCTAACCCTCCTTGCCTCAGCCTATCTACATAGTATAATGGAGGAAAATCAAATACAATATCATCATATTTGAACCTGTGTGTCTAAATACGCCCTATTTAGGCAGCTTAGAAGCAAAACTAGCTAAAAAGCTTTTGCCCATCAATCCTTTAACAATTAGTCATTATCTATTAAAAATTCTTGGCCTAGCTTTAGCTTATAGGTATCGGACAGGGCCTTTAGGTCTCTAGCCCTTGGCCTTTGGACCTTGCCTTGGCCCATGGATAGGACCTTTACTAAAATCTGGGCTGCCTTTTCAATTGTATGGGCTAGGCCAAAGCTTGCATCAAAGTCCTCACCTGAGCAAATAAGGCCATGATGGGCCCATATAACCCCATTATATTTCTCCATTAGCTGGCTAGTCGCAAGGGCCAGGTCAAGAGACCCTGGCAGCATCCATTCAACTAGCCCTAGTCCCTCAGGAAAAACCAGGGGGCACTCTGGCATCATCTCCCAAAGCTCTCTAGTAAAGACCTTGTTAGACAAGGGAAGTACAAAGCTAAGGGCAATAAGATTAACCGGGTGGCAGTGGTAAAGCACCCTTTGGCCGTCCTTATTAGCCCTCTTTTTAACCGAATGGATCATAAGGTGGGAGGCCAGCTCGCTTGTAGGTCCCCTGCCACTAGCAAGGCCCCACCATAACCTATAGGCATCCCCTCTATCATTTATCTGTATGATCCCAATATTGTCATAGGCAGATAGGCTAATATTTCTAAAAAAGCTACCAGCCCCTGTAATGGCAAGGTAGTCTCCTGCCAGGTCAGGAACCCTTGTCCCTATATTTATAAAGGGTCCACTGGCCTCTAGACTGAACCTTAAAAGCTCTATATCCTCTTCCCTAAGCCGGTATGAAAGGTTACCCCCATTACATTCGTGCCAGCCCATCTTGTAACCATCATCAGCTATTTTAATAAAGTCCTTTATAAAGCCTGCTTTAAGTATATTCACCTAAAATCAACTCCACCCTATCTAGTAAATAGTTTTCTTTTGTCTGTACAGCTCAGTCAAATATATGCACCTTTGCCCTCTTTAACATAGCTTTAAATCATATATCCTCGGTTCCTTATACCCATATATTTAAATTATGTCTGCATGGTCCCTTATACCTAAATATTCTAATCAAATTCCCATGATAACTCTACTTATAGCCTTCCTTAATACTTTCCATGGTCACTTATTAATTTCCTCCTAGCCTATAGCTATTGGCAGGTAAACAAAAATATTAAGGCTAGTCTGTAGCCACCTGCTATCAAAAATTAGAAAGTAAAAAGTCTACCTGCACTTATAGGGCCTACTCTTCATAGTATATTATCATATAAATCCAGGCTTATTAGGCCCTAGATATACAGTTATTTATTTTTATCATACGGAGGTATCTATATGACCAGATCTTTCACCTTTATAGGTGGTGACAAGAGGCAAAGAGAAGCCTTGAGCCTAATGGCGGATATGGGCTATGATATAAAGGTTTTTGGACTGGCCTTAAGGGGAATAAGGGGGCAGGTTAAAGAGTATGCTAGCCTCTGCCCTGAGCTTTTTGAATCTGATGTATTGGTCCTTCCAATACCCTATAGGGATAAGGAGGGCTATATAGATATGGATATGGCGGGTCTAGAGCTAGAAAAGGTAGACCTTGAGGACCTTTTCCATTATGTCAAGCCCCCTACCATCATCATACTTGGTCGGGCTGACCAGGACTTTATGGCCCTAGCCAAGGAAAAATCTATAGAATACTACGATTTATTAAAGGAAGAATCCTTTTCTATCCTAAATGCAATCCCTACTGCAGAAGGGGCTATACAAATAGCCATGGAAAACTCACCTATAACCCTGCATGGGTCAAAAGCCCTGGTCCTTGGTTATGGAAGGATAGGTAAAAGTCTATCCCGTATGCTAAAGGGGATAGGGGCCCATGTAAGCGTAGGGGCCAGAAAGGACCAAGACCTAGCCTGGCTAAGGGAGAGGGGCTTTGAGCCTATTCATATTAATAGCCTTGGCAAGGTCCTTGCCAGCCAGAACTTTATCTTTAACACCATACCCTACCTAATCCTAGATAAAAAAGCCCTCAAAAAGGTAAATAAGGATGCCCTAATAATTGACCTAGCGTCCTATCCTGGGGGTACAGACTTTGAGGCTGCAAAAGACTTAGGTATCAGGGCTAGACTAGACCTTAGCCTGCCTGGAAAGGTTGCCCCCCAAACAGCAGGCAAGATCATCTTAGATACTATGCTAAAGCTAGTAAAGGCTTAAGTAAGAAGAACCAGGAATTAAATAAAGTAAAGGCTAGTAAGGAGAGCCAGATACCAAAATTTACTAAAGGCCTGGTTGATATACTATATGTGCTAAAAAATATTGGGAAGTAAACCTTGGCTTTAAAGGAGGTTTTCAATAAATTGAAAGGAATAAAGCTTGGTTTTTGTATGACAGGGTCCTTTTGCACCCACAAGGACGCTATAGAACAGATGAAAAGGCTAAAGGATATGGGAGCAGATATAAGGGCAATATTTTCCTATGCAACAGCCCTCTATAACAGCCGTTTTCACACAGCAAAGGACCTAAGAGATCAGGTCCAAAGTATTACCGGAAAAGACATAATAGATACAATTGTAGATGCTGAGCCCGTAGGCCCAGAAAGGCTCTTTGATATAATCCTAGTTGCCCCATGTACAGGCAACACCATGGCAAAGCTAGCTAACGCCATTACAGATACACCAGTACTGATGGCAGTAAAGGCCCAGCTTAGAAATGCTAGTCCTGTGGTTTTATCTATAGCTAGTAACGATGCCCTTAGCAATAATGCAAAAAACCTAGGTACTCTATTAAATATGCCAAATGTCTACCTAGTACCCCTAAGGCAGGATGC
>DGFG01000026.1 GCA_002391555.1 Firmicutes bacterium UBA3906
AGATGTGTATAAGAGACAGGTCAAATCAGGTCCTATGTATTCCACCCCTACAATATGGTAAAGGACCACAGGACAGATGTGGAGACAGGAAATACCCAGGCAGTAATGGATGGGGACATTGATATGTTTATACAGGCTTATCTGCTAAAATCATAGGTTTTTATTGGATTCAATGATAATATATGATAAGATAATAAAGGAAGTATAAAAAAGCAAAGACTTTGACGAAAGGTAGGGGTTCTTGTGAAAAGATTTCAAAACAAACATTACATTTTGTTTAGGCTTGAAGAGGACGTTTACGGTGCTGAGATCAATGATATTAGGGAGATTATTTTACCCCAAGAGCCAACAAAGGTACCTAATAATCCAGATTTTATAGAGGGTGTAATAGACTACCGTGGCAGTGTGGCCTACTTTCTTGACCTTAAAAAGAGATTTAATATCGGTAATAGCCCCTATACCGAGGAGGCCAGGCTCATAATTTCTGATATCAACGAAGACTATGCAGGTTTTCTCGTAGATGAAATCGTAGGTATTAATAGACTTGACCCAGACACTATCGACAAGGTGCCAAAGATGACCAAGATAGGCAAGGACTATCTGACAGGTGTAATAAAAGATGGAGACCAGCTCATAATCCTTATGAATATGTCAAAGATATTAACAGTAGAGGAAAAAGAGGTTCTAAAGGGCCTTAAGAACCAAAAGAACAAGAGCAAAAGTAAAGGCTCAAGTAAATAGGATGAGATTTGACCTAGCATGCTAGTTAAGAGCTAGCCAGGATAAAAAATACGTTATAAAATTAACAATTTCATCTTAGAAGCTTGTCAACCAAGGAAAAGTGTTATAAAATAAAGCATGATATTAATGTAATAGGAGGAAAAGCAATGAAGGTTAAAGTTGGTATTAATGGTTTTGGCCGTATTGGCCGCTTAGTTTTCAGAGCATCACTAGACAACCCAAATATTGAGGTAGTAGGCATTAATGATCCTTTTATTGATCTGGACTACATGGCTTACATGCTCAAATATGATTCAGTTCACGGTCAGTTTACAGGTGAAATTGAGATAAAGGATGACAAGCTCGTTGTTAATGGCAATGCTGTTAGCGTTTATGCTTGCATGAACCCAGATGAGATTCCATGGAGCGAGTGCGGTGCTGAGTACATAGTAGAGTCTACAGGCGTATTTACTAGCACAGAGGCAGCCTCAGCCCACTTCAAGGGTGGTGCCAAGAAAGTTGTTATTTCTGCTCCTTCCAAGGATGCTCCAATGTTTGTTATGGGTGTTAACAACACAGAATACACAAAGGATATGAACGTTATATCCAACGCATCCTGCACAACAAACTGCCTAGCACCTCTTGCAAAGGTTATAAATGATAATTTTGGCCTAGAGGAAGGCTTAATGACCACAGTACATGCAATGACAGCTACACAAAAGACAGTTGACGGTCCATCCAAAAAGGACTGGAGAGGTGGCCGTGCAGCTTCTGCAAACATAATCCCATCCTCTACAGGAGCAGCCAAGGCTGTTGGCAAGGTTATACCTGAGCTAAACGGCAAGTTAACTGGTATGTCCTTTAGAGTACCTACTATAAACGTATCCGTTGTAGACTTAACCTGCCGTCTGAAAAAGGCAGCTAGCTATGAGGATATAAAGGCAGCCGTTAAGAAAGCTTCCGAGAACGAATTAAAGGGTATCCTAGGCTATACCGAGGATGCAGTTGTTTCAACAGACTTTATATCTGACTCTAGGACCTGTATCTTTGACGCAAGCGCAGGTATTTCCCTAAACGACAACTTTGTCAAGCTTGTTGCCTGGTATGACAACGAGTGGGGTTATTCCAACAAGGTAGTTGACCTTATCGATTACATCTCCAAGGTTGACGCACAGTAATTAAAGATAAACAAGCATTAAATCCAAGGACAGTCAAACTTATTGTATGGCTGTCCTTTTTATCTTTGTTTTATAAAATAAAATTGTCGTTTTTAGAGGAATACAAATAGAACTTGTCGAATAAGAAAACCAGGGTAGTTTGTACTATTTACTGAAATGGAGAAGACAATGAAGACTATCAAAAGCAAAATGCTTGTATGGTTCGGAACCGTTATAGTGATTCTTTTAATATTACTGGGTTTTGCCATGTCTGGCCTTATAAGGAGTACTATTGTCCCCCTTATTGAGGATACAATAATGCAGGCGGTAGTAAGTGGGTCAAGGGAGATAGGGGGCTGGATCAATTCCCATAAAGACAGTATTACCCTTTTAGCAAATCTACCTGTAATTAAGGAAGGTAGCCTAAGCGATATACAGGCCTATCTAAAGGCTATAGATGAGTCCCCAGATATTCAGCTTTTATTTTATGCAGATAACAGAGGCAATTACTATTCCGGTGATGGTCATATAGGTTCTATATCAAGCAGAGAGTATTTCCAGACTATAATGTCAGGTCAAGAAGACCTAATCATAACAAGTCCATTAATATCAACCTCCCAAGGAAATGAAATATTTGTTGTAGCCCATGCAGTAAGGGATAATAGTAATAATGTTAAGGGTGTAATGGCAGCTACCATTAGCCTTGACAAGTTAAGTGAGGTCGTAAGTGGCCTAAAGTCAGAGGATGGCAGGTATGGATGGATTATAGATGACAAAGGCAATGTGCTTGCCCACAAGGACATATACAAAAGGTTATCCTTTAACCTGCTCAAGTCAGCAGAGCATGACTACAGCAGGCTAGACATGATTGGGCAAAAGATGATAGATGGCCAGTCAGGCCTAGACTTTTATATTAGCCCAGACCAAGAAAGGATTTCCATGGCCTATAGCCCCATACCCGGGACTCCAGGCTGGTCCCTGGCTTCAAGCATTTCCAAGGCTGACCTTTTAATCAGAGCTAATGTACTCTTAATAAAGCTTGTTATTATGCTAATTTCTATACTAATAGCTATTATTGTAATTATAGATGTTTTATCAAATGTTATTACAAAACCCCTATCTTTAGCAGTAGACCACTTAGGCGAGATATCCAAGGAAAACTTTGAAAGCAGACTGCCAGAGGAATGCCTAAAGAGACAGGATGAGCTAGGTGTCTTGTCCCGGGGAATTGACAGTATGCAAACATCAATCAAGGAGCTTTTAAGCCGTACACGCTACTTGGCATACAATGACACCTTGACGGGTCTACCAAACCGGGCTAGATTTATCCATGATGTGGACAAACTTATAGAGGATACTGGACAAAGTGACCAGTCATTTTCTATTCTCACTATAGACTTAGACAACTTTAAGGATACAAATGATACTATGGGCCATACAACTGGCGACCTATTATTAAAGCACGTAGCAGAGATTTTAGTATCTGTAGCAGAGGCCAACAATGGTACTAGTTATAGACATGGTGGTGACCAATTTATTGTCTTATTTAAAGACGCATCTAGCCCAGAGGCCCTAGAGGAATTTGCCAACACAATTTATAGCCACTTAAGCGAACCCTTTAATATAAAGGAACAGGACCTCTATATCATGGCCTCAATGGGTGGAGTTATTTATCCAGACCATGGAGATTCAGCAGAGATATTGCTACAAATGGCAGACCTGGCTATGAACTATGGCAAATCAGAAGGCAAGGGCAAGTATTTGCTCTTTAAGGAAAAGATGAATAGGCAGATTACTAAAAAGATAAATATGATAAAGAGCCTACGTCAAGCTATAGAAGACGAGGAGTTTTTCCTTACCTATCAGCCTATCATATCTCCAAAGACCGGGGAGATAGAGTGTGTAGAGGCACTCCTTAGATGGGATCACCCCATAAAGGGTGTTGTAATGCCAGCAGATTTTATACCCCTAGCAGAGGAAACAGGGCTAATAGTCCCGCTAGGAGAATGGATTTTATACGAAGCATGCAGGCAGAACAAGGAATGGCAGGACAAGGGTTATGGACCCTTTAAGATCTCAGTAAATATTTCTATACGCCAGCTACAAGGAAGGGATTTTGTAAAAACCATCAAAAAAACCTTGGAGAAAACAGGTTTAGATGCCAAGCACCTAACCCTAGAAGTAACAGAATCCGAATTTATGAAGTATATCGATACATTAAAGGAAATCCTTGAGGACCTGAGCCAAATAGGCGTTGGAGTCTCCCTAGATGACTTTGGTATTGGATACTCATCCTTCTCCTATCTCAAGCACCTACCTATAAACACCCTAAAGGTAGACAAGTCCTTTATAGATGATATTGACCTTGACAAGGAAAGGACTATAACCGGGGCAATTATTATACTGGCCCATATGCTAAAGCTTAAGGTAGTAGCAGAAGGGGTTGAAACCTACCATCAGTATGAGTTCCTATCATCTCAGGGTTGTGACTTATTGCAGGGTTTCTTCTTCTCAGAGCCAAAAAGGGCAAAGGAACTAGAGGACGATATTTTAAACAATGGCTTACTGCTAGATCAAATTGGCAGGGCCTAAGAGGATAAAGCACAAGAGGGGTCTTAGATTTTCTAAGACCCTTTTCTAATATAGGCTTTTTGCTTTTTACAGTTATTGACCTTTAGCTGTCCATTATAGGCTTGGAGATTTTCACAATTACATACCTATCACAATTAGATAGCTATAGGTTTTTTTATATTTATTTGCCCAAAGTTTTTTATTATTGTAGACTTTTAGATTTATGTAATTATAGTCTTTAGCATTTATTCTTTTTGATTTTCATCTTTTCCCTTTCACTTTTTCCCCTAGCATATAGAGGGCAGGTATAAAAAAGAGGGTAAGGGCAGTTGAATATACCAGGCCTCCTATAGCTACTACTGCCATGGGCCTCATCATTTCACCACCGGTACTATTATCAAATACCATAGTTATAAGGGCAAAAATAGTTGTAAGGGCAGTCATTAGGATAGGCCTTATCCTATTTTTTGCTGCATATAAAATTGCCTCCTTTTTGCTACAGCCCTGCTTTCTTTTCATATTGGCATAATCGACAAAGACAATACCATTGTTGACAACTACACCTACCAAAAGGACAAGGCCAATCAAGGCAACAGCACTAATGGGCATGCGAGCAAGGTAAAGGGCCAGCAAGCCACCTGTAAAGGCAAGTGGGATAGTAAACATGATAATAAAGGGTGATAGGAGGGACTGAAACTGGGCTACCATCACAAGGTATATAAAAATTATGGCCAAGACCAGCATAACTAATAGGTCCCTGTAGGTTTTCTTTATCATCTCTTGCTCTCCCCCAATTTGCCATTTGATCCCCTTAGAAAAACTATGCTCTTTGAGCTTCTTTTCTATTATAGTATTTACGTCGCCTGCCCTATAGCCTGCCTTTAAGCCTGCACTAACTGATACATAGCGTTTTTGGTCCAAGCGGCGTAGGCTAGAATAGCCCTGACTTTTTTCTACACTTGCAATATCATCAATCCTAACCCTATCCCCATCCTGGCTAAGACATTCTAAACTAGCAAGCCCATCCTCCATTATAAAATCCTGCCTGTCATCACTAACAAGTAGCTTATAATATGTAGCTCCCTCACCAATTAGAGTAATCGGTGTATTTTTACCTAGGGCCTGGTTTACAGCAGAAAAGACTTGGTATGAGGTGAGGCCTTTGGCTATAGCCTTGTCCTTATCTATGCTTATCTTTAGTTCACCGTTTAGCTTGTCTAGTCCATTTTCTACATTCCGGGTCCCTTCCACATCCCTTATAATCCTTTCCACTACAAGGGCTGCATTAGAAAGCTCATTTTTATTCTCACCAAATAGGTTGACCACAACCTTGCCACCGGAGATGGAGTCTATTTCCTGGTTTGTGTCGGTTATTTTTATATCAAGGTCACTAGTGTCAGCTAGCCTGGCTATATCATCATATATATCTATGCTAGACCTTTTACTATTCTTATCGAGCAAAATATCAATGCTAGCATCACTTGTATTTAGCATATTGCTAATATCAAGGGCAAGGTCAAGCTCATCTGCCTTATAAACTACACCTATAGTAGAGAGACCATCAATAAGGGTTAGGTCCTCGTATAATCGGTCAAGAGCCTTAAAAGAGTCCTCATAGCTATAGGAGTCAGGCATTGTTACTTCAAGGCTAATAGACTCGGACTCTACTTGTGGCAGGAGGGTCCTTCCAGACTTAAGGCCAGCTACGATACTTAGTACAAATAAAAGTAGGCATAGGCCTATTGTAAGCTTTTTATAGCCTAATGATTTTTCTAGCAGCCTTACATAGCTAGATGTTAGCTTCAAGGAAAAGGACTTTTTCTTTATTTGAGTTTCTTTTAAGTACTTAGCTGAAATAGCAGGTACTAGGCTAAGGGCAGTAAGTAGACTAGCTGCCAAGGAAAAACTAATTGTAAGGGCCATATCGGTAAATATCTGTCGGGTCAAGCCCTTGATAAATAGGAGGGGTAAAAATACAATTATAGTAGTAAGGGTTGATGAAAGAATAGGTCCAGCTACCTCCTTGCTAGCCTGCAAGGCTGCCTTTTTCCTAGACATACCCTGGGCAATCATCCGGTATATGTTTTCGATAACAACGATAGAGTTGTCAACCAACATGCCTACACCAAGGGCCAGGCCGCCCATGGATATTACATTGAGGGTAACCCCTGAAAAGTACATAAGTACAAAGCTTGTAACTAGGCTGATTGCTATGGATGCAGCCAGAATAAGGGTAGGTTTAAAATGGCGCAGAAAGGATATCAGGACAAGAACAGCCAAAAGAGCTCCGATTAAGAGATTATCTAAGACTGTATCTATCATCATATTTACATAGTTACCCTGGTTTACTAGGTATTCAAAGCTAAGGCCTGGGTATTGCTCTGACAGGTCTTCTACTTTTTTTAGGAAATCATTTGTAAGGTCTGTTGTAGAATAGTCTGGCTGCTTTAGGACGCTTAAGATTAGGGCGGGCTTGCCATTAACCCTAGAATAAATCTGGTCTCTGTTGTCGTTTTTATAAATATTTGCAAGGTCGCCTAGTCTTGCACTCTTGTAGCCTGGAATATCTACTACCACCATAGATTCTAGTTCTTCTATACCCTTTATTTTGTCACCGACCCTAACTGGATACAAGATACCCTCTTGACTATCAACTGCCCCAGCTGGCAAGGAAAGGTTTTGGGACATGATAAGGTTTTGGACCAAGTCCTGGCTAATATCAAGCTTTGGAATATCAAGTTTGGCAAGCTCTTTTTCTACGATTTCATCGATCTGGTCCTTAGCCTGATGGATTAGCCTATCCCTATTAGCCTGGACCATTTCCATAGATGCCTCAGGCCTTATCCCAAAGGCAGCAAGACTATCTACCTTGTCCTGTATACCCTTGTCTATTTGACTTATGATTTGCTCACTTGCGGCCTCTCTAATCTCCTTTTCTGCCTCTTGTCTATAAAACTTGGCCAAGTCACTGTTAAAGCTATCTAACTTGTCCCTTGAGATAACTACATTTATATAGTCCTCAACTAGGCCTGTTACAGATATATTAGCTACACCCTCTAGGGACTGAAGGTCAGGCAGAATCTTTTGCTTTATGAGGCTACTAGCCTCTGATAAATCCTTATCCGCTATAGAAAGGGAGGCAACAAGGACTGGCATCATATCTGGGTTTATCTTTATTATTTTAGGTGATCCAGCCTCTTTTGGTAGGTAGCCTGTAGCCAGGTCAAGGCACTCCCGCATTTCTATAAGGGCAGAATCCATATTTGTACCTTCGTTAAATTTTAGTATTATATAAGAGATATTTTCAAAGGAGACAGATTGGATTTGGCTGATGTTTTTAATAGTTAGCATTGCCTGCTCAAGAGAAACAGTCACCAAGGACTCAACTAGGTCAGGGGAGGCACCGGGATAGCTAGTAACAACCATAGCGTAGGGTAGGTTTATATTAGGTAGGAAGTCAAGCCCCATATTGGCATAGGATATAAGGCCTAGGATGATTATGATTATGATTGAAACAAAAACGGTGTAGGGTCTATTAACACTAAATCTAGTTAGCATGGGTTACGTCCTTTCAGATATGTTAGCTAGGATATAAAAAAAGCGACTTTCGCAGTAAATATGGGTGTTAAGTTAGACCCCAATACTTAAAGCTATCGGCCTAAGTTTATTATGCTAACTTGTGGCAAAATTTATCCATTATTTACATGAACCTGGACTTATTTTTTCTATCCTAATTCATGTGTCTTGTAGCTGGAGGATGGTTATATATAACAAGTTAAGTGATTGGCCTGCTATTGACAAAGCTACTTTTAAGGAGTATAATGTTGGCATGTCAACAATGTGGGTTCAGTTTTGCCCATTATGTTGTCTATTTTTATGTATAAATTGTTGGCGCGCCAACAAAAAGTAAGGAAAACAAGGCTGGCTGCTTGATGGCCAGCTAGTGTATTTATAAAAAAACTACTGCTTTAGGAGGAGGGGTGGGTGGTCGCCATAAAAAACAAAAAGAAAGTGACTATTATAATATGGATATCTATCATACTAGCCCTATTAATAGGAGTGCTATTGACTGGACCTCCAGCTAAAAAACATGAAAGCATCAGTGTTATAATGCGGGATGCAGTTATGCATGATACCAATACCATTAACCTGTTTGGTATAAAAGAGGTAAATCCAGGGCTTGCCTCTGCATTTGTTGTTACTGCTATCCTGTTAATTACTGCAGCCTTGATCCGAATTTTTGCAATACCAAAATTTAAGACAATACCAGGTAGGCTCCAGCTCCTAATCGAGCAGCTGGTTGGCTTTTTCGAAAACTTTGCCAAGAAAAACAGCCCCCACAGCTATGGCTTTTTGGGTGCTTATATTTTTGCAGCTGGGACTTATATCTTCTTTGGGACCCTCTTTGAGCTGATAGGATTTCAGGCGATTACTACAAAGGGTTACCCAATCTCCCTACCTGCTCCCTTGTCGGATATAAATGCCGCCATCGCTATGGGTACATTAACCTACCTAATTATTCTTGGAGGAGGACTTTTTTTAAATGGTTTCCGGGGTTTAGGAAGTGCCCTAAAGGATTTTTCCATGCCCTTATCTATGAGTTTTCGACTTTTTGGCTCCCTATTAAGTGGAGTATTAGTCACTGAACTGGTTTACCATTACTTGTCCTTAAGCTTTGGCTTGCCGGTCATTGTGGGCGTGATGTTTACCTTGATTCATGCATTAGTTCAAACCTATGTCTTGATAATGTTAGCATCATCTTCCTTCGGAGAAGTAAGCAAGCCCCATGAGAAAAAGAAAAAAGTAGGAAAGACCATAACAGTCTAGAAAAAGCACTATAGACCAAATAACATAGACCAAACAAGATAGACAAAAAAGAAAGGAAGTTTATATAAATGAAAAGAGCAAATTTATTAGGAAAAGTATTTATAGCTATTTTGACAATTGGCCTGCTTATGGCATCTATGACCATGTTTGTATTTGCAGAGTCCGCCCAAGACCAGCAGGCTACCCAAGAGCCGACTGAACAGGCAGGGGAGTCAGAGGGCAAGGGACAAGATTCAACAGCCGTCAAGGCAATAGCCGCTGCTGCAGCCATAGCCATTGCTTCAGCAACTGGTGCTCTTGCTATGGGCAAGGCCATTTCCAAGTCATCTGAAAGTATTGCCCGCCAGCCAGAGGCAGGGGACAATATCCGGGGTGGCTTGATGCTAGGCCTTGTATTTATTGAGACCGCTGTTATCTTTACCCTAGTAGTCACGATTATGATTTTATTCGTTCTGTAGGGGGCGATAATAGATGAATTTGCCTTTAAATATAGATTTGCAGCAGATACTCCTTCACCTATTTAACTTTACCATACTGGCCTTTGGCCTGTATTTGCTGCTTTATAATCCAGTTAAAAAATTTATGAGAGAAAGAGAAGACTATTACCTTGGTCTAGACCAGAATGCAGTGGAAAAGCTTGAAAGTGCAGAGGGAATGGAGGCCACTTACAAGGAAAAACTTGATAAGGCTGAGATAGAAATTGCACAGATGAAGGCCCAGGCAGTAAAAGAGGCCCAGGAGGCCGCAGACCTGGTAATTGAAAAAGCAAAAAAAGAGGCAGAGGACCTACTAAAGGATGCCCGAGATACAGCCATGCGGGAAAGGAAAAAAATCCTGGCCGACACCCAGGAAGAGATAGCCTCCTTGGCCTACACAGCAGCCAAAAGGATGGTGGCCCAATCTGCAACAGAGAGTTTAGATCAATTTTTGCATGCTGTAAAACAGGAGTGAGTGCATGATAGATAGCAGACATAGCAAGGTGCAGGCTATACTATATAGCCCTGTACCTCCTACAAATGAGCAAAGAAAAAATTTAATTGAGTTTCTTAAAGATAAATACAAGAGGGTTGTAACCTTGTCCTGGAAGGAGGACAAGACCCTAAGAGAGGGCTTTCGCTTAGAGGTTGGTACAGTTAGCTACAGGGGTGAGACCCTAATTTGGAATTTGGACTCTGTCTATGACTGGTCCCTAGAGTCCCGTCTACTACAGCTAAGGGATGATATCTTAAAGCTAAAGCATGAGGATGACCAGCTAATACCCTTGGTAAAGGAAACCCTAAAGGACTGGACACCCAGAGCTCTTGAGCAGGAGTTTGGTACTGTCCTAAATGTTGGTGATGGGATTGCCAGGGTAGGTGGGCTGCCAAATGTTAGGTACCAGGAGATACTGATTTTTTCATCTGGTATCAGGGGAATGGTCCAGGAGATTAGGCGGGATGAGATTGGCTGTATCCTCTTTGATGATGGCCGCCATATAGCTGAGGGCAGCATAGTTAAAAGGACCGGCAGGGCGGCAGGTATACCTGTAGGTGACCAGTTCAAGGGAAGGGTTATAGATGCGCTAGGCAAACCAATTGATGGGCTAGGCCCTATTAAAGAGGATGGTTATCGGCCTATAGAGTCACCAGCCCCAAGCGTAACCGACCGTGAACCAGTAAGAAAGCCTATGGAAACAGGTATCCTAGCCATAGATGCTCTATATCCTATTGGACATGGGCAGCGAGAGTTAATTATAGGCGACCGGCAGACAGGGAAAACCACAATTGCCTTAGATACCATACTAAATCAAAAGGGCAAGGATGTGGTCTGTATCTATGTTGCAATAGGACAAAAGGCCAGCTCAGTCGCACAAACGGTTGATATTCTTCGCCGCAATGGTGCTATGGATTATACCATAGTTGTAAATACATCTGCTAGTGACCCAGCTCCCCTCCAATATATAGCGCCCTATGCAGGCTGCGCCTTGGGGGAATATTTTATGTATCATGGGCAAAGGGTACTCATCGTCTATGATGACCTGACCAAGCACGCTACTGCCCATAGGTCCTTGAGCCTATTATTAGAGCGGTCTCCTGGCAGGGAAGCCTATCCAGGGGATGTATTTTACCTACATTCTCGCCTTTTAGAACGTTCAGGCCAGCTTTCTAAGGAAAAAGGAGGGGGCTCTATGACCGCCCTTCCTATTGTAGAAACCCAGGCAGGAGATGTATCTGCTTATATTCCTACCAACATTATTTCCATCACAGACGGCCAAATCTATTTGGAAAGCGACCTGTTTTTCTCAGGCCAGCGGCCTGCTATAAATATTGGTTTGTCTGTTTCCCGTGTAGGCGGGGATGCCCAGTCCAAGGCCATGAAAAAGGCTGTAGGTAGCCTGAGGCTAGAGCTGGCCCAGTATAAAGAGATGGAAGTCTTTATGCAGTTTGCAAGTGAACTAGACGATAATACTAAAAAACAGCTGGCATTTGGCCAGGGACTTATGTACCTTTTAAGGCAAGCAAAGCACAAGCCACTAAGGCAGGCAGAGCAGGTTGTTCTTTTGGTAACCGCACTGAGCCGACTTATGCAGGATATACCCCTAAAAGAGATAGAGGACCTTAAAGAAGGATTACTTGCCTATTTTAGGGACAATGCCCCCCATATATATCAGGAAATAAATCAAAGTGGAGAGTTAAAAGAAGACCTAAAGGAGTCAATCTTATTAGTTAGCCAAGAATATCTTAGCAAGGCAAGGCAGGTACAGATAAGAGATGCTTAACGCAAAGGAAATTAGAACTAGGATAAAAAGCATACAGGATACAAGGAAAATAACAAATGCCATGTACATGATAGCCTCTAGCAAGATGAGAAAGGCAAAGGCTGAGCTAGACAAGACAAGGCCTTATTTTAATGCTCTAAACAATGAGATTGGCCAGATATTACAAGCAGTCGAGGGAGTAGATAGCCCCTATTTCACATCAAAGGCCACTAGCGACACAAGGGATGAGACCTATGGCCTCTTGGTGATTACTGCTGACAAGGGACTTGCTGGCTCCTATAACAAAAACGTTATCAGGCAGGCCCAGAGGCTTATATCTAACCATCCAAATAGCCGGCTCTTTGTAGTAGGTGAATACGGAAGGCGGTTTTTCACCAGCCAGGGGATCCCTATTGTTAAAAGCTTTCTATATACTGCACAAAACCCTACAATGGATAGGGCTAGGGAGATTAGCTCAATCCTTTTAGACCTTTTTGAAAAGAAGGAGATTGACAAGATCTATCTTATCTATAGTGAGCTCAAAAATAGCTTGGTAACCGATGTTGTAACTAGCTGCCTATTGCCCTTTGAGCATAGCCAGCTACTATCCTCTGATGGGAAGGAGAATAAGGCTGACCTAGCTACAGCCTTTGAGTTTTACCCCTCAATTGATGCTATCTTGGACAATGTAGTAGAAAGCTGGGTATCTGGCTTTATCTACAGCGCCCTTGTAGATAGCTTTTCTAGTGAGCAAAGTGCTCGTATGACAGCAATGAACGCTGCAAATAGGAATGCAGAAAAGATATTAGCTGATTTGACCCTTCAGTATAACTGGGTGCGCCAGGCTACAATTACCCAGGAAATCACAGAAATAACGGCTGGTGCAAGGGCACAGAAAATGAAAAGACAAAAGGAGGGACAAAGGTCTTGAAAATAGGAAAAATCGTGCAGGTATCTGGCTCGGTAATAGATGTTGAGTTTAAGCACGGACACCTGCCTAATATAAAAGAAGCCCTTACTGTTACAGTAGATGGTGAGCAAAGGGTTATGGAGGTTGCCCAGCATGTCGGTAGAGATACGGTCCGCTGTATTATATTAGCTGAAAGCGAAAACCTGGCCCGTAACATGGATGTTGTAGCAACAGGAGCAAGCATAAAGGTTCCAGTAGGTGAGGCAACCCTAGGAAGGATGTTTAACGTACTAGGCCAGACAATAGATGGTGGTCCCCCAATTCCAGACCAAGAAGCCCGCTGGGAGATCCATAGAAAAGCACCATCCTTTGAACAGCAAAGGCCTTCCTCAGAGCTACTAGAAACAGGTATAAAGGTAATAGACCTTTTAGAGCCATATCCAAAGGGAGGGAAAATAGGCCTGTTTGGTGGAGCCGGTGTAGGTAAGACAGTCCTTATCCAAGAGCTAATCCACAATGTTGCTATGAAGCATGGTGGCTATTCCATCTTTACTGGTATCGGTGAACGAAGCAGGGAGGGTAATGACCTTTGGAGAGAGATGGGAGAGTCTGGTGTACTAGACAAAACAGCCCTGGTTTTTGGCCAAATGAACGAGTCGCCCGGTGTCCGTATGCGAGTTGGCCTGTCTGGCTTGACCATGGCAGAGTATTTTAGGGATCAAGCAAAGCAGGATGTACTCCTCTTTATTGACAATATTTATCGCTTTGTCCAGGCAGGTAGCGAGGTTTCTACCCTGCTTGGTCGTATGCCTTCAGCCGTTGGCTACCAGCCAACCTTGGCAGAGGAGATGGGAGAACTCCAAGAGAGGATAACCTCTACAAAGGATGGGTCTATCACATCCGTTCAAGCGGTTTATGTGCCAGCTGATGACCTGACAGATCCAGC
>DGFG01000009.1 GCA_002391555.1 Firmicutes bacterium UBA3906
ATAGCTCTGCTATGGAAAACATTAAAAAAGAAAAGCTTATAATATTTAACCAGGCCCTTGATCGGATAGCCTCCTCTATTGAGTCAGATGCCCTAAGTGCCATGTCATTATCAAATGCTATCTATCCTGATAACAAGATGTATAGCTATATAAATAATGAGTATAAGGATATGGCCAGAGCCCATGATGAATTCAACAGCTACCTAAGAGATGCCTGGCTGAGAATATTGCCCTATAATACCAATATTGCTTTCTTTTCTGTCTATACTGACAATGAAACAATATTAAATAGCAGATATATAAGGCGGCTCGATGGCCTTGTCACTACTGAGGATTGGTATGGGCAGCTTCAAGAGGCAAAACAGGATTCCCTCTTTATTAACCATATTGACAAGATGATGTTTGCTACATCTACAACCAAGCAGCTCTCCTATTTTAGAAAACTAGATTTTGTAAAAAGCAGATACAATCATTATTTAAAGGTCACCTTCAAGACAGATGCTCTAGACAAGGCAATTTCCAGTGAAATATTGCCGGGAAATATTTATATAGTAAATAGTAGGGGACAGATATCCGCCCAATCAAACAAGGGTAGCCCGGAGTATGATAGAGACAGCTTTAGATCCTTTGACCTAGTAAAAGCCCAAGAGGATCAGATAGTACTAGAAAGAGACCTAAATGTCCTGTCAGGCTGGAGGTTAGTGTGCCATCTAGACAAGGACTTTATGCAGCCAGAAATTAAGTCAAGTATTACACAGATATTTATACTAATTGTTATAGTAGCCCTTTCAGCTAGTCTAATTATACTTATGATAGCGGGCTCCTTATATAGGAGGATAGATATTCTAGCAAACCATATGAAAAGGGCTGAGCTAGGCGATTATAGGTTAATCCCAGATACCAAGATGGGTAATGATGAGCTAGGCCTATTGATGAACTCAATGAACAAGATGCTTGAAAAGATACGGTCTCTTATTGAGGACGTTTACAAGGCCAAGATTAGGGAAACCCAGCTTGAACTTTTAAAAAATCAGGCTGAGCTCAAGGCACTCCAGGGCCAGGTAAACCCCCATTTTATGTTTAATGTGCTAGAAACGATAAGGATGAAGTCATACCTAAAAAATGAGTACGAGACTGCAAGGATAATTAGAAATATGTCTTTTATCTTTAGAAAGATCCTTACCTGGCCTGAGGATATGGTAACTATCAGGGAGGAAATTGACTTTATAAAGGAGTATCTAGAGATACAAAAGTACCGGTATGAGGAGGAACTAGAATATCTTATCGATGTAGATGAGTCTATACTGGATTTTATGATCCCAAAGATGACCCTGCAAACCTTTGTGGACAATTCCTGCGAACATGGTTTTTCTGAGACAAACGGCCTTAAAAAGCTGGTCATCAGGGGAATCAAAGATGAAGACAAGCTGATATTAAAGGTTTATGATAATGGAAAGGGCATGACCCAGGATGAGATTAAAAACATCAACAGCCTATCTGGCAAGGGGATAGGGATCAAAAATGTTCTAGGAAGGCTTGAGTTATATTATGCAGACCAGTGTGAGTTTGAGATAGATAGCCGGTTAGGTGAATACACTAAGATTATTATAAGGATAAGCTTAGACCAAGGAGGTAGTCAAGAGCTTGTACAAGGTAATGATAGTTGACGATGAAAAACAGATAGTTGATGGCTTGAGAAAAATCATAAATTGGTCAGATTTAGGCTACAGTGTGTGTGCTACAGCAAGAAATGGTAAAGAGGCCATAGAGGCCATAAGAGAGCATAGACCCAACTTAGTCCTGACTGATATTAGGATGCCTGAGATGGATGGACTCTCCCTCCTAAAGTATACCCGTGAAAACATTTCAAGCGATATAGAGTTTATCATCCTAAGTGGTTATAGTGAGTTTGAGTATGCTAGACAGGCCCTCAGGTACAATGTAAACAACTACATTTTAAAGCCTATAGACGAGACCATCCTGTATAAATCCCTCTTGGAGATAAAGGAGCTCTTAGATGAAATGACCCTCCGCCAGAGTGAAAAGCTAAAGTCTTATATAAATAATATAATGATAGGAGATAAACCCGATAATGAGCTATCCCTGGAAAATGAAGAGCAGTATGGGCTCCGCTATATACATATAATCAGACGCAGGGATTATAGACTAGACCTTGAGTCTCCAGTAGGAGAAAAGATCAAACTTCCCAGCCTTAGAGAGGCCCTGTCCCATATAATAGGTGAGGACAACATGAGGTTTGTGGCAAGAAATGATAGTGACAATTATTCAATAGTCGTGGGCCTTAGCATCCTGTCTAGGTTTGATTTTCATATCGAGTGTCTAACTGGGAGGATTTGCGAATACCTCAGGATAGAAAAGGATACAGAAGTAGATATACTAGTAGGAAAAAAGGTAGATAGTTTTTGCGATATACACGAGTCTATAAAATCTATAGGAAAGTGCATGAACAAAAGATTTTATACAAATGGCCCCTCTATAATTTTCTTTGATAATATCAAAGATGAGACCTTTAGCAATGTATTTGAGGACAAGGGTGCTGTTATCAATGTAATCACTGCCTTTAGGAAGGGCGATATGGACAAGCTGGTTAATAATATTAGGCAGCTAGTGGATCACTTTGCCTCAGCCCGGCCTGTGCCTGAACTGGCCCTTATTCACCTTGACAGTATAATGGCCTCTGTTATCCAGATCCTAAATGAAAGAATAACTGGTATCTGTGAACTAGCAGACCTTTATGCTGCCTATAAAAAAATCCAAGACAAATTAAGTATATATGAGCTAGGAGACCAGGCAATAGACTTTTGCCTCCATTGCAATGACTTTGCCTCTAAACAAAGCAGACACAAAAGTGAAACCATAAACAAGATTATTGCTTTTGTGGACAATCATTTCACCGAACCTATAAAAATAACTGACATAGCTGAGCATTTTTATATTAACCCAGCCTATTTGGGCCAACAATTCATCAAGAAAAAGGGCTGCAGCCTAAACCATTACCTCAATAGCCTCCGTATAGAAAAGTCAAAGGAGCTACTTAAAAATACAAGCCTTAGAATATATGAAATAGCTTCAAGGGTAGGTTTTGAGGACCCTAATTATTTCTCTGCAAAGTTCTATGACTATACAAAAATGACCCCTAGTGATTTTCGAAAATCCTAGCCAGCTAGCTACTGGCCATCCATTACCCATAAGATTGCACAAACAAATCTTAAAATATTGTGAATTTCTTATAGATACTATAATTTTTCAAGAAACACCTATATTTTTTTTAGGTTAGTCCTATCAGTAAAAATTCTATAATGTTTTTAATACCATTATTATATTAATAGGGGGGTAAATGATGAAAAAGTCAAAAATCCTGATTCTATTACTAGTTGTATGTTTAGTAGTAGGAATCATGGCAACTGGCTGCAAGAAAGATGAAGTCGACAAGACACCTGATCCAACAAAGGATCCAACCGGCAAAGAGACCGAAGCACCAAAAAAAGACCCAATCACCTTTACTTACTTCTCAGGTGACCAGAACCAAGCTCCAGCAGAGGGCAACCCTGTTGTTGAAAAGGTTAGGGAGCTCACCGGGGTAACTATCGAGTTTGAATTCCTCGTAGGTGACCTTTTTGAGAAAATGGGTACCATGATATCTGGTCAGGACTTACCAGATCTAATGAACCCAAGCCAGGCTAGAGCATTAGCTATGGAAAACGGGGTCTTTATTGACCTGTCCGACAAAATTGGCAATTATCCAAATATTAAGTCTCACTATGAGCCTTATATGGATAGGTTAAGGGCAGCTTCCGGCGAAAGCAAGGACAAGATTTATCTTCTTGACATCTGGGATCGCTACTATGGCGATTGGAAACCAGTTGAGCACGGCGGACCAGGCTTCTGGATTCAAAAGGCTGTACTAGCTGATGCTGGCTACCCAATCCCAAAAACTGTTGATGAGTACTTTGACCTATTACTTAACTACAAAGAAAAATATCCTGAGATAGATGGACAACCAACCCTAGGATACGAGGTATTATCCTATGACTGGAGATCCTTCTGTCTGAAAAACCCACCACAGCACCTAATAGGCCATCCCAACGATGGTGACGTTGTGGTAGATAAGGAAACCTATGAAGCTAGCCTATATCAAAACACCGATTATGCCAAGAAATGGTACAAAAAGCTTAACGAAATGTATCACAAGGGCTTAATTTCAGCTGAAACCTTTACACAGGACTATGACGCATACCTCCAAAAGATTTCCCAGGGTCGCGTTCTAGGAATGTTTGACCAGGGCTGGAACTTCCAAGACGGTGTAAATGTACTACTACAAGAAGAAAAGTATGAGAGAACCTACGTTCCGCTACCAATCACATTTGAAGGATATACCGATTCTTATATGGATCCTCCAACATTTGTAGGAGGAAACGGTATGGGTATAACCACCCAGTGCAAGGATGTTGAAAGAGCACTTGAATACATCGACTATTGCTTAAATGAAGATGTACAAAAGCTCTTATCATGGGGCATCGAAGGCGAGCACTATCATGTAGACGAAAATGGTATGTTCTATCGTACAGAGGAGCAACGTGTTAATGCACGTGACCAAGACTGGATTAACAAGAATTTGGGAGACCAGCTATATGCTCAGTTCCCCAAGATCCAGGGTATCTATAGCGATGGTAACTGGTGCGATGCTAACCAACAGCCTAGTGAGTTTGCAGCTACCCGTTCAGAATTCGATAATGAGTTCTTAGATAATTATGGCTTCAAACTAGTTACAGAGTTCTTAACAATGCCAACTGAGGAATCTCCAGCATACTATCCAGTATGGGGATATACAGTGCCTGACGGTTCAGACGCTCAGACAGCATTCAATGAGCTGACAGACCTAGAGAACACCTATCTACCCCGTATAATCATCGCAGATGAAGACAAGTTTGATGCAGCATGGGATGATTACATGGCTAGAATGGAAAAAATCAATACTCAGGCTTACCTAGATTGGGTTAACTCAGAAATTAAGGCTAGGATGGAATAGCCTAGTACTTTAAGTTCCCTCTTTGGTGGATACACAAGCCAAACAGCTTGTGTATCCACATTTAATAATATCTTAAGGTTACCTGGAGAGGTGGAGGTATGTAATGAGAACCGCTACAAGCAAGTCGGTGGGCACTTTAAAGATAAAACCAAAACGTCGGTCCTTAGGCCGTGAGATTATAAGGCAAAGATCATTAGTACTCATGTCCTTACCGATTTTTATTTATGTATTCATATTTAACTATGTACCGCTTTTTGGCTTGACTATGGCCTTTCAAAAGTTTAAGCCAGCAAAAACATTTTTCGAACAAGAATGGGTAGGCTTAGAAAACTTTAAAAAGCTCTTTACCAATGAACATTTTATAAGGGTTCTAAGAAATACCGTTTGTATGAGCCTTATTAATATAATCTTATCCTTTATCTGTGCTATAGGACTTGCTATTTTGATCAATGAGATAAAGCACAAGACTTACAAAAAGGTTGTACAGTCTGTTTCATACCTGCCCCACTTTTTGTCATGGATAATTGTTACTGGTTTAGTTCACAACTTTCTAACATCAGAAGGTGGTCTTTTAAATGACATACTGATGTCATTAGGAATTATAAAAGAAAACGTACATTGGCTTGCAGAACCAAAGTATTTTTGGGGGATAGTTGCAGGCGCACATATTTGGAAGGAAACAGGTTGGAACTCTATTATATATTTAGCAGCCATAAGTGGCATTAATCCTGAGCTTTATGAGGCCGCATATATGGACGGCGCCAACAGATTCCAAAGGATCCGTTATATAACCCTACCTGGAATCAAGTCAACATTTGTAGTCCTGCTGATACTAAACCTAGGCTGGATACTCAATGCAGGCTTTGAGGTCCAGTACCTCTTAGGTAATGGTATAGTCCAGGATGTTTCTGAGACAATTGATATATTTGTTCTTAAGTATGGTATTAGACAGATGAACTATTCCTTTGCTACAGCAGCAGGTATGTT
>DGFG01000076.1:0-691 GCA_002391555.1 Firmicutes bacterium UBA3906
AGGTCTTTATCACATTCAAGGATGCTAGAGGCATATATAAACTGAATAAAAAGCTCCCGTATTATGGATATATCCATGGTAGAGGCAAAACTTACACTTGCCTCCTCGCCTTCAGGGGTAACAAAAACGTTTTCGGGCGAAGTCGAAGGACAGGTCACTAGACTTCCATCCTTGTACTCAACTAACCAGTCTAAGCAAAATAAGCTAGCTCCCCTAATAGCAGGATAAGCCCTTTCCCTAAGAAAATCAATATCCTTGTTAAACATATAGTGGTCCCACAAATGGGCGCATAGCCAAGGGCCAGCCATTGGCCAAAAGGCCCAGCTAGCAGACCCTTCAGCGGGTGTTGTAGACCGCCATAGGTCGATATTGTGGTGAGCAGTCCAGCCCCTTGCGCCGTAATGTATATCTGCTGTCCTAGCACCACTTATCATAAGGTCATCAATCATATCAAAAAGTGGCTCATGACACTCAGCTAGATTGCATACCTCTGCTGGCCAGTAGTTCATCTGTACATTTATATTGCTGGTATAGTTTGAATTCCAGGCAGGCCATAGGTCCTCATTCCATATACCCTGCAGGTTAGCTGCCTGGGTTCCAGGTCGTGAACAAGATATCAGTAGATACCTCCCATACTGGAATAATAGAGAAACTAAACCTGCATCCTCTCCACCTTTTTTGACATTCTCTA
>DGFG01000076.1:940-2531 GCA_002391555.1 Firmicutes bacterium UBA3906
GCTGCAAGGTCCATAGTTTTACTGCAAATGAGCTTGTAGTCCTTGCCCTCTAATACAGGGTCTTTATCAAATCCATTAAAGCTACTAGCTGAGCTTAGATAGATGGTTATTGAGCTTGCATCCCTAATAGATATAGACCCTTTATCCCCTTCAATTTGCCCATCATTGGATTTAACCTTTACCATAAGGGCAAATTCGATACCCTGTTTCTTTTTGTTATGTAGTCTATCCTTGCTTAAATATTTGTCTGGGATATCCGAAGGACATTGGCCCTTTAGCAGGAGACAGTCATCTCCCTGGGTTTTTACCTTGTGCTCTAGGAGGCTATCGACTGAAAGAGTAAGTGATAGGCTAGCCTCTTTAGAGCTTGTAATTTTTAAAGCTAAAACCTGGTCCGGTGCACTTATAAAGGCCTCTCTAGTAATTATAGCATGGTCTTGTTTATAGCTTACCCTTGCTATGCCCTCTCTTAGGTCTAACTCCCTTTTATATTCTGTTGCCTTAGCAGTGTTTGAAAACTGTAGGTATAGGTTGCCTAGAGGTTTATAGGCCTGGTTGTCAGGGCCTAGCATATTTTGCTCTATAATATCCTGTGCCTCTTTATACTTACCCTCAAAGATCAGACCTCTAACCTTATTTAAATACTTTTTAGCCTGATAATTATTTGTATCATAGGGCTGGCCAGACCATAGAGTATCCTCATTTAGCTGTATTCGTTCTTTTTCTACTCCCCCAAAGACCATGGCTCCGAGCCTACCGTTACCCAAGGGTAGGGCCTCAACCCACTCATTTGCTGCTTGCTCGTACCAAAGCTTTAAAGGTCTTATTTTATTATCCTTTATTGGGCTGGAACATTTCAAGTGCAATTTCCTCCTTATAATATACAGTATCTCATTAGTTTAGACTATTTGCTAGAATGCATGGTCTAACCCAAGCACCAGCCTATCGCATTTTTAAGCAGTCTTTGAAAGGATGGTTCTAGCCAAACCTCAAGATTGTGGCCAGGTGTAATTACACAGACTCGGCCCTTGCCCTGTTTTTTTATCCAGCCCCCTGGCTGACTGCCATGCTCAGACTCAGTAGTCACAAAAACATCGATATTATCATCGTTCATATCCATAAAATAATGCTCATCCACAAGAGTAAAGTCACTGCAGCCCTTTGTTAGTAGGTGATCATTTAAAAAACTAACCTTTACTGGGCATTGGTCTGGATGGTGGGCGAAAACTCCTCCTAAAAGCGGCTTTAGGTCTTTGCTATCCTCATAATCTGAAGTACCCGAGTGTAAGGCCAGCAAGCTCCCACCTGCCTCAACATAGTCCTTTATAGCTAGGTCAAGCTCTTGATCTAGCCATGGGCTTTCATCCTCTTGACTAACATTATTTGATTTACTCAAGATAATTATCCTGTTGTCCTTGAATAGTTCAAGAGAAATGTCTTGAGCATTTTCTAGAAAGTTAAAGCTATACTCTAGACCTTCTAGACCCTTTAGGCCCTTTTTAACTATATCTGCAGGATGCCACTTATCTCCGCATAAAACTGGAATAACCATAATGAAAATCCCAACCCTTCCTTGTACTATAGTCTAGCT
>DGFG01000076.1:2616-6346 GCA_002391555.1 Firmicutes bacterium UBA3906
CCATCATCTTTCTTATCTTATCTATTTGCTCTAATACACTAGCCATCATATCTTCGTATTTAGCCTTTTTCTCTTCTTCTGCCTTTACTATTGCAGCTGGAGCCTTTTCAACAAAGTTTGGATTAGATAGTTTCCCATTTACCCTATTTAGCTCGCCCTCTAGCTTTGCCTTTTCCTTTTCTAGCCGGTCTAGCTCGCTCTTAAAATCAACTAGGTCCTCTAAGGGTATATATATCTGGCCTATATCGACTACAATCGGTACTGCGTTGGCAGCTAGTTCATCCTTAGCCTCATTTATAATAATTTCAGAAGCATAAGCTAGCTTTTCTAAGTATACCTTGGCCTCCTCAAATATTTCTCTTTTATCCTCTTTGGCTACAATAATAAGCTTGGTCTTTCTTGAAGGATGAACATCCATCTCAGCTCTAATGTTACGAACAGCCCTGATGGTAT
Organism: Firmicutes bacterium UBA3906; assembly: GCA_002391555.1. Lineage (GTDB taxonomy): Bacteria > Bacillota > Clostridia > Caldicoprobacterales > DTU083 > UBA3906. Next base: position 3,070 of record DGFG01000076.1, read on the forward strand.
CCATGATAGAATCCATCCTTGCTTCTGCCTCATCGTCTAGTTCTTCATCCTTTAGCCTTGGCCAGGAGGATACCATTATACTGTCCTCACTGCTAGCTGATAGATGTTGCCATATCTCCTCGCTAATAAAGGGCATAAAGGGGTGTAGGAGCTTTAGGGTATTAGATAAAACATATACTAGGGTATATAGGGCAGTAGACCGTGCTTCCTCGTTTGTTCCATACAATCTAGGCTTTACTAGCTCTATATACCAGTCACAATACTCATTCCAAATAAAATCGTATACCTTTTGTGCTGCTATCCCTAGTTCATACTTGTCTAGGTTTTCTGTTACCTCGCCTACAAGCCTATTATACCTACTTATAATCCATCTGTCAGCTAAGTCCATCTGTCCAGCCTTTAAGTCTTTATCTCTCATGTTTTCAAGGTTCATCATGATAAACCTTGTAGCATTCCATATCTTGTTAGCAAAGTTCCTGCTGGCTTCTACCTTTTCTATGTGAAAGCGCATATCATTACCAGGTGAAGAACCAACTATCAAGCTCATTCTCAAGGCATCGGCTCCGTATTCATCGATAATCTCCAAGGGGTCTACTCCGTTGCCTAGGGACTTGCTCATCTTTCTACCCTGAGAATCCCTTACCATACCATGAATTAATACATCCTTGAAGGGTACCTGGCCTGTATGCTCTAAGCCAGAGAAAATCATTCTGGCTACCCAAAAGAATATTATGTCATAGCCTGTTACAAGCACGCTGGTTGGATAGAAGTAGTCTAGGTCTTCTGTTTTCTCAGGCCAACCCAGGGTGGAAAATGGCCATAGAGCTGAAGAAAACCAGGTATCTAGAACGTCCTCATCCTGCCTAAATTCATCGTGGCCACAGCTACACTTGCTTGGTACTTGCTTGGCTACTATTGTTTCATTACAATTCAGGCAATAGTAAGCAGGTATCCTGTGCCCCCACCATAGCTGTCTTGATATACACCAGTCACGGATATTCTCCATCCAGTTAAAATAGGTCTTTTCAAAACGTTTTGGTACAAATCTGGTCTTTCCAGACCTTACTGCCTCAATAGCAGGCTCAGCTAAAGGCTTCATTTTTACAAACCACTGCTTTGAGATTATGGGTTCTACAACAGTTGTACATCTATAACATTCCCCTACATTGTGGCTATGCGCTTCGGTTTTCTCAAGTAGACCTAGTTCTTCTAAGTCCTTTACGATTGCCTTTCTAGCCTCATAACGGTCCATACCCTCATAGCTACCGGCCTCACTGTTCATCGTGCCATCATCGTCTAAAACTCGTATCTGGGGTAAATCATGCCTCAGTCCAACCTCAAAGTCATTAGGGTCATGGGCAGGTGTTATTTTTACCACTCCTGTACCAAATTCACTATCAACATAGGAATCAGCTATTATTGGTATTTCCCGGTTTACTAATGGTAGAATTACGGTCTTGCCTATTAGGTGCTGGTACCTTTCATCATCAGGATTTACTGCTACAGCAGTATCCCCTAGCATGGTTTCAGGACGGGTTGTAGCAACAACTAGACGGTCGTTACTGTCCTTTATGGGGTAGGCAATGTGCCAAAAACTACCCTGTTTTTCTTCATACTCTACCTCTGCATCAGAAAGGGCAGTTTTACATTCCGGACACCAGTTTATAATCCTATCCCCTTGATAAATTAAACCCTTATTGTATAGGTTTACAAAGACTTCGTTAACTGCATGAGAGCAGCCCTCATCCATGGTAAACCGTTCCCTATCCCAATCACAGGAGGAACCAAGTTTCTTTAGCTGATTTACTATAGTAGAACCGTATTTTTCCTTCCACTCCCAGGCCTTTTCGAGAAAGCCCTCTCTACCTAAGTCATGCTTGCTAATGCCTTGGTCTGCCAACTGTTCAACAATTTTTACCTCAGTTGCTATGCTAGCATGATCAGTTCCAGGTAGCCATAGGGTAGAATAGCCCTGCATACGTTTATAGCGGATTATAATATCCTGCCAGGTATTATCTAGGGCATGGCCCATATGGAGCTGACCTGTTATATTAGGCGGTGGTATGACTATAGTAAATGGCTCCTTTTCTTTACTAATAGTCGCATGGAAATACTTGTTTTCTAGCCAGCTTTTATATACCCGGTCTTCTACCTGACTCGGATCATAGGTCTTTGCTAATTCCTTATTAGTCTTCATAAATATCCCTCCAAAATAATAAAACCTTCATCCTAAAAGGACGAAGGTTACTTCGCGGTACCACCTTGATTCCTGCTACTTTGCAGGCCCTCTAACTCTTTAACGGGAGCTCCGTCCTGACCTATAATTATCTTTCAGTCAGAAGGCTCGAAAGCGACCTTCCACTATAACCTTGACCTAGAATCCCTTTCAGCCGGTGGAGATCCCTCTCTGTTGGCAGTCAATAGTGTACTCCTCTTTCTCATTGCCTTATATTTTACTTAATTATATCTAAGTTCTTGCTATTGTCAACCTTTTTTGCATTAAAGCCCTTTATCGTATACTGTATCAGGGCTAAGATGGTGCTTATTACAGCTATGGTAAGCACATGCATAGAATAGGATAAGTCAAACACTATGAGGGTTATAGCAAGATAAAATAAAACTGTAGCTACCTTTCCATAAATATTTGCTTGAACAACAACCCCATCTTTATACAAAAGAGCTGCCCCTATTATCATCAAAAGCTCCTTTAATGCCATTACTATAATTACCCACATGGGTATTGTCCCTGCAATATAAAGACAGGTCAAAACAGTAATTATCATTAGCTTGTCTGCTAGGGGGTCCATAAGCTTGCCCCATTTGGTAATTTGATTGTAACGTCTAGCAAGAAATCCGTCTAAGGCATCAGTTATACCTGCTATAACAAATACTACAAAAGCCCAAATTGTATTATGCTCTATTTCCTTGTCAAAGAAAACAAATACAAAAACTCCAATCAGTATAAATCTGATAGTCGTAAGAATGTTTGGGATATTCAAATGCAAAGGCCTCCCTTCGTGCCCTCTGTACAGTCTCCTACTCCATACTATTCGACTATACAGTAAGAATCCTCTAAATTAATTACTTTGCCTATATTATTAATTACTAAGCACCTTTTATTTCAATATTATAGTTAGATTTCCCTCTATAAGTAAATATTCAAAAAGACATCTTAAAAATTATATTGTATTTCCAAGCTAAAGTCAATAAAGATAAAAGTAACATGACCTACTTTGAGTCTATCCTATCCACTACTATAGAAAAGGGGCAAAAGATA
>DGFG01000087.1:0-4463 GCA_002391555.1 Firmicutes bacterium UBA3906
GGCAAGCCCTTTACCACAAATAAGACCTGCATATGCCAGCGTACCATGGCCCTTACCCTTTCAGCAAAGGCCTCGTCTTCTTGTAAATCCATTAAAAAGTCTTGAGCCAGCCCTGCTCCTAGCTTGTCATGATCATAGGCAGTGATCCTACCCCTTCTAATCCTAGTGGCAGGCAGCTTGCCCAAATCGTGCAAGAGGGCAGACCACATAAAGACCCTCCTGTCCTTTGACCTATCCTTATTCTCAGCAGCTATATCAACCACCATAAGGGTATGGTTCCATACATCTCCCTCTGGGTGGTGCTGGGGAGATTGCTTGACAGCCTTTAGGCCACTTAGCATTGTATAGGGATACTGGTCAAGATGACCCCTGGCTAGAAGCTCGTTTAGATAGGCTGAAGGGGCGGGATCATTTAAAAGCCTATGATCTACTTCTTTAAATAAGAGCTTTTTGTCCAAGTCCTTGGCCTCCCTTTATCTACATACTTAAAAATGTTCTTACAAACTATGACCCTATTACTCTATGACCTTAATATTATTTTACCTTTAGTATTTATTATCCCCAAGGACCTTAGAAGCCCCCCTATGCTAAAAAAGGAAAACCCTTGCATTGGTTTTAGGCAGTATGCCTTTTTATATCCTCACTTAGACCTACGACCTTTAGGCCCCTTTGAACAATTTCATTTTTCATAAAAAGCTCCCAAACCAGACCGCTAGTATAGTTTTCTGCCATAAGTAATGTGATCCCCTTGTTTATACCTATATAGGAGTCTGCATACCAGGCCTGCTTTATGTCTAGGTTGTAGGCATCTACTAGGCCATACTCACCCCAAAGCCTTGTCTGACCTTTATAATAGTTTAGTGCCTCTAGGCTAAGGTCAGGCGTAAACACAATAGAGCCCAATGCCCCTGAAGGTGGAACAGTCCCATCCACTATATGTTCATCATCATAGATACCAGAGGGACCGGCTCCATACCTGCCCTGATAGCCAAAAGGACCCTGACAAGGGGTCAGACCCCAGGATCTTTCATGCAGGGTCTTAAATTTTCTGCCAAGCTCTATGCAGTAGTCCCTGTTGGCCAAACTTGCCCTTACAGAATTGTCAAACCAGTCTACCCCATACCTATCTAGTCTACCCCTAAAATCTATAAAGGCATGAGAATACTGGTGGGTAAACAAGGAGCCAAACCAGGAATATATAAAATCAAGGCTATTGGCCCTCTTGTAGCGGACAAAGCTGTAAAACATATCTCCTGGCACCGGGTAGGTCATAGATCCAGCCCCTAGGATATACATAAGTAGCTGCTCAGCATAAAAATCCCACCAGCCAGAAAACCCTTGCTCAGGAGTATAGCCCATATAAAAACGGTTATTTTTCTTGTCCCTAAACCAGGTCCAGTCTACCCGGTTAAAAAGGCTTGCTGCCTTTTCCTTTATTTCTCCTCCAAAATACTCCCCGGCTGTTATAGCCCCAGCTAGGGCGATAGCTGTATCTATAATGGATAGCTCGCTTTTTTTGTACCTTTTACCTGTCTTTATATCCATGAAATGATAGAAAAAACCCTTTGTATGGTCAGCTCTATATAGCAGGCTGTCAAGGGTACCCCTAACCCTACGGATTAAAGTCCCCCTGTCTAGCCAGCCCCTTTCACAGCCAATAATATAGGCGACAAGGGCAAAGCCAGTAGCTGCGATACTAGATATCCCCCTATAACAAGGATAGCTGTCCAAGGTCAAGCCAAAGGCTGGACTATTATAGTCCTGGTTAGAATTAGAGTTAAAATAATCAAAGCAGGCCTTGGCCTCTAAAGCAAGTAGCTTTATCTTAGCCACATATCCACCCCCATAAAATAAATATATAGATAAGCCTCTTATCTATATATTTATATATCATATGTATATAGCCTTGCCTGCCCTTATGTAGTTTACATAATATCAGGTGTCTTTAATGTACCATATAAATAAAAACTGTGCAATAGTAATAACTGTATGGATACTGCTCCTAGTCTAGATAGGGTAAAATGATCCTCCATTGGTCTAGCTTGTCCTCCCATCTCATAGCCCTGGCAGGACTAGGTGAAGGTAGTCTGTGGTAAGAGATTGGTCTATCTAGCCTATCCTTTATAAACCTGTTAAAGAGCTCCTCTGCCTTGACAGAATCACAAAATATGGCCCTAATAGCCGGATAATCACAAAGCAAGCCTGCTATATCATTGGGAACAGGGTTTTTTATCTTGGAATCGCTACTTCCCTCCCGCTGGCAGGCCGCAAGTACATCCCATAGGGCTATATGGTGCTTTAGTAGAAAGGCTACCCTTTCATCATAATCATCTATCAGGTCTTGGCCAAATAGGCCATAGATTATCCTCCAAAAATGGTTTTGCGGATGGCCATAGTACTGGCCTTTTTGAAAAGACCTTATACTAGGCATAGTGCCTAGTATAAGGACCTTGGAATTTTTATTTATAATCGGTGGAAAGCACTTTAAAATCTTATCCTTTTCCACGAATTGAAATATCCCTTCTCTTTATTCTAGCTTTATTTTATCTTTATTTATAACTTATCGCCTATATTGATTGCTCAAGGCTTATATTGGTTACTCTATACTTATATTGATTACTCTATACTTATACTGATAATTTAATGCTTACTCTTGGCAAAAGTAGGTAGCCACAAAGAGGGTAGGTGAGTTCCAGTAGGTTGTTACCTCGTTTGTAGAATAGGACCCCTCTGCATCTATATAGGCCTTTCCTGGTGGTGTGTCTTCTGGTATACTGTTTTTCACCACATTGTCCTCCCTATCCTTGGTAGGTCCTCCTGCTACCATACCTGGTACAGGCTCTTTAATATTGTCTGCCCCAGATGGCCTATGGTGGGGATTTTTAATCTGTTTGCTACCAAAGCCCGAAACATAGGACTGACTAAGGCCATTTCTACCTAAAAGATAGTGTAGCTGGTCTAGGGCTATCTGCTCATACTCTGGGTTTTCCTCTAAGAGGTGGGCTACCAGCATAAATATTGCCCTGTTCATAACATGCATATTGCTACCCCAATAGTATTCTGTAGGTCTTATGGCTACATTATACCCATTGTAGGCCATGTACTTTTTGATCCTGTCTGCCTCTTCTAAGTACTTGGACTTTAGGTAATCATAAACATCAGTGTCCTGCATATCCTGGTCCATGAAAAGGTATGAAATAGCGCCAAAGCCACCGTTATCTATCCAGCCTAGGCCTGCAACCTTTAGGCCCCCCTTATAGTTTTTCTTTACATAGTCATGGTACTGGTCCTTGCCAGTTGTTCTATAAAGCTCAACAGCAGCCCATGCACGCTCATCAGATGAGTTGGCATCCCCATATTCACCGGTGGATACCCCCTTAGGATTTGTAAAGCCACTTGCATCAGGGTTATCAATTAGCCATTGCCAGCCCTTTTCTGCTGCAGCTAGTGCCCTGCCTGCAAACTCGCTATCATAATCTGACAGGATCCTTGATGCCTGGGCCAAAACTGCAACTGCTGACCCTGTAGCAGTAGGAGATATAGGGCTTAAATACTGTTTACTGCTATCGCGGTGGGGCATTATAAAGCCTGGAAAGTTATTGGTAGATAGCTTGTGATAAAAACCTCCACTTTTCTCATCCTGCATCCTAATAATCCAGTCAAGAGCATAGATTGACTCATCTAGAATATCAGGTATCCCATTATTACTCTCGGGTATATTGATATTGTCGCTATAGGCAGTTGGAAACATCTCATAGGAGTTTAGCATATCAGCTAGGGTTACTGCGGCAGGTACTGTATACTTACCAAAGTCACCGGCATCATGCCAGCCCCCAACTGTATCCATAGTGACATTATTATCTTCTAACAGGATCCCAGGCTCTGTATGACACTCTGGCCTATGCCACTGGCCTGCGTGTTCTTCCTTTAGTTCAATACCGCACCTTTGATAGTACATAAATTTTAATAAAGCATCCTTAAGATCATTATATATATTATCCCCGATTTGAAATGGATATGACCTGCCTGCACCAGCTACTGATAAATAATATTGTCCAGGCTCTGTAACCTGAGAAAAGTCTAGCTTGTAGACAAGATCTCCAGTTGATACATCAAATAAGGGGGAAGACTCAATCTTTGAATTTAGGACCACTGTCTCCTTTTCATCCTCTATAGCAACTAGCTGAAAGCTATCATACTCTCCAACTAAAATTGCTATTTTTTCATCTTCGGTCCTATAGCCCACTTGGTTTACGTGGATTAGGCCCTTGACCTCTGTTTCTAGCTCAAGACTTTCATTAGGTCTTGGGCTCTCATTGACCTGGTCGCTTGGACTAGGGTCCTTTGTAGGCTCTTGGTCTACACTAGCCTTGCAGGCTGTGAAAATCAGTAGTAATACAAGTACCAAGCTAACTAGTCTATACATTTTCTTAAGTCTTATCATTGTATCCCTCCATAGTAAC
>DGFG01000087.1:4635-6504 GCA_002391555.1 Firmicutes bacterium UBA3906
ATAATTGATTTCGACAAATGTAGATAAATCTCCTTTATTGTGCTAGACTTAATTTATTATCGTCCCAAGACAATCAATTACTTTGGCATATTGCATGTTGCGTTTTTGTTGTCTATTTATATACAAGGGATTTAAGAGGTGATTTATTTGAACTGGCTAAGAAGCTTTATGATGGGCAGGTACGGACCTGACCAGCTCTATATAGCCTTGGTGATTACATCTGCTGTTTTTCTGATTTTAGCTAGCTTAACAGGCTGGTTAGGCCTTTTGTTTTTTTCCTTGTTCTTTTTTATATACGGATATTTTAGGGTCCTTTCCCGCAACATATATAAAAGGTCCCTGGAAAATCAGAAATTCCTGCGTCTTTGGAGTCCTATTCAAAGTAAGGTCAAGCAAAGTTTTAACAGGATAAAGACCCTTAGGACCCACAAGTACTTTAGATGTACTAGCTGCAAGCAAAGGCTACGGGTACCAAGAAAAAAGGGCAAGATACGAATCATATGCCCTAGATGTAAAACACAAATGATAAAAAAGTCCTAGTGGATAGATTCAAGACATTTAACAAAATAATGATAGGCTAAAGTGAGAAAGACTAAAAAGGATCTTTAACTGCCTACCGCCTCTTTTAAAAGCCAATTTTAACTAGTTAGCTTGTAAGGCTAGGGGCCAAAAGATCCCTAAAAGTCTTTTTTCTTTTTTTATCATGCTTATAGCTGTAAGGCCAGCTTTAAGCCAGCCATTTAAATTAAATCAAGAAAGTGAAAATAAATGAAAATAAAATTATTAACTAGGTATTATTTTTGCCATAGTGGTTAAAATATGAACAACCCCCTATATTGTATGGCGAAGGTTACGTGCTTTTTTTGTAGCCTTCGTTTTTTTATATAGAATCACCGGCTGCCATATTAAACCTAGTTATCATAACAAGTAGGACAATACTTAGTATAAGTAAGGCTAGATTATAAAGAACTGATAGGACTGGAACGGTTGCTATAAATATGGTCAAGATCCCGGCAGCAGATAGTATTAGAAAATAGAGCCATAGCCTATCGGCCTCAGCAGCTAGTACCCTATTGCCTGCCATAACAAGCATTTCTTTGGTACCCATCAGCAGGTAGTAAACGACTAAAAGCTTTAAGATTAGGCCTGCTAGACCTATTAGGTAGCCTATGGGGCCAATAAAGCTAGGAGTATTGCCTACACGGGCAATGGTGAAAATCGATACCACAATCAAGGCTAGATTAAAGAGCCTGGCCTTTGCAAAGCATTCACTCCTTCGTTCAAGGTCTCTAATTGCAAGGGCAAAGAGTATGTAGCCTATTATATCTGGAACTAGGTCAAAGTTTATCTTGCCCACCCTGACATCTACCAAAATAAAGGCAAAGCCTAAAGCCATTTTTAATAATGCCTGTTTAACCATATTCGCCTCCTATTATTTAATAGATTTTTTGACCAAAGCTTGAATATAAAGCTAATTATATCTTACCACAAAACCGCCTTAAAATATAGTATAAATATCAGTTTGCAGTAAAAAGAGCCTCTGACTATCTGGCAGAGACTCTTTGTACTTGCTAGCTAAAGCTATTACTTGCCCTCTGCTTCGAATATCCCTCCACGCTTGCCGGTCAGCAGAGGGATTAAAACTAGAAACAACAGAAGTATTATGAAAATATCTGAGCCGCCTCCACACTTGCCATAGCCTTCTACGTCATAGCCCATGCCCATATATGCTCCCCCTCTCAATTAGTTTCTTGCACTTTTGTGCATATGGCTACCCTGATAGGGTATTTCACTACTATTCTATGAAGGAGAGCCTATATTGTGTGTTAATAATACTTTGCTAAAGCTTGTTTGATGTCCTATAATATG
>DGFG01000014.1 GCA_002391555.1 Firmicutes bacterium UBA3906
ATTAGGCAAAAGCCCTTTTCCATAGGGGTAAGGATAGAACACCCCCAGGCCCTTATAAACAAAAGCCAGTATGGGAGCTTTGCTAAATACCCCAGCCTAGGACCTGCTGATTACAAGTTAGCCTACCATTCAAAGTCTGGTAGATCAGCATATACCTTTTGCATGTGCCCGGGTGGCTATGTGGTAGCTGCGGCATCTGAGCAAGGCTATGTAGTTACCAACGGGATGAGTGAGTACAAAAGAGATGGCCTAAATGCAAACTCAGCCCTTTTAGTGGGAGTTAATCCTGAGGACTTTGGCAGTGACCATCCCCTGGCAGGTGTAGATTTTCAGCGCAAGTGGGAGAGACTAGCATATGAGCTAGGCGGCAGGTCATATAGGGCTCCTAGCCAGCTAGTGGGAGATTTTTTACATGACAGGGAAAGTAAGAGCTTTAGCAGTGTCCAGCCTAGCTATAGGCCTGGTGTAGTCCTAGGCCAGCTAAGGGATTGCCTGCCAGCTTATGTAATAGAGACTCTAAAGGAAGCACTAGTCTATTTTGACAAGAGGCTAAAGGGATTTGCCATGCCCGATGCCATATTAACAGGGGTTGAAACAAGGAGCTCTTCACCCATAAGGATAAATAGGGGAGAGGACTTTCAATCAAGTGTAGAGGGCCTTTACCCAATAGGAGAGGGTGCCGGCTATGCAGGTGGAATTATGTCCTCGGCAGTTGATGGACTAAAGGCTGCAGAGGCGATAATGGCTAGGTTCGCGCCTATTAGTAGTCCATAGGTCCACCAGTCCTATATGGCACAGTCCCAGAAGGAACCACTCCTGATGCCGGGACCGTATAAACTGTCTGGTCATCAAAGAAGATATGGGCTCCAAAGGCCTTTAGTATCTCTAGCTTTGGTATGCCCCCTAGGAAAAAGGCTTCATCTATCCTGACATTCCAGGCCCTTAAGGTCCTAACCACCCTTTCATGAGAGGGTGCGTTTCGGGCTGTTATAAGGGCTGTACGTATTTTAATGGCACTGTCGTCTTTTAGTTCATTTTGGATCTGGGATATGGTCTTTAAGAACTTGGCAAAGGGACCCTCCTGTAAGGGCTTGTTGGCATTTTTAATTTCATTCTCAGTAAAGGCATCTAGACCATAATCCTTGTATATTTGTTCAGACTCAGCAGAAAAGAGAACAGCATCTCCATCAAAGGCTATACGGATCTCCTTTATAGGGCTGCTAAAATCATACTTTTCTATATTATCTGTTAGTAGGGTAGCCGCTGGGATATTTACATCTATTGCAGCCTGGGCATCCTGTGGATTTGCAGTTAGAAATAGGTCCATGCCAAGGGCCTTTAAATAAGGAGCCATAGACACTCCGCCGGTAAATATGCCCCGGCTAATATCAAGCTCTAGTAGCTTTAGAGAATTAAAGACCCTGATACTATTGTTCATACTGTTTCTTGATGTGATTATGACCTCAACCTTGTGTTTTAGGTCTGCCAGCTCATTTAGGCTTAGCAGGGCCTTGACTAGGGAAAATGCAGCACCAGGCTTTAGCGGCTGGTCCTCATGGTCTAGCTGGTACTGTTCATAGGCTACTAGGCCCTCTTCCTCATATATCTTATTTTCATACTCTAGCTGAAAGAGTGCCCTGGACGTGACTGCAATCTTTAGTTTATCATCAATACTGTATGCCATTTTGTATTCTCCTGTTTACTGATATGGTATTAAGGCTTGATAGCTTTATTTCTCTTTAGAAATAACCTCTTTAAGTACAAGTCTTTTAGTAAAGCTTCCCCTTTTTGAGGCCTTGTCCTTTCTGAGCCTTTCAAATTCCTCTATGGATACACCCTTTAGGTCCAGTAATGCGTAAACTACCTCCACCAGATCAGCCAATTCCTCCACGCTGTCTGCTACTAGGTATTCCTTTAGCTCTTCCTCTAGCTTAATGTCAAGGTATCTTTTAAAGGCCAGATCGTCTAAGACTTCTGTCACGGCTCTTTTACCATCGGCCTCAATTATTTCGGGTATCCTGTCTCTTATCAGTTTGTCATACTTAATAACCTTTTCCATACTGACTCTCCTTTTACCAAACCTATTTATATTGTTCTATTTCCTTTAACCGTTTCTCAAGTCTTTCCTTGTAGAATCTTCGTGTCCTGTAGTCAATTATATCTTTGAAGTGTTTGATAAAGACAGGGTCTTTTATATAATCCATTAGTTCAGGATTGAGACAGAACCTATCGCCCTCTGTATAAAAAAAGTCTGGTGAGCTTTGTTGTAAAAAGCGAATTGGATTTCTGCGGGCTAGGGATACATATTCCTTTTTGCCCCAAGACTTAAAGGTCCTTGTGCTTTTATCCTTGTACATATCAATAGCATTAGAAGCCTTACTGTAAAAGCTTGCAAAACTCTCATATATATCATCATCGTCTATGGATATTTTGATCTTTCCCTGGTTATAAAAGGCTAATAGTATGGGCATCTTGTAAGTCTTGCTCATACTAGTATTTTCAATGACCCTTAGAAAATCATGAGCTAGTGTCCCTTTAAGCTTTAGCTCATCATCTGTTAGTTCTCCTATTTTGTCTAGAAAGGCTAGATAGTCTTTAAATATATTAAGCTTGCTATTTGCCCGCATTGCCTTTATCAAAGCCTCATCCATATAGGTATAGGCTGCTAGTCTAAGAGGCTTATCTTTCTTGTCTGCCTTTATCCTCATGTATTCATCTACTATTTTATCAAATAGGCTCATTTGCTCTGTAGCCATTTTCTTAAAGAGGTCAATTAGGCGAAAATCCAGGTCTATATAGCAGCCATCTGGATAGTCTTCTTCCTTTGGCATAATGACACCGGTTTGTCCATAGGGTCCAGTAGGCTCTCTTAAGTCCCCAGTTAGAAAAAAGGGTATAAGGTTGGCTTTTTTATAGTTTCCGATAAAGTCTAAGACATTGACATAGCTTTTGCCATTCTTTTTTCGTAGCCCTCTGCCAAGCTGTTGTAAAAAGACTGTAGGCGATTCTGTAGGTCTTAGAAACATGACCATGTCAAGCTCAGGGACATCCACACCTTCATTAAAGATATCTACTGAAAATATGACCTTAAGTTCACTGTTTCTTAGCATTTTTATTGCTCTTTTACGTTCCATTGTATATAAGGAGCTAGAATCGTTAGCAGTAGTGCTGTTCCTATATTCACTGATTACAGCGCACGATGAAACCCCATGTTGGCTAAAGTATTCTGCCATAAAGAGGGCGTGCTTTCTGCTACTACAAAAGGCAAAGGCCCTTTTACTATTAAACTTTTTGTAATGATTTAGGATTAGATCAGCCCTCTTGTTTATGCTAAGGGCTTCTTCAAGCTGCTGGTCGTCATATTTGCCATTTATAATGTTTATATAGGAATAATCGGTATCATCAAATATGCCATAATACCTAAAGGGTACCAGCCAACCCTTGTTAATAGCCTCCTTGAGCCTTAGCTCATAGACGGTATTATAATCGCAGAGGATAAAAACGTCCTTATTATCTAGCCTTTCTGGAGTAGCAGTCAAACCAAGCAGAAAGCTGGGCTTAAAATACTCCAGTAGCCTTCTATAGCTATCTGCTACCGCATGATGAAACTCGTCAATAACTATGTAATCAAAATGGTTGGTGCTAAAATATTTATCTGACAAATACTCTGCCTTACCTATGGTCTGTATAGTTGCAAAGAGGATGTCGCAGTCTGTACCCTTGCGGTCCCCTGTGAAAAAATCGGTTTTAAGGCCAGGTCTTACATGTTTAAATGCTTGTTCAGCCTGGGCAAGTATTTCCTCCCGGTGGGCTACAAACAGTATATTTTTATAATCTACAGAGTCAAAGGCTGCCAGATAGGTTTTGCCAATCCCGGTGGCTGCAACAACCAGGCCCTTGTCCCAGCCCTCTTGGCGGGTCTTTCTAAGCTCATATAGTGCTTCTATCTGAGCACCCTTGGGCCTTGGGTAGATAATCAGTTTACCTTCACTAGTAGCTAATTCATCTGTTTCATAATTTGGAAGGGCTTCACTTGCCTTGGACACTCCATCTTCAAAGCGCTCTAGCTGGTCATAAATCTTAGGCCTTCTCCAGCTTTTTGAATACCTACGCATTTCATTGTCGTCCACAATTATGGACTTATTTAAGAACAGGTCCTCAAAGGTCCTTTTAAAATAGTTATAGTCATCCAGATTGGCTTTGGTGGTCAGCCTGTAGTTCCATTCTATACCGCTAGTTAGGGCAGAGTGGGAGACATTTGAAGAACCAATATAGAGCTCACCACCATCTTCAAATTCAAAGATGTAGGCTTTTGGATGAAAGGATCTATTAGTCTCCTTATAAAAGCGCAGGTCCACTTCATCACCTAGAGTATCCTTTAAAAGAAAGAGGGCCTGGGGCTGGGTGATACCCAGATAATTGCCGCATAGAATTCTGATGGGAGTGCCTCTGGCTGCAGCCTCTAAAAGATCTCCCACCAGGAGCCTGACGCCTGATTCCATCAGAAATGCCACTATTAAATCAATCCTATTAGCCTTTGAAATAGCGACTTTAAGCTTGTCATAAAGATGGTTGCGATCACCAGTTATGCAGTTCCTATTTTGCTCACTACTATAGAGAGACTTGTATTCCATACAATCACGCCTTATATTAACTGTGTCTTAGCCGTCATATTCAACTAGGGCTTTTTTTAGCTTGCGTACACCGCCCCTTGGGTTTTCAACATCACCTATGTATCTGGGGATGATATGTATATGAAGATGAAAGATTGTCTGCCCAGCAGCCTGTCCTACATTTATACCAATGTTATAACCATCTGGTTTATATTTTTCATTCAGTATTGTCTTTACCTTGTGGACCAGGTCATAAAAGGCCAGGATCTCATTGGCAGTTGACTCATAAAAGTCAGCATAATGCCTTTTGGGTGTTATCAGTACATGTCCCTCATTTACTGGATACTTGTCATATATAGCAATAGCAAGATCATTTTCTGCTATGAAATCTTTGTTTTCATTGTACTCACAGAATATACAAGCCATAGTAGGGCTCCTTGTCTTTGCATTATAAAGGCACACTATGTGAATTGGACTATATGCTATATCTTATCATTTATTGCTACTTTATACAATATATTGGGCTCTACTAGTAAAACCTACTACCAGTATATTTTATTATAGTATCATGACCCTTCTTAATTTAATAAGCTAATGCAGAATATTACTAGAATATACTTTATGATAGTGAGATACTGAATATGTATTATTAGGCTAATGTTTTCGAATTAATATATACATATCTATTGATGGGATACAAACTGGTATATGAACATTATCCAAATACAGAGTGGTAAAGACTATTTATTCACAAGTGCTGACATCTTAGAGTATAATTTTTATTGGCAAAAATAAAGGAAGAAGCAAAATGCCTCTTCCCATCATACAAATCAAACTGTAAAATGTAATTGACAAGAAAACATAGACAGGAGTGATTGTATGATAGATATAATTGTAAACGAAAATGAGTTATCATTCAATAGGCTAGAAAAGGAAATTTATAAAGCAGCATGTGAAATGGCATGCAAAGCTCTTTCGTACATACTGGAAGAGGTAGATAAAAAACTAGCTGATGAAAGAGATAAGACAAAATATCGACATAAAGGTAAAAGACGTACAACGGTAAAGACTCTGATGGGAGAAACAACCTTTTATCGTGCAGTATATGAGCATATTGATAATGAAGGTCGAAAGAATTTTGTATATTTACTAGACGAACAATTAGGCTTTGACACAATAGGATTAATATCAACAAATCTAGCTGAAAAAGTGGTTGAAAATGCAAGCATAACATCGTTCCGTAATGCAGCTAAAAATGTAAGTGAGTTAACAGGTCAAAGCATTAGCCATGGTGGAGTATGGAATGTGGTTCAGGCTCTAGGTGAAAAAATTAAAGAAGATGAAGTTAACCAAGTAAAAACAGTTGAAAGAAATGAATTATACGGTCAAAGAGAAGCACCTATTCTTTTTGAAGAAGCTGACGGAGTATATATAAACATTCAAGGGAAAGATCGTTTTAAGTCCGGTAAGAAGCTTGAAATGAAAGTAGCAGTGGCATATGAAGGTTGGAAAGAAATCGGTAATAATAGATTTGAATTGGTAAATAAGATAGCCTGCGCAGGCTTTGAAGAAGCATCTACATTTTACAAGAAAAAAGAAGCAATGATTGCAAAGGAATACAATGTTGATGGAATAGGAATAAGAATACTAAATGGTGACGGTGCAGCTTGGATAAAACATGGGATAGATGATATAGTCCATTATCAGCTTGATCCATTTCACAAGCATCAAGCTGTATTACGTAATGTAAGCGATAAAACTCAAAGAAAAACAATATTAGAGCTTTTAGGTGAAAACAAAATTGATGATACCTTAGAATATATAGAAGCATTAGCTAATAGCATTGGAGACGAAAAAGAAGAGAAAAGGCTTAATGACCTGTATTCATATTTTAATGAAAATAGATATGGACTAATACCCTATCAGGAAAGAGGTTTAAATATACCACCACCTCCGGAAGGAATTGTATACCGTAATCTAGGAACAATGGAGCATCATATATGCGACATAATAGCTCAAAGAATGAAACATAGAAAATCAAGTTGGAGCATTAAAGGTGCAGATAATTTAGGAAAGCTTTTGGCTGCAAAAGCAAGCAGGCGTTTACATGCGGTTGTAGAAAGATTCTCAAAAATTGTATTACCAGAAGATAAGAGCAATGAAATAATTGAAATACTAAGTTCATCAAAGACACCAAAAAAAGATGGTAAAGGTAAAGATGGGAATATACACAAAGGACAAATACCGTTTAAAAATTGTGCTGTTACAAACGGTAGAAAAGCCATTCGCAAAATGTTTAATATGCAAGCTTTTAGTGATTTAATTTACAGATAAACATTGCTCAAACTAGCGTTTATGCCGCGAAAGCCTATTGATCATGGGGGAGCACCCTCTGGTATAATCTTGACGGCGGGAATAACGCCGGAACATTGGCTTATTTCCGCCGAGTAAAAGGGTGTCCAGAGGGTGCAGGGGACCCCGTGTCAATAGGACCGTGGAATAAA
>DGFG01000121.1:0-2678 GCA_002391555.1 Firmicutes bacterium UBA3906
ATCAAATCCTAGACCATATGATTAAAGAGGCTGATAGAGAAAGGCTAGTCTCTGCCATAGCTAGGCTCCTGCCCCAGCAAAGGGACCTACTAGACAAGGTTTATATTAAGGATATACCCATAAAGGAAATAGCAAGCCTTGAAGGGGTATCTAGCTCTGCTATCAGCCACCGGCTAAAGAAAATCCATAAAAGGCTAGAAAAACTTTTAAAAACTTTCGATTAGGGGCTCAAGTCTATCCCTCCTCCTGCCTTATATACAAAAGACATTTTAAAGGAGGAAAAATCATGGACTATATTTACAAGGACCTAGTAGAGGCTGCCAAGGCAGGTGAACAGGAGGCCAAGTTAAAGCTACTCAATAAGCTAAAGCCCCTTGTCTACTCAGCTATAAAACGCTATGGTAGAGGCCAGGACCCAGATGACCTAAAGCAGGAGGCAAGGCTTGCCCTACTTGAGGGGATTATAGACTACGATGAGGACAGGGGTATTCCCTTTCTCTCCTATGTGAAAACCCTCGTATATTTTCGCATCCACAACTTAACCAGGTACCAGGGTCGAGAGACTTCCCTTAATGCCTCTATAGACTCAGAGGAGGCAAAAGAGTTTATCGACCTATTAGCAGATGAGGACGCAGATACGGTCTACCAACTAATAAAAAAGGAGAGACTAAATGCTCTCCGAGATGCTCTAGACAGTCTAAATCCCCGTCTCCGCTATGTGATAGACCAGCACTACTACAAGGGTAGGACCCTAAAGGCTATAGCTAGCGACCTAGACCTATCCTACAAAACAATACTAAGGGACAAAAACAGGGCTGTAGAGATACTGTCTAACCTACTTATTGAGTAGGTTAGACTTACTCCTCACCATATATATATTCTTTTAAAGCCTGCCTATTTTTATAAAGGTCAGGCACTAGTACAGACATCTTCCTAATTGAGGCCTCTTTAAATGCCCCGTCTACTGGTATACGATAGGTGTTGATGTTATCAACATCCATCCTAAAGATAGTATAGGCCAGACTAAGTATCTGAGTGTTTGATAAATCTGTAGTAACTAATGGTAAGGCCACATTGACCAGGCTAATAATTTCGCTATAGGATAGGTCCTTTGCCTTATTAAAGGCTGCAGTCACAACCCGCCTTTGCCTCTCTGTCCTCTCATAATCCGCATGACCTATTTTCCTTATCCTTGAATATGCTAGTGCCAGTTTTCCATCCATGTGTACTGTTCCCTCAGTAACATAAGAAAAGCCCTGGCTCCTTAAATGCTTTGCCTCTTTGGCATTGACCTGGATATCTATGCCACCTAGGATATCTACTACTTCCTTAAAGCCATCAAAATCAACCTCAATATTACCATCAATGGGGATAAGGAAGTTCCTCTCTATAGTCTCATTTAAAAGCTTCATTCCACCATATGCATATGATACATTAATCCTGTTATCACTATAGCCTGGAATCTGTACATACATATCCCGCATCAGGGAGGTAACAGAGACAGTATTGGTCTTTTTATTTATAGTTGCTATCATCATCGAGTCAGACCTAGCCCGTTTCTCACCAGGCCTCCTATCCTGTCCGATTAGCATTATATTTATAACATTTTTGTCTCTGATAACCTTGGCGTCATCAGGCCACTCTACATCATCTGGGTCCATAACTTCAAATCCATTTCCATTTGGATCATCTGTTTCAAAATACTCGTCCTCTGGTGCAATGGTTGGTAGATCCTCTGGCCTATTTATTAGGTTAAGCTTTGCATTTACATACATGTATGCAGTAGCAACTAGAGCTACCAATAGAACAGCAAGTGTCGAAGAGAGTGCAACAATTATTTTCTTTCTCTTAGACATTGGTTTTCCCTTTTCTTTAGCCTTTTTCCCTTCCTTAAACTCTTCACTCATAGCAACTTCTACCTTTCAGACAAATATAAAAAATTTATACTTGTGTTTTATATCTGTTTCACCTTATAAATATAGTTTGCAAAAACCATACTATGCTATTTTATAATAAAAACAAAAATATTGCTATACGCAATTTGCATATAGCAATATCTTGAACCAAGCTTTAATGTCTTTCTTGTATACTAGCCTTTTTTATATAATCCCACACTATCACAGCTACAGAGCTTATCATAAAGCCCAATACTATGCTATTTACTATGTTCTTTACATGCTTTGGACCTACCTTTTGGCTATCAATAATTGTATTTAGTCGATATATATATCTATCTACAGCATTTATGATAGTTGTCTTATCTCTATCAATTTCTCCTGTTTCATAAAACTCACTAAGAACATCCTGCTCTGCCTTTAAATCGTTTAAGTATCTTATGTTTCTTTTTATTGTATTCTCCAGCTCACTTATAGTTTGCTTTTTAGTCAATATATCATTTTGCAATTTTATATAACCAGGATTAATCAAATTATCAATGACTATTGTAGTACTAGTAGACGGTAATTTATCTAAGACACCCTCTACATCCAGGTACTTTTCTGTATTATCCAATAGCTCTGTGTCACTTTTAAGTTTCTCCCTTTCACTTTCAAGACTGAGCTGGGCTGACTCCAAGCTTATTGTATATACATCATGATAATAGCCAAGTGCCCTATCCCTTACAACTACATCCACATATTCCATATAGTTTTGATATAGTGTCTCTGCTATTAGCTTTG
>DGFG01000121.1:2909-3218 GCA_002391555.1 Firmicutes bacterium UBA3906
CTTATACTATTTTTTAACTCGCTTCTGCTTATTACTACTGCTGGTTTTATATCATCTATAGTCTTCTGCAATACTATATCATGCCTTATCATATCCATATATTGGTCATTTGTCATAATAGGTAGAGTATAGTCTCCATATCTTGTTGTATAGGTTTTTGGCATACCTACGTAGATATCAAGACCTGATCTATACTCTGGAGCTAAGAAAAACAAGCTGATAATACCTGCTACTATGGCTATAACTATAGTTATGCAAATTATGGCTAGCTTGTTTCTCCACAATGGTTGCAACAACTCTAATAAATCT
>DGFG01000031.1:0-3022 GCA_002391555.1 Firmicutes bacterium UBA3906
GGTTCATACCCGCAGTGTCAGCGGTTCAAATCCGTTCGCCGCTACCAAAAAAATAGAAGTCTGAGGCCAGGAGTCAAAGGCAGTTCCAAGCAGGACATCAAGGGCCAGCTAGAATGGTACTTTTAGATTTCCGGCATCCGACTTCAACGCTTGGGAGCATAGCTCAGCTGGGAGAGCACCTGCCTTACAAGCAGGGGGTCATTGGTTCAAGCCCAATTGTTCCCACCAAAAAGGCCCTTGTGCAATAGCACGAGGGCTTTTGCTTTAAAAATCGTTTTCCATTCTTTTGAAAAATTCTACATAAAATATGGTAGATAGCTTTCATATCAGGAGGAGAGCTAATGAATTTAGCCACTTAATATCCTAAAGCTTGGCATTATGTCAAAAAGTTTTTTGAAGACCATGTATATATTGACAAGTATTTCAGCTTTGTCCTGCTATAATATCACCACCTAACTTAAATTCTTAACATACAGGTGGTGTTTTTATTTGGCACAAAGAGATCTACTAGCTGACCTTAACAGTATTCTAGAAAAAAGGACCCCAAAGAAAAAAACCAGGTCCTTAAGCCCAGGCCTTATAATAAAGGAGCTATTACTAGGCCTTGTTTGCTTTTTTATAGGACGAGCTGTTTTGCTAAAGAACCTATCTCCCTTTGGACCGGTCCTCTTTTGCGTCCTCCTCTACAAGGGCTATTCAGGTCCCCTTGCCTTTATCTCAGTGGCCTTAGGCCTACTGAGCTTGGGGCTAGGTGGGCTAGGCTTTAAGTATATACTTGTAATGGTCCTTTTTAGCCTGATCTATTATATAGGGAGGTGGAAAAGCCTATCCTGGTCTACGGCCAAGGCCTCAATAGGGGTCCTCCTATCCATGCTAATAGTAAATGGGGCCTCCTATCTTTTAAAGGGTAGGCTAACTTATGACCTCCTAATGGGGATCCTAGAGTCGATTATAGCCTTTGTTATGGTCTTTATCTTTTCTAGGGCTTCAGACCTGGTAAGGGACCAAAGTCGTCGCCGCATCCTTAGTGGGGAGGAGATAATATCCCTTAGCATTGGGGTCTCACTACTTATAATAGGCTGCTGGTCAGTACAGATTTTTGGCATATCCCCGAGGCTTGTCTTTTCTGTCTTTCTAATCCTGCTTTTCGCTAGCCTAGCTGGTGCTGGTGTAGGGGCATCCATAGGTGTAACCATAGGCTTTATGCTGTCTTTAAGCTCTGTTCCTGATCCTGTCCTTATGGCCAATTTGGCTGTTTGTGGCCTCTTAGCAGGTGTTTTCAAGGAGCTTGGCCGGATAGGATCCTGTATAGCCTTTATCCTAACCAATGCCCTTATGACCTACTATATAAACTGGTCTACCTTTGTGGTCCTACCCCTAGCAGACCTTCTTATAGCCTCGATTTTTCTTATGCTCTTGCCCAAGGCAGTCTTAAACTACTTAAAGCAATTTCTCGACTACTCTTATGCTAGGACCCACAACCAGTATTACTATGTAAACCGGATGCAGGACCTTATAGCCGGCAGGCTAAACGAATTTTCACAGGTCTTTCACCACCTATCAAGTGTCTTTGCCAGGATAAACGGAAGGGAAATAGCCTCAGACAAGGAGGACCTGACAAGGCTATTTGACCAAATAGCTAGCCATATTTGCTCTAGCTGTCCCCTCTACAGGTCCTGTTGGCGTAGGGACTTTTACAACACCTATGCAAATATGTTTGACATGCTAACCATATGTGAGCTAAAGGGGGCTATAGGCAAGGAGGAAATGCCAGAGGCCCTGTCTAAAAAGTGCCTAAAGGCTGATCAAATCATAGATACAATAAACAATATATACGCTAGCTATCGGACAGGCCTTAGGTGGAAAAGGCGGATTAGGGACTGCCGGGAGCTGGTGGCAGACCAGCTAGACGGGATAGGTCATGTTGTCAGCCAGCTTGCCTCGGAGATAGATATGGAGGTAAAGTTTAAAAATGACTTAGAGGAGACAGTCCGCGTAGAGCTTGACCGCAAGGGTATTAGGGTGAGGGAGGTCCTTGTCCTTGAAAAACCGGGAGCTAGTATAGAGATTAATATCACAAAAAAGCCCTGTATGGGCAAAAGGGAATGCAAGAAAAAGCTTGCTCCCATAATAAGTAGTCTAGTTGGAAAGCCCATGACTAGCTTGGAGGGGGACTGTATCCAGGCAGGCAGGGACCTGTGCTGCCTCCGCTTTATTGAGGCTAGAAAATTTGATATAGCAACGGGGGTAGCCAGGAGGGCCAAGGATGGGAATAGGGTCTCAGGCGATTCCTATTCCTTTACCCCCATAAGGAACGGTAGCTACCTCCTAGCCCTAAGCGACGGTATGGGGTCTGGGACCAGGGCCAATGAGGAATCAAGTGCAGTTATTAGCTTATTGGAAAGCTTTCTTGAGGCTGGCTTTGACCAGCTAACAACTATTAAAACCATTAACTCCATACTCATGCTAAGGTCTAGTGAGGAGATCTTTGCAACCCTTGACCTTTGTATTGTAGACCTGGTCGATGCGGGTATGGAATTTATAAAGATAGGGGCTGTTCCTAGCTTTATATACAGGGCCGGTAGTGTGGAGATAATTAAAAAGACTGGCCTACCCATAGGGATTATAGAGGATGTTGATTCAGAACAGGTGGGCTGTGACCTAATGGATGAAGACATAATAATCCTAGTTACCGATGGTGTCCTTGAGGCCTTTTCAGCTCATAATGATCCAGCCCAGGCCCTGGCCCTATACATATCAAGCCTTAGGACAGGCAACCCTCAGTTTATGGCTGATTCAATTTTGGACAAGGCCCTAGCCCTATCAGAGGGCAGAGAAAGG
This sequence comes from Firmicutes bacterium UBA3906, assembly GCA_002391555.1. GTDB lineage: Bacteria > Bacillota > Clostridia > Caldicoprobacterales > DTU083 > UBA3906. Next base: position 2,842 of record DGFG01000031.1, read on the forward strand.
GATGATATGACAGTTCTAGCGGGCAGAGTATGGAAGCCCCTTGATTAAGCATAGGATCTAGCTAATGGCCTAGGGATATTTCTATTCTTGAAAAAAGCCACATTATAGGCTACAATGTTTATATTATTATCAATAAATATCACCTGTGGGAAAACCTATAGAACGGGTGGCCTATATGCTA
>DGFG01000031.1:3250-12372 GCA_002391555.1 Firmicutes bacterium UBA3906
TTTAGACAGAGCCTGGGCATAGAGATTTTTGCTTGCCATATTAACCATGGGCTCAGGGGTCAGGCCGCAGATGAGGACCAGGAATTTTGCAGACAACTTTGCCAAAAATGGGACCTTGATTTTTTTGTCCATCAGGCTGACGTTAGGGCCTTGGCAAAAGCCTGGCAAAGGTCTGAGGAAGAGGCTGGCAGGATTGTAAGGTATGATTTTTACAACAAGCTTTTAAAGGAAACAGCCAGTAACAGGATTGCTACAGGTCATCACAAGGATGACCAGGCTGAGACAATCCTTCACCATATCATACGGGGTACAGGTATTGAGGGTCTAACAGGTATAAAGCCAGTAAGAGACCACAAATACATAAGGCCCCTCCTATGTGTGAGCCGGCTTGAAATTGAGGACTATCTGAGGGAAAAAGGCATAGCCTATCGGATTGATGCGACCAATTTAGAATCAGACTACACACGAAACCGTATTAGAAATGAGCTCCTGCCCCAGCTATTGGACTACAATCCAGCCCTAGTTGAAGGCTTATCTAGGCTGGGCTCTATAGCCTATGAGGAAAATGATTTTTTATCTAAGCATACATTAAAGCTCCTAAAGGAAAGGGCGATTCTAGGACAAGACTATATAGACTTTGACCTAAAGGACCTTTCCACCATCCATATTGCACTTCAAAAAAGGCTATTTCGTTTGGCCTTAAAAAAGCTCAAGGGAGATTTAGATGGTATAGGCTACACCCATATAGAGGACATAGTAAAGCTAGTAGCAGGTTCTGAGGTAGGTTCCTTTATAACCCTGCCTGGAGGATTGTTTGCTAGGCTTGGCTATAAAGAGCTAAGGCTGACAAAGAGGCCAGCTAGGACAGGCCTAGATTATTTTGAAGTTTCCTTAGATATACCAGGCCAGGCCTTTATAGAGCAGCTAGGCATCTATGTAGCAGGAGAATATGTTTCTAGGGACCAGGTTGTATATTCAGATGATTGTATTTTTGTGGACGGGGTAAAAATAAGGGGAAGGCTTCGCCTTAGGCAACGAAAGGCTGGAGACCGGTTTAAGCCCTTGGGAATGGCTGGCAGTAAAAAGCTAAAGGATTATTTTATAGATAAAAAGATAGCCCAGGACCAAAGGGACAGGGTACCCCTGCTAGTAGATGATGACAATATTATTTGGATAGTAGGTCATCAAATGAACGAGGATTACAAGCTTACAAGTGAAACTAAAAGGATTATAAAATTTACATTTTGGAGGTAGGCAATGATAAAAGAAGTAGAGAGAATACTGATAAGTGAGCAAGAGCTACAGGACAGGGTCAAGGAGATGGGCCGGCAAATAACTGAGGACTACAAGGGCAAGAACCTGCTTGTAGTTTCCATCCTAAAGGGGGCAGTAATCTTTGCCTCTGACCTAGTTATGGAAATAAAGCTGCCCTTGACCATGGATTTTATGGCTGTATCCAGCTACGGGGCCTCTACCAAGTCCTCTGGCGTTGTCCGGATACTAAAGGACCTTGACCAGCAGGTAGCAGACAAGGATATATTGATTATCGAAGATATAGTCGATACTGGCCTGACCCTGCACTATCTAATAGAAAACCTACAATCAAGAAAACCTAGGTCTATAAAGGTATGCTGCTGCCTGGACAAGCCCTCAAGGCGAAAGGCAGATGTACAGGTAGACTATATAGGTTTTGAGGTGCCAGATGAGTTTGTGGTTGGCTATGGTCTTGACTATGCACAAAAGTTTAGAAACCTACCCTATATAGGGATCTTGTCCAAGGAGGCCTATTCATAAGCATCCTGGGCTTTGGCTTTCTAACTCAATTGCAATTGAGAATTATCTGTGTTAAAATTGTATGATGTATTTAAACTAAGTAAAGGAGGGCTGAGTTTGAGAAGATTTTTAAGAGGCCCGGGTTTTTGGTTGATTTTGTTGATTGTTATAATATTTGTTGTTGCCATTTCTGATTTAGGCAATGATGTAGAAGAATTATCATATCCTGAAATGCTAGAAAAGATTAAAGCAGGACAGGTAAGCCATATAGAATCTAATGAGGCCAAGGTAGTAGGCCTTTATAAGGGCTCAAACAAGGTAGATAGCTTTCCAGACAAGTATGACTTTGTGTCCTATATTCCAAGTACCGCCATGTTCGAAAGGGACATCCGCATTATCATAGCTGAAAAGGAAAATGCCCAAAATGGGGGAGAGTCTGTAATTACACCTGATGAAATTACGGCTGATATGTTTACCAAGTACTTTAAATGGAAACCACAGCCTGTTCCATCACCCTCAATAATTTGGTCCATACTCCCCTTTATATTTATGGTGGTAGTAGTTGTAGTATTTTGGATAGTCATCATGCAGCAGTCCCAGGGTGGCGGTGGCAGAGTAATGAACTTTGGCAAGAGCCGTGCCAGACTACACCAGGATGACAAGAGAAGGATCACCTTTGAGGATGTTGCAGGTGCAGTAGAGGAGAAAAATGAGCTCCAGGAGATAGTGGAGTTTTTAAAGAACCCCAGAAAATTTGTTGAGCTTGGGGCCCGTATACCAAAGGGCGTACTATTGGTAGGACCTCCAGGGACAGGTAAAACCCTACTGGGCAAGGCCGTTGCTGGTGAGGCAGGCGTACCCTTTTTCTCAATTTCTGGTTCAGACTTTGTAGAGATGTTTGTAGGTGTAGGTGCCTCTAGGGTTCGTGACCTATTTGAGCAAGCAAAAAAGAGTGCACCCTGTATAGTCTTTATAGATGAGATTGACGCTGTTGGCCGTCACAGGGGAGCAGGCCTTGGCGGTGGCCATGATGAGAGAGAACAGACCCTAAACCAGCTCCTAGTTGAGATGGATGGCTTTGCAGTAAACGAGGGTATCATTATCCTAGCTGCTACCAACCGGCCTGATATACTAGACCCTGCACTACTTCGCCCTGGCCGTTTTGACAGGAGAGTAGTAGTTGGCGTACCCGATGTAAAGGGTAGAGCAGAGATTATAAAGGTTCATTCTAGGGGCAAGCCCTTGGCCAAGGAGATAGACATAAAGGTATTAGCCAAGCGGACACCGGGCTTTACAGGTGCAGACATTGAAAATATGATGAATGAGGCTGCCATATTAACTGCTAGACGCAATGGCAAGGAGATAAATATGGCAGACATAGAAGAAGCCATTACCCGAGTTATTGCAGGACCTGAGAAAAAGAGCAGGGTAGTTTCAGAAAAGGATAAAAGGCTTGTAGCCTACCATGAGTCAGGTCATGCTGTTGTTGCAAAGATGCTGCCAAATGCTGACCCCGTTCACCAGGTATCCATTATACCGAGGGGTATGGCAGGAGGATATACCCTAACCCTTCCCAAGGATGACAAACACTTTGTATCAAGGGGAGAGCTTATAGACGATATCACCATGCTACTAGGTGGTAGGGTAGCGGAAAAGCTGGTTCTTGATGATATTTCCACAGGAGCCTCCAATGATATACAAAGGGCTACTGAGCTTGCAAGGCGAATGATTACTGAATTTGGTATGAGTGAAGACCTAGGCCCCATTAACTATGGAAATTCCCAGGATGAAGTCTTCTTAGGCCGTGACTTTGGTCATGCAAGAAACTATAGCGAGGACATAGCCTCCAAGATCGATAAGGAAATCAAACGTATCGTCCAAGAGGGCTATGACAAGGCCGAGCAGATCCTAAAGGAAAACATAGAGGGACTCCACAGGGTTGCCAATGCCCTGCTTGAGAGAGAAAAGCTAGAGGCAAGCGAGTTTGAGGCAGTCTTTGCCAACCAACCCTTACCAGAGCTAGTTCTAGATGAAGTCCTAGACGAGGAAAAGGGTTCCGAAGGCGCTGACCAGGAAACTGGCAGTGTAAATGCTAACGATGGTGAAGGCCAAGATGCTGACACAGCAGACAATGACCAGGCAGGTCAAGATACTGACGAGGATAAATAAAAAATAGGCTCTTATCTATTGTCAAAGTGTGCCCAAAGGTAAGAGTGAATAAAGCAAGATTTTCTAAGAAGGTGCTTTTATAAATAAGCATCTTCTTTTTTTCTGCTTTATAAGCCCAGCATTTATTATAAAGCCAGATTAATTTTAAAACACAAGCAAATAGCTTTCAGTATTAATAAGAGTTCACCTATCAAGATAGCTACCTTTTAAATGAAAATAAAGCCGATAGATACATTGACCTAGATTCTGAAATAGCTTTTGCCCTATTAGTAGACCCTAACACCATTATATGGAACAAGGATTATTCATCTGAGGGCGCTTATTTATTCTATCTTGATAAGGGCACGCTCTATGATATGAAGCTAGATGGAAGTCCTCAATTACGGTTTAACAAATTTAAGGATAGTATTATAGTCAAGCCAGGCAACCATACCAAGAATTATTACATTATAAAGCCGGACCAGAAAACCATTATCAAGAGCACAATACCTGAATATACAGAAGAGTTTACTTTGGCCCCATATGCACCATTTGGAGAAAAGCTTTGCTTCTTTGATGAATATTCTTCAGTGCTCTATGTAATTGATACAGAATAGACTATTATTATATGAGTTATTCTCTAGTGAGATTATTATAGGACTCTTTTTGCCAAGGAGCTAAACAGCTCCTTTTTTTGTCCTAATCTTTGTACTCTTTGTTCTTTTTCTGTGTCTTTTAACCATCAAAGGGCTAAGAAAAGATATTTGATAATAGGCTTGATGCCTGTATAATAAGGATAAGATTTTAAGGGCTGGTGGTGTTGATATGAACATAATAACAAGTATAGAGCCACGAAGGAGAATGAGGGGAGCCTATGTCTTGGAACTAGATGACGGCAGACGCCTTAACCTGCATGAGGAAGTCATTGTAAAAAACAAGCTTCATGTGGGCCTAGAGCTAGACCCCAAAAGACTGGCCGAATGGATATATGAGGCAGATATAAAGCTAGCCTATGATAGGGCCCTTACCTATCTAAGCTATAGGTCTAGGAGCCGCAAGGAGCTAGCTGACTACCTGGCTAAAAAGGAATATTCCAAGAGGGTCATAGAGGCAGTTATTGAAAAACTTGTGGACTATAAGTTTATAGATGATCAAGGATTTGCCCAGCGCTGGGTCAGGGATAGGACCTCTGGCAAGCCAGTTGGCAAAAGGTACATAGAAAATGAGCTCAGAAACAAGGGTATAGACCAGGAACTAATTGACCAGGCCCTGGCCGATATAGACCCGGAATCAGAATATAATAGGGCCCTAGTTCTAGGGCAAAAGTATTTTAATAGGCACAAGGATTTGGAAAAGCAGGCCCTAAGGGGAAAGATTGGTCAGGCCTTAATGAGGCGGGGATTTGACTGGGAGACTACTAGCAGGGTAATAAACAAGCTAGTCTCCCAGCTAGAAGATGACGATTTTGACCTCTATTAATTTGGACTATGGATTTTCTTAAAGGGGTTTTCAAATAGAAGAATTTAGGTTATAATATAATCAAGGTCAAAGTAAGTCAAAATAACTGAGGTGATTTATATGGCGCGCTTAAGTGATATAATAGAAGAATTTTTAAAGACACTACTTACCGAAAGTGAAGGGGAGCTAGAGCTTCAAAGGAATGATCTTGCATCCTATTTTGAATGTGCTCCCTCTCAAATAAATTATGTACTAGCTACTAGGTTTACCCTAAACCACGGTTATTATATAGAAAGTCGCAGGGGCGGTGGAGGCTATATAAGAATAACCCGTTTAGATTTAGAAAAGGATGACTACCTATTACAGCTACTCACAGAAGGTATAGGCAATGAGATAAGTGAGCAAAAGGCCCTCCAGCATATACAGTGTATGGTTGACCAGGACTATATAAGCGACCGTGACAGCCAGCTTATAAAGGCTGCCATATCGGACAAGGCCATAGCCATTCCGTCAAAGCTAAAGGATAGTATTAGGGCTAGTATATTAAAGTCTATGATAACAGCGATTTTAGCACTAAATGAAAAGTAAGAATAAATATAATTTATAGCTAGACTTTTTGGGTATATATAGTAATAGCTAGGAGGGACCAATAAAATGTTATGCCATGAATGTAAACAAAAACAGGCGACTGTTCATATGACAAAAATTATAAATGGCCATAAATCTGAAAGACACCTGTGTGAGGACTGTGCCAAGCAGCAGGAGGACTTTACTGGCATTAGCCCCTTTTCTGTAAACGATCTTATAGCTAGCTTTATGGACCTTTCAAGTTCTCATTCTGCCTTTACTGATAATAGGAGGGTAAAGTGCCCTGTATGCAATATGGACTATTATGAATTTAAAAAAAGTGGCCTTTTTGGCTGCAGAGAATGCTACAAGCAGTTTTCCAAGGAGCTTGCCCCTATACTGAGAAAGATTCAAGGCAGTACTGAGCATTCTGGCAAGATTCCAAAGCGAAGCGGAACTGACATATTTTTGCGCAGGCAAATAAGAAGCCTAAAGGAGGACCTTAAAAAGGCAGTTCAAGCCGAGGCCTTTGAGGAGGCCGCTAGGTTAAGAGATCAGATTAGGGAACTAGAAAAACCCCAAAGGGCAGGAGGGGAGGAATAGGCTATGAGTTGGATAGATGAAAAAGGCCCAAATAATGATATAGTACTAAGCTCCCGTATCAGACTTGCTAGGAATATTTCAGACTACCCCTTTCCACCAGTAATAGGGGAGGACCAGGCCCAGGAGATTATTAGCATGGTAAAGGCCGGTCTTGATCTGGAGTTTATGGATGGAGAAGATAACTTTGACCTACTTAGGATAAAGGACCTATCTCCAATAGATAGGCAGGTATTAGTAGAAAGACACCTAGCCAGTAGGGACCTGATGAAGCAGGCCAAAATATCGGCCCTATTTGTAAATGAGGACCAGCTAGTTACCATAATGGTAAATGAGGAGGACCATATAAGGCTACAGGGCATCTTGCCAGGCTTTCAACTCTTTGAGGCCTGGGAAATGCTAGACCAAATTGATGATATTGTAGAGGGTAGGTTAGACTACTGCTTTGATAGTAGGCTAGGCTATTTGACCACCTGTCCAACGAATGTGGGCACCGGCCTTAGGGCATCGGTTATGATGCATTTACCTGCCCTTACGGCTACAAAGCAGATAACCCCTGTCCTTCAAACCATATCAAAGATTGGACTTACAGCCAGGGGTCTATATGGTGAAGGTTCAGAAGCCTTAGGCAATATATATCAGATTTCAAACCAGATAACCCTAGGTCCTTCAGAGGAGGATATTATAAACAACCTTTTGGTAGCCAGCCAGCGTATATTTGAAAGGGAACGCCAGGCCCAAGAGGCCCTTTTAAAGGTAAAGGGTAGCCAGCTAGAGGATGTACTCTGGCGGGCCCTAGGCACCCTATCCCATGCAAGGCTATTAGACCTAAAGGAGTTTATGTCCCTCCTGTCCCAGCTAAGGCTAGGCGTTGGACTTGGTATGTTTTCTGGGATTAGAGTCGAAGATGTAAATGACCTAATGATTTTAGGTCAGGCAGGAGCCCTTAAAAAGAGGGCCCAAAGCAATCTAGACCGAGATCAGATAAGCTCAGCCAGGGCCAAGGCGGTTAGGGCTAAGATCAGGGCTATTATGGATAAATAATTCTAAAGTAGCTAAGAAAATGGCCAAATAAACAAAAAAGAATATGCAAATTAGAAAATAAGCTAGACCAAATAGATAAAGACTATTAGAAAGTTACAAGGGAGGTTTTACAGTATGGCGTTTTTCGGTAGATTTACAGAGAGAGCACAAAGAGCTCTTATATATGCCCAAGAGGAGGCTAGAGCTTTAGGCCATAACTATGTGGGTACTGAGCATTTACTGCTGGGCCTTTTAAAGGAAGGAGAAGGTGCGGCAGCCCAAGTGCTAAAGGAGCTAGGATTAGACATAGATACATGCAGAAGGCAGATAGAGGAATTAACCGGCAAAGGAGATTTCAACTTCACCGAGGGCTTTGGTTATACTCCTAGGACAAAAAGGGTAATGGAGCTTAGCTTTTATGAGGCTAGAAACCTAGGCCACAACTATGTGGGAACAGAGCATTTACTCCTTGCCCTAGTTAGAGAGGGAGAAGGAGTGGCCGCTAGGATCTTAAGCGACTTTGGTGCAGATTTTAAAAAGCTAAGGAGCCAGGTTCTAAACATACTCAAAGAAGAAGGAGCAGAAAACCACCAGGCCACAGCTAAAAAGGGTGGAACTAGCACTCCTGTCCTAGACCAATATGGTACAGACCTAACCTACCTAGCATCAGAGGGGCAGCTTGACCCTGTTATAGGTAGGGAAAAGGAGATAGAGAGGGTCATACAGATCCTAAGCAGGAGGACTAAAAACAATCCTGTCCTCATAGGTGAGGCAGGAGTAGGCAAGACAGCAGTAGCAGAGGGGCTGGCCCAGCGGATACAGGAGGGCAATGTACCAGAACTATTAAAGGATAAAAAGATAGTCACCCTGGATATGCCAGGCATGCTAGCTGGAGCAAAATACAGGGGTGAGTTTGAGGAAAGACTTAAAAATGTAATGAGTGAGATAAAAAAGAACAAGGATATAATCCTCTTTATTGATGAGATGCACACAATCATTGGAGCAGGTGCAGCAGAGGGAGCTATAGATGCCTCTAATATCTTAAAGCCTGCCCTAGCAAGAGGGGAAATCCAAGCCATAGGGGCAACTACTATTGATGAGTACAGAAAGCATGTTGAAAAAGACCCAGCCCTAGAGCGCAGGTTTCAGCCGGTTAATGTGGGCGAGCCTAGCAAGGAGGAAACTGTCCAGATACTCTTTGGCCTAAGAGATAGGTATGAGGCCCACCACAAGGTCAGGATTACAGATGGGGCCCTAAGGGCAGCGGTTGAACTCTCAGACAGGTATATAACAGACCGCTATCTGCCAGACAAGGCCATAGACCTTATAGATGAGGCTGCATCTAGAGTCAGGCTCCAGGCCTTTACAGCTCCACCAGACCTAAAGGAAATGGAATCAAGGCTAGAAGACCTCCACAAGGAAAAGGAAGAGGCTGTCATGAACCAAAACTATGAAAAGGCAGCCCAGATCAGGGATGAGGAGCAAAAACTAAAGAACCAGCTAGAGGAAATGAAGTCTAACTGGGCAAAGAAGTCTACTGTAAATACGGAAAC
>DGFG01000031.1:12674-26375 GCA_002391555.1 Firmicutes bacterium UBA3906
AAGGCAGTATCAAGGGCAATTAGGCGGGCCAGGGCTGGCCTAAAAGACCCCAACCGCCCCGTGGGTTCCTTTATCTTTTTAGGTCCTACAGGGGTAGGCAAGACTGAGCTATGCAAGGCCCTAGCCGAGGTCCTCTTCGGTGATGAGGATGCTATGATTAGGCTTGATATGTCAGAGTATATGGAGCGGCACACTGTTTCAAGGCTGGTTGGTTCACCTCCAGGCTATGTCGGCTATGATGATGGCGGACAATTATCAGAAAGGGTCAGGAGAAAGCCCTATTCTGTAGTCCTCTTTGATGAGATTGAAAAGGCCCATCCAGATGTATTTAATATACTTTTGCAGATCTTAGAGGATGGTAGGCTAACTGACTCCAAGGGGCGGACTGTAGACTTTAAAAACACGGTTATTGTTATGACCTCCAATGTTGGTGCCCATTCTCTACGCAAGCAAAAATCCATAGGCTTTGGCAGCGGAGACAATATGGCAGCCAGTGAATATCAAAAGATGAAGGATAACATTATGGAGGACCTAAAAAAGACCTTTAGGCCTGAGTTCTTAAATAGGCTAGATGAAACAATTGTGTTCCATAGTCTTGAGGAGGACCACCTAAAGCAAATAGTAAAGATTATGGTAGATAGCGTATCGGCAAGGCTAGAGGAAAAGGATATCTATCTTGAGGTTACCGATGCGGCAAAGGAATTTATGACCAGTGAGGGCTTTGACCCCACATATGGAGCCAGACCCCTAAGGCGGGTCATACAGCGACTACTTGAGGACAACCTATCCGAGGAAATCCTGGCAGGCCGGGTAAAGGTCGGAGACCGGGTCAAGGTAGACGTAAAGGATGGCAAGCTAGTATTTAACTAGTATAGGCAAGCTATAATATAGGCTTAATGAGGGCCAGAAACAAAAAAGTGTTTTCTGGTCCTTGGTATTTTATAGACTAGAGCCTAGAGGTTTTCAGGTCAGCTTATAGAAATATATGCTTATAGGCCTATTTATAAAAGCCGGTTTTTAGCTTTTAACTTAGTCCTATTCAAACAAAATATTACAAGGAGTATCCTATGTCAAAGAAAAAAACAATCTGGGTCTGCCAAAACTGTGGCAACCAATCATATAAGTGGTCAGGCTTTTGTAGCTCTTGCAATATGTGGAATACTATAGTTGAGGAAGTAGTAAAAAGTGAAACCCCCATCAGGGGGATTGGGGCCGAGTCTGGCTATACGCCAAAGCCCCTGGCTATTAGCCAGGTTGATTGTTCAAAGACACCTAGGTTTTCAAGTGGATCTGGCGAGCTAGACCGTGTATTAGGAGGGGGAGTGGTACCAGGCTCTCTAGTATTAGTAGGTGGTAACCCCGGTATCGGAAAGTCCACCCTACTAACCCAGCTAGCTTACAATGTAGCTAAAACTAGGGGCAAGGCCCTCTATGTTACTGCAGAGGAGAGTGCTCAGCAGGTACGGCTTAGGGCAGAGCGGCTAGGAGCTATGGACGATTCCTTCTTAGTGGTAGCTGAGGCAGATATGCAACTACTAGAGGACTATGCAAAAAGCATAAAGCCAGCCCTTGTTATTATTGACTCCATTCAAACCGTATATAGGCCTGATATTCCCTCTGCACCTGGTAGTGTAGTGCAAGTTAGAGAGTGTACAGCCCAGCTTTTAAGACTGGCCAAAAATACAGGCATACCAGTATTTATAGTTGGCCATGTGACAAAGGAGGGGGCTATTGCAGGTCCTAGGGTCCTAGAGCATATGGTAGATACGGTCCTATACTTTGAAGGTGAGAGGCATACCCAGTTTAGGGTCCTGCAGGCGGTTAAAAATAGGTTTGGTGCTCTAGAAATAGGGGTCTACGAGATTGGCCAAAGGGGTCTAAAGGATGTACCAAATGCCTCCAAGCTCTTTTTATCAGAAAGGCCTGTTGGAGCCAGTGGTAGTGTGGTAGTCCCTGTAATTGAGGGGACCAGGCCCGTCCTAGTGGAGGTCCAGGCCCTGGTTTCCAGCTCAACCTATCAAAATGGCCGCAGGACCACCAATGGAATTGATGTAAACAGGCTCCAGCTTTTAATAGCAGTGCTAGAGAAAAGGGCAGGCCTGCTTATGGGGACCAACGATGCCTTTGTAAAGATAACTGGAGGTGTCAGGGTTGATGAGCCTGCAGTAGATTTAGGCCTTGCTGTTGCCCTTGCCTCAAGCTACCGGGACCAGGCAGTTGACCCCTATACCATTATCATAGGAGAGGTTGGACTAGCAGGTGAGGTAAGGTCTGTTACCTATCTTGAGCAGAGGATAAAGGAGGCCTTAAAGCTAGGCTTTAAAAGGGCTATCGTACCAAGGTCTGCCCTGTCGGTTTATAGGGACAAGGACTTTGTCCTCCTGGGGGTAGAGAGCCTTACAGAAGCCCTACAGGCTGCCTTGGCAAACTAAGCTCTACTAAATGGAACAAGTTAAAAGGGACAAGTATAATTAAAGGCCAATAAAAAAAGAGTATCAGGCTTTTTCTATAGCCCCGATACTCTTTTGCTTATCTTGTTTTCTATCTAACTCTTTATTACCTTAGACCATAAATGCCTAGGGTCTTCATCTTTGTCTTTTCCTTTTCTAATATGGTATCTAGCTTTATATCAAGAACACTAGCAAGACTTGCTAAAAAGAACATCTGATTACCCATTTCCTTTTCAATGATATCCTTGCATTGGTCGCACAAGGCTCCCCTTAGGTGGGAATCCATGTATTGCTTAAGCTGTGAAAGAGAAACGTCCTTGGGCACATCCTGTTTCTTTGCTTCTATTTCAATGCAACCACAGCTGGTAACTGATTTTGCTACTGCCCTGTTAACTCGGGAGGCAGACTCCTGATATTTTGATAATATATCAAGTATACTGCGATGCCTGACTAGTTGATAATCAACTAGTTCTTGGAAATCGTCATAGCCCTTATCCTTCATCATTACATCTCCCTTAACATTTTAAATATTGACCTTACTTCAATTATGATTGATAAATACCCATTTGTCAACGGATTATGGGCCTGTTTGAATGGCTGTTTGATGGATAATCAAAATAATAGAAAGAAGCATTTTATTGTTTGACAAGTGACTTGACCATATGTTAGAATATTCGTTTACTTGACCTGAGGCCTCTTTTTTGCTATAATAGCTATATTATGAAAAGGAGGCATCGTATATGTTTGAGATAGGTGATAAGGTAGTTTACCCCATGCACGGTGCCGGAATAATCGAGGGAATAGAGGCAAAAGAGATTCTCGGTGAGACTCAACAATATTATGTTTTAAGGTTTCCTATTGGTGGAATGAAGGTCATGATACCTACTAAGAACGTTGAAAACATTGGGATGAGACAGGTTATATCCGGTGCAGAGTTTGACAAGGTAATGCAGGTTCTCAGCAATGATGGTCCTACCCTACCAAACAACTGGAATAAAAGATACCGCATGAACCTAGATAAGCTAAAAACAGGTGATATATACGAGGTGGCAAATGTTGTGCGCGACCTGATGGTTAGAGATAGAGACAAGGGCTTGTCAACAGCTGAAAGGAAAATGCTCAACAATGCCAGACAAATACTAATAAGTGAGCTAGTCCTATCCTCATCAGCAGGCGAAGAGGAGATTTCAGCTATGGTAGATAGGCTGGCCTTAAATGATGAAAACGACGCATAAAGCGCCGTTTTTTTTTGTAAACCTATTGTGAACAATTATATCTATCTATATACTCCTTATAAAAATTTGGTATAATGACTATAATATATGCAAGGAGGTGAAGGAATGCTAAAAAGGTTCTTTAGAGGCGTTTTGACCCTTATGGGGACTGGACTAGGTATAGGGCTAGGTTTTTTGGTAAACTGGTTTCTTGAAAGCTTTGAGCTTGAGCTTATTCCTAATGTACAAGAGGCAGCTCTTTTAGTGGCTTTTGCATTAATTTTCGGAATCATATTCTTTTTAATGGCCAATCGAATTATGAAGGTAGTTTCAGCCTGCTTAAAATGGGTGGAAAGAAAGCTATCAGATGTACCTGCACATGATATCTTTTTTGGATCTTTGGGTCTTGTAATAGGCCTATTTATTGCCTTTCTAATCTCAAGCCCCATCCGAGATATGAGGATAAAGCTAGTATCTATTATATTGACCTTAGCCATTTATATGCTTTTTGCTTACCTGGGTATAAATATAGCAGTAAAAAGGCGGGAGGAGCTAGCTAGTCTATTCCTGTTTAGACGACAGCCCCAAGAAAAGGCTGACAAGAAAGCTGGCAGCAGGATGGCCAAGATACTTGACACAAGCGTTATTATAGATGGTCGGATCTTTGATATATGCAGGACTGGCTTTATCGAGGGCCCCATAATCATACCCTCATTTGTACTAGAGGAGCTAAGACATATAGCCGACTCCTCAGATTCACTAAAGCGCAACCGAGGCAGGCGGGGTCTTGATGTACTAAACCGGATACAAAAGGAACTTGACATAGAGGTTGGTATATACGAGGATACAAGTGATGATAACACTGAGGTTGATGTCAAACTTCTAAAACTAGGTCAAAAGCTAGGCGCCAAGGTAGTAACCAATGATTACAACCTAAACAAGGTAGCAGAGTTTCAAGGTGTCGCTGTACTTAACATAAATGATTTAGCCAATGCTGTAAAGCCAGTGGTACTGCCAGGCGAAGAAATGCTAGTCCAGGTTATAAAAGACGGCAAGGAAACAGGGCAGGGGGTTGCCTATCTAGATGACGGGACAATGATAGTAATAGACGGTGGGAAAAAGCATGTGGGACAAAGCATTGATGTCCTTGTCACTAGTGTTTTGCAGACATCAGCAGGCAGGATGATATTTGCAAAGCCCAAGGATGCAGACAAAATAGTATCATAGAGCAAGCAATCATAAAAATTATGCTTATCATAAAAAAAGGCTGGATTTATATCTCCAGCCTTTTAGTATATAATAAAGACCAAGCCTTTAGTAATTAGACTTATTCAGGCCTTTATACATTAGCCTAATTAGGGGGTTAATAAATGGAGCATAGGATATATGCCATAATACCAGTGGCCGGTACTGGCAGCCGGATGGGGACTGATATATTAAAGCAGTATATGAACTTGGGGGATAGGCCTGTACTAGCCCATACCCTGACAGCCTTTGAAAAGGTGGACTTGGTTGAGGCAATTATTTTAGCCATAGACCCTTTAGAAGAGGGCTATATAAAAAAAGAAATTGTAGAAAGATACAATATAAAAAAGCCACTTTACTATGCAACAGGGGGCAGGGACCGGCAGGAGTCAGTAGCTAATGCCCTATCTCTTATAAAAGATGGGGATCTGGTTCTAATACACGATGGGGTAAGGCCCCTAGTGACCCCTAGTGTAATAGAAAAGACCCTTCAGATGGCAGACAAGTACCAGGCAGCAGCTACGGGCATGCCTGTAAAGGACACGATTAAAAATATTTCTGAGGATGGCTTTGCCCTATCAACGCCAGATAGGGATAGGCTTTGGCAGATCCAAACGCCCCAGGCCTTTAGCCTCGACCTTATAAAGCTAGCCCACAAAAGGGCAGCAGAGGATGGCTATAGGGGAACAGATGATAGTTCCCTAGTTGAGAGGTTAGGCTACAGGGTAAAGCTAGTGGAGGGTGGTTATTACAACATAAAGATAACCACACCTGAGGATATAGCTTTGGCCTTACAGCTATTAAGGAATGGGGTTGATAAAAAATGAGAATAGGCTTTGGATATGATGTACACAGGCTAGTAGAGGGCAGGCCCCTTATCCTTGGAGGTATTGAAATAGCTTGGGAAAAGGGACTATTAGGTCATTCTGATGCCGATGTTTTGATCCATGCATTGATGGATGCCATGCTAGGAGCAGCCGGACTAGGAGATATAGGCAGGCATTTTCCTGATACTGATGAAAAGTATAAGGGGATATCTAGCCTTTTGTTACTAGAGGAGGTATTAAAGCTAGTAAAAAGTAAAAACTATAATATAGTAAATATTGACGCAACCATAATAGCTCAAAAGCCCAAGCTGATGCCCCATATACCAGAGATGGAGGGGAAAATCGCCTCAAGCCTTGACATAGAGCCTGGCTCTATCAATATAAAGGCTACAACAAATGAAGGCATAGGCTTTGTCGGTAGAGAGGAAGGCATTGCAGCCATGGTAGTTGTGTTAATAGAATAGTTTTCAGACAAAAGGGAGAAGGTCAAAAATGAAAAAATCTCTGCCACTATTGTTAGCATTCCTTATACTAGTAGCCAGCATCTTCTATGCACGGGCGGACAGTAGGAACGTAGTCAGTCTAGGGGCCAATCTAGATAAGGACCAGCGCCAGCAAATGCTGGACCTATTTGGAGTTAGGGAGGGTGACGCAGAGATAATTGAGACCAGCAATAAGGAGGAACGTGAATATCTCCAGGGTCTAGTATCCCAGGATAAAATCGGCAGCAGGGCAATATCTTCTGCCTATGTAGAAATTTTGGATGAGGGTGAGGGCATACAGGTAGAAACCCACAATATTAGCTGGGTGACCAAGGAAATGTATGCCAATGCCATGGTAACTGCTGGACTTGAAAATGCCCGCGTTATAGCAGCTGCACCCTTTAAGGTGTCTGGGACAGCAGCCCTTACTGGTATAATGAAGGCCTTTGAACTAGCAGCAGATCAAGAACTGTCGGAGGAGGCCAAGGAGACTGCCAATGAGGAGCTAGTTAAGACAGGTGAGCTTGGTGAGGATATTGGCCAGGACAAGGCAGCTGCCCTTATAAAAGCTATCAAGGAACGTATAGCTAGAGAAGATATCTCCTCTAGCGAGGATATACGGCGGGTGATTATTGAAATTGCAGGAGAGCTTGATATAACTCTAACAGATGACCACCTAAACTCTATAGCAAATCTAATGGAAAAAATCAGCAAACTTGACCTCGATGTTGACAAGCTAACGGACCAGCTTGAAAATATCAGTGGTCATCTTGATAATATTAGAGAAACCATTGAAGAAAACAGGGGTCTAATACAGCAAGTAATAGCAGCTATACAAAGGTTTTTTAAATGGTTGGCTGATTTGCTAAGGGGTTAGCTAGTAGAAATTAAACTGGTATGCATTTAAAAGCCTAGGTACCGACCACAGTATAGGCCAGGCATTCATTTAACGGTACCTTTTTTCTTTGCTTAAAATTGGCTTGTTTACGTTGACACTTAGAGATAATCATAATATAATAAATTATAGTTATTTACTAGGAATTGATAAAGGCGATGATTAGGTATAGTAGACATTAAACGGCTAAAGAGAGGAGCATTCACCGGCTGAAAGATGCTCTAGTTTAGTTTTTTGTTGAATGTGCACCTATGAGCTGCCTATCTGAACTTATAGTAGGATAGGACGGAGATACGCACCGTTACAGGCAAATGAGTAGGACATTTATGTCAAAAAGAGTGGAACCGCGGAACCTTCGTCTCTAATTGTTAGAGAGAGGGTTTATTTTTTTATAGTCTCTAAACACACAAGCATATAGAGCAAGGAGGCCTATAGATGTTTAAGCATTTAAGATATAATATTAGAGCAGTACTTGAGAGGGACCCAGCTGCCCGCAATGGCTTTGAGGTATTCCTATTATACCCAGGTGTTCATGCCCTGATTATGCACAGGTGGGCTCATTGGCTTTATAGGCATAGGCTAAAATTTATTGCCAGGCTCCTGTCCCAGTTTAACCGTTTTCTTACCGGGATTGAGATCCATCCGGGCGCCAGCATAGGCAAGGGAGTATTTATCGACCATGGTATGGGAACTGTAATTGGCGAGACGACTGTGATAGGAGACAATGTTACAATCTATCAAGGCGTCACCTTAGGCGGTACAGGCAAAGAGACAGGCAAAAGGCACCCCACCATTGGCAACAATGTGATGATTAGTGCTGGAGCTAAAATATTAGGTCCCTTCAAGGTAGGGGACAATTCAAAAATAGGGGCAGGTTCTGTTGTGCTAAGTGAAGTCCCTGAAAACTGTACAGTAGTTGGAGTACCCGGTAGGATCGTTAAAAGAGAAGATAAAAGGGTTGAGCAGGCCGAGTGCATTGATTTAGATCAGGTAAGGCTACCCGACCCTGTATTTGATGCTTTCTCTAGGATGACAGAGAGGGTTTGTGAGCTAGAAGATAAGATTAAAAAGCTGGAGGAGAGATTAAACAGTGAAGCTTTATAACACACTAACAAAGACCAAGGAAGAATTTATTCCCCTAAAAGATGGGGAGGTAAAAATGTATATCTGTGGACCTACGGTCTATAGCTATTTCCATATAGGCAATGCTAGACCCTTTATAATATTTGATACCTTTAGAAGGTACATGGAGTACAAGGGCTACAAGGTCACCTATGTACAAAACTTTACTGATATTGATGACAAGATGATAAAGGGAGCCAAACAAGAGGGCATATCTGTAAAGGAGCTAGGCGAGAAATTTATTGGGGAATACTACAAGGATGCTGATGGCCTAGGTATAAAAAGGGCTAGCCACCATCCAAAGGCTACAGACCATATAGAAGATATAATTGCCTTTATTGAAAAACTTATAGAAAAGGGCTTAGCCTATGTAGCTGGACAGGATGTTTACTATGATACTACCGCCTTTAGTGACTATGGCAAGCTATCAGGCCAGAGGCTAGAGGACCTTAATTTGGGCTCCCGTATAGATATAAATGAAAATAAGAAAAATCCCATGGACTTTGTCCTGTGGAAGGGGCAAAAGCCAGGTGAACCTGCCTGGGTCAGTCCCTGGGGTATGGGCCGCCCAGGCTGGCATATAGAGTGCTCTGTTATGTCTACCAAGTATTTGGGTGAGACCATCGATATACATGGGGGCGGTCAGGACCTAATTTTCCCCCACCATGAAAATGAGATAGCCCAGAGCGAGGGGGTATCTGGCAAGCCTTTTGCTAGGTACTGGATCCATAATGGCCATATAAATATTGATAATAGAAAGATGTCCAAGTCCCTAGGCAACTTCTTTACCATAAGGGATATATCCAAGGAATTTGACCTAGAGGTAGTAAGGCTATTTATGCTATCCTCCCATTACAGGAGTCCTATAAACTTTAGCAAGGACCTGCTAGAGCAGGCCCAGTCTGCCCTAGATAGGCTATACAATACCAGGGAAAATCTAGACTACCTGCTCAGCAATGCTAAGGATGGTTTTAAAGAGGCTGATGAAGACTTTATTAATAGGTTACCAGCCTATAGGGATAGGTTCCAAAGGGCCATGGAGGATGATATAAATACTGCTGATGCTCTAGGCGTAGTTTTTGATATGGTCAGGGACATAAACACCTATGCCAGTGCAGATAGGCCTAAAAAGGCCATCAGGTCAGCCCTAGACCTCCTGCTAGAATTAACAGGTGTCCTTGGCCTACTTTCAAAGGGAAAGTCAGACATCGACAAGGAGATAGAGGACCTAGTTGAAAAGCGCCAGCAGGCTAGACGCGACAAGAACTGGGCCTTGGCAGACCAAATTAGGGATGAGCTAAAAGAAAGGGGTATTATCCTAGAGGACACCCCCCAAGGTGTAAAGATAATTAATAGGTCTAACTAGAGGTCAAACTAGGCTAAGGACCTGTATAAAGGAAAACACAAATAAGCATTTTATGATAATGCCACTTGTAAGTTTTATAGCAAGTGGCATTTTTCTACTATCAGAGCTAGTAAAAAACCTGTGGAAACTGACCTCATCTGCTTTTGGATGGGTAAATGGGACTAACAGGTCTAGCCTTGGTCAAGAATTGTTCAAAATTCATAGTTTATTCATAGTTTATTTAAAATATTTTGCTATAATCAATACACTGATGTTATAATATTGACTATATGTAAAGTGACTACTTTAAGGGGGGATACTCTTTGATTCAGGTTGAAAATCTTACAAAGCGTTATGGCCAGCATACTGCCATAGATAGCTTAAACTTCACAGTTGAATCAGGTGAGGTATTAGGTTTTCTTGGGCCCAATGGTGCGGGTAAATCAACAACAATGAATATTCTAACAGGATACATTTCTACGACTGAGGGTAGGGCCTTGGTTAATGGAGTGGATATTTTAGAGGAGCCAGAGACAGTTAAAAAGATGATAGGCTACCTACCCGAATTTCCACCTCTATATGGAGATATGACTGTAAATGAATATCTAGATTTTGTTTGCGATATAAAAGGCTTGAGTAAATCAGAGAAAAAGCAAAGCCAAGAAAAGATCATGGACCTTGTAAGGATAGGGGATGTACAAAAACGCCTTATCAGAAACCTTTCCAAGGGATACAAGCAGCGTGTTGGACTAGCCCAGGCCCTAGTTGGCAATCCAAAGGTTTTAATTTTGGACGAGCCTACTGTGGGACTAGATCCAAAGCAGATAATTGAAATTAGAAACCTAATCTCTAACCTTGGCAAGGACCACACCATCATTTTAAGCTCTCATATCCTATCAGAGGTAAGTGAGGTTTGTGAAAGGGTTATCATTATCAACAAGGGCAAGATAGTAGCCAGCGATACTCCAGAGAACCTATCCAAGGGCCTCGATGATGGATCCAAGATGATAGTTAGGGTAGCAGGACCGGAAAAGCAGGCATTAAAGGTTATAAAGGAAATCCACGGTGTCAAGCTTGCTGAGCTACAAGGCTCCAAGGAAAAGGGTACAGTTGATATTATAGTAGAGTCTGTTCCTGAAATAGATATTAGAAAGCCACTTTTTTATGCCATGAGCAAGGCCTCTTACCCAATACTTATGTTAAAGTCAATGGGCCTTACCCTAGAGGATATCTTCCTCCAGGTAACCAACCAGGAAACGGAGGTGCGCTAGATGCTGTCAGTTATTAAAAAGGAGCTTAGAACATATTTTACTTCAATGACAGGTTATATCTTTTTAGCATCGTTCTTATTCTTTACAGGCTTGTTTTTCACCCTCTTAAATTTAGGTGGTGCTAGCCCCAACTATAACAATGTCTTGTCAAATATTCAGTTTATATTCCTTTTAGCAGTACCTATGTTAACCATGAGGTTACTTGCAGAGGAAGCAAAGCAAAAAACTGACCAGCTACTACTAACCAGCCCCCTACCCTTAAAGGATATGGTAATAGGCAAATATCTAGCTGCAGTAGCCGTGTTTTTTGGGGCTTTGGCAATAACCTTTGTCTATCCCATAATCATGAGCACCCTAGGTGATATATCTTGGGGCGAGATAATAGGGTCTTATATTGGATTTTTCCTATTTGGCTGCGCCCTAATAGCAGTTGGCCTCTTTATTTCTTCGGTCACTGAAAACCAGGTAGTTGCAGCGGTAGCTACCTTTACCACCCTCCTACTCTTGTGGCTCTTAGATGCCATTATCCAAGGTCTACCCATAGACCGTACATCAGGTGTATTATTTGCAGCTGTTATAGCTATAGGCCTAGCGATACTAATATATTTTACTACCAAAAATATATATGTAGCAGCAGGTACAGGACTAGTTGGCCTTGTGGCTATTGCTATAGGCTATATCATAAAGGCTAGTTTTTATGATGGCCTGATGCCAAGAGTTTTCCAATGGTTTTCACTTTATAGTAGGTACAACGACTTTGAATTAGGTGTGCTTAGCCTGAGTCCGGTCATTTATTATATAACTTTCTCTTGCGCTTTTGTTTTCCTAACAATACAAATGCTAGAGAAGAAGAGATGGAGCTAAGGGGGGAAGGGAAATGAAAAAACAGAATATTCGAAGTGCTTTTAAGACTAGCAAGTTCAAATATGGAGGCTATGCAACCCTACTTACCATAATAGTAATTGCAATATTAATTGCCATTAACCTTGTAGTTGATATGGTACCCTTTAGGCTTGACTTAACTAAAAATAAGGTCTACTCCTTATCTGAACAGACTTATAACATATTAGACAATCTCGAAGAGGATATTACCATCTATACTATCAACGAGGTAAATGCCAGTAGTAGTGTTGTAGATGAGATTCTACTACGCTATAAAAATTACTCAAACAAGATAACTATCGACTATATTGACCCTGAAAGGGACCCTGCCAAGGCCCAAGCCTACACAAAGGATAATCAAACCCTACAAAAGGGCGATATAGTAGTAGCAAGTGGGGAGAAATTCCAGATTATAAAGTCCTATAACTTGCTTAACTATTCAAGCTCTACCTATTCTCCTGAGTCTCTGGCAGTAGAGCAAAGGGTTACCTCTGCTATAATGTTTGTAAGTGGTGCCGAAGCCCCAGTTATATATGTCCTAGAGGGGCATGGAGAGATGGACCTAGGCTATAATGTTACCAACAAGATGGAGCTTGAAAACTTTACTATAAATAGCCTTAACCTTGTTACCACAAAAGAGATACCAGAAGATGCGGATGTTCTTTTGATAAATGGACCTAGCAAGGACCTACTAGAAGAAGAAGAAAAGCTCATCAGAGACTACCTAAGTGAGGGCGGGAATGCAGTATTTTTGATGGATCCCTTGGTTGGCGAGCTAGAACTATTTAGTTCACTATTCAAGTCCTATGGTGTAAGTGAGCAAAAGGCATATATCATAGAACGTGACCAGGCTAGCTACTATACCAATCCTATGTACCTCCTGCCAAAGTACCAGGAGCATGATATTACCGATCCACTTAATAAAGTTGATACACCCCTTATTGTTCCTATAGCCCAGGGTATAGAGATTCTAGATGCAAAGCGCAATACCCTTACCATTGAGCCCCTCCTGTCAACCTCTAGCCAAGCCTTTGCTAGACCCCTTGACAGTACTTCAAGCTCAACAGAAAAGGAAGATGGGGATATTGATGGTCCCTTTGATATAGGGGTAGTGATTGTAGACAAGGTTTATGACCTAGTAGCAAATGAGTCTTTTACATCCCAAATAATTGTATTTGGTCATGTAATCAGTAGCCAAAGGGCAAACTTTACCCAAACCGATGCTGGTATTGACCTTTTCTTAAACAGCCTAAACTGGTTAGTTGATAGAGAACAGTCAATTACCATAAGGCCAAAGCTAATTCAAGAGACCCCCTTAAAGGTTACACAGGCTATCTTTAACCTTTACGGTATTATTTCTGTGATAATAGTACCCCTTGGAGCCCTAGCGTTAGGTATAGTAGTTTGGTTGAGGAGGAGACACCTATGAGGAAAAAACGCGGCCTTATTGTGCTGGCTGTTTGCCTTGTAGTCTTGATAGGCTCCTATGCAGTACTGAGCCAGCTAAACAAGGATGAGGAAGAGCCTGATGATACACCGAGCAAAATAGAAATTTCAAAGCTTGAAATCGATGACATAGTAGAGATTAAACTGACCAATGAAGATGGAGAATTTGTCTTTAAGAAAGTCACTGACAAGGCTAGCGATGACGAAGAAAAGGAAACTTACAAGTGGATTTGCCTCAAGCCTGGTGATTTAAACCTAAATCAAAACCATATAGATAATATAGGCAGGACCTTTTCATCCCTAGCGGCAGACCTATTAGTAGAAGAAGAGGCCGAGGACCTATCTATATATGGATTAAAGACCCCTCAGGCAGTGGCTGAGGCAAAGCTCAAGGATGGTTCTACAGTCACACTAAGGTTAGGAAATAAGACTGCAAGTGGCGAGTCCTATTATCTTATGAAGGATGGAGACAAAAGTGTATATACTGTAGCCTCTTTTCATGGCAACAGGATGATCTTCACA
>DGFG01000031.1:26676-30585 GCA_002391555.1 Firmicutes bacterium UBA3906
GGCCACGATGAAGAGGAGATTGAGGTTGTCCCCAGGGAAATATCAGAAGACGGTGTTCAATACGGCCTTAGCATATATGATCTGGTAAAGCCCTACAAGAGGGCCCGAGGTATAGACAATGCCAAGCTGACAAAGGATATGGCAGTACTCGAGTCGGGACTAAAGATAAAGGACTATATAGAGGACGATGTGGAGGACCTAGCTAAGTATGGGCTAGAAGACCCGGCCATGCACCTTATTATAAAGGATAAGGAAAACCAGCTAGAGCTTTTCCTAGGTGATGCTGTAGATGATGAGACGATCTATGCAAAGACCGGTGATTCGAACACAGTCTTTACCCTCAATAAGTCTGATATGGAGTTTATGGATATAAAGACTATGGACTTTATAGAGCGATTTGCCCTGATAATTAATATCGAGCATGTTGACAGTGTTGTTGCTGAGCTAGAGGGTAAAAGCTACGACCTCTCTATAAAGAGAAGGACCGCGAAAAATGAAGAGGGGGAGGAAGAACTAATTGAGACCTTCTTCCTAAATGGCGAAGAAAAGCCAGAGAGCCCCTTTAGAAAGGCTTATCAGGCCTTGATAAGCATGATGGTTGATATGCACCAAGAAAACACAGTCCAAGGTGACCCAGTACTGAGGATTAGCTACAAGCTAAACAGGGGCGACCAAAGGGAAGAGCTAGTAGAACTATACCCCCACGACAAGGACTTTTATGTCCTATCACACAACGGGGAAAAGGAATCTGAGTTTTTAGTTGGTGTAAACCGGGTTGAGACCCTAAAGGGTCACTTAGACAAACTTGAAGAGGCACAGCTAGATGAGGAATAGAAAAGCAAAATGATAATTGCCCCTGGCTTTGGCCGGGGGCATTATTATTGTGTTAAGCTAGGCCTAATAGGGTATAAATAAGGGTGACATACTAGTTACTATAAATACTAATATTTTATTTGAAAGGATGAAGGCTTTGGACAAGATGCAAAATAACATTATGGTTCAGGTAGGGGTTGTAGTGAGGGATATAGAAAAGACAGCCCGTAATTTTACTAAAATATTTGGTGTTGACATGCCCCATATTTCTCTTACTGATACCCGTGACAAGGCCCTGACAGAGTACAAGGGCCAGCCTACAGAGGCCAGGGCAAAGCTTGCCTTTATAGACATGGGTGGTATGCAGCTAGAGCTAATTGAACCAGATGACCATCCTAGTACCTGGAAGGAGTTCTTAGACAAGCATGGTGAGGGAATCCACCATATAGCCCTCAATGTAAAGGGTATGAAGGAGACTGTAGCCTATCTTGAAAATAACGGGATGCCCCTAGTGCAAAAGGGTGAGTATACCGGTGGTCGCTATGCTTACATAGACAGTAGCGACAAGCTAGGTATGATAATAGAGCTTTTAGAAAACGACTAAAAGTTAAGAGGATAAGTTTTATATATATAAAAAGCCTGCTTTACTTATTAATAGAGCAGGCTCTTTTTATAAGGCTATAGGCCAGGCAAGCTACTTTAAGAAAATATCTACTAGTGATATTATATAGGTGGGCTAGTATTTGAAAAAGATGGTGACTAAACAGATGAAGGGTAAAGGAAAGGTAAAAAGGTTAATAGTCTTTATAGTATTTTTAGCCTATCTACTATCGCCTCTTGCAGCCTCTTTTAGGTCCATGCTAGTGATGCTACCCTATAGCTACCTGCATCAGAGAAAGAGCCTTTTAGCTGAGGAGGGTATAAAGCTTAAAATCCCAGCGGGAATATCCACCCTAAAAAGAGATTGGTACCCCCTCTTATTGACCTTTAATGATGACAAGGGCATGTCTGATTACCTAGGCTATCCAGTTAGATTTACTGTCTTGTATAGCTTTGGCCACTATGACCTCTTAAAGGCTAGGTCCAGCTACTATGATAGGGAGTCGCCCTACTTTTCAAGCTTTTATGGCGGATATATAATAAGGCCGGAGGACCCGGACCAGGTTTTTGCCTTTAAGGATGACGGTAGTGTAAATGCCGATGACCTGTTCAAGATTACTAGCTATGACCAGCTAGAGCTTGTTATCTCCTCCCTAGGTTGCCCTCCGGAAAAGCTCAAGTTTGAAAGTAGTCAGGTCCAAATCCAGGATGATGTTGATTATCTAGGGATAGGAGGCTGGACCCTAGTAAATTCAAACATAAGCAGCAATAGCCCAGAGCATAAATATGAGTCCTTTAAGTATGCCTATATCCAATATGGTAGACCCAGGGGAATAAAGGACCTTGATGAGGATTTCCCCCTAGTAAAGCTTAGGGGAAGGGTATATGCCAGATATTTTAAAGAATACCAGGCTACAATTGTCCTATTTATAATGGGTCCCAGCTGGGCTACCATAGAAGAATGCGATAAAATGATATTGTCCAAAACCACAATAGGAAGATAGGCAGACAGCCTTTAAAAAAGGGAGGGAGACCTAGCTTGCAAAACAGGACCAAGGCCCAGATCTCGCTTGTAGATTTGTCTGGCGTAGTAGAGAGAATTACATATGTAAATGAGGAAAACGGTTATACAGTCCTTAGACTAAAAAGTAGGGGCCATCATGACCTTGTAACAGTTGTTGGCAACCTACCTGGCCTAAATCCTGGCTCAGTCCTAGACCTTAAGGGTAGCTGGAAGACTGACCCCCGCTATGGTAAACAGTTTTTAGTCTCCTCCTTTAATGAAAAAATGCCTGCAACTGCAGCAGGGATTGAAAAATATTTAGGTAGTGGCCTTATAAAGGGTATAGGGCCCGTATATGCAAAGAGGATTGTCAAAAAATTTAGGGAGGATACCCTAAAGGTAATCGAAGAAGAGCCCGACCTGCTCCTAGAGATAGAAGGGATAGGACAAAAGCGGATAGACATGATAAAAAAGGCCTGGGAAGAGCAAAAAGAGGTTAGAAATATCATGATTTTCCTTCAATCCCATGGTGTTTCTACCTCCTATGGGGTCAAAATATTCAAAGCCTATGGTAATGAAGGAATAGAAATTGTCAAGGAAAACCCCTATAGGCTAGCTGATGATATATGGGGAATAGGCTTTAAGACAGCCGATAGGATAGCTGCCAATCTAGGCTTTGATCCCCACTCCTATGAGAGGATAAGGTCAGGAGTATCCTATGTCCTTAGCCGGATGTCTGATGAGGGCCACTGCTATGCAAAACGGGACGTCATCATAGAGGAAGGGGCAAGGCTACTAGAGACAGAAGGGGCGCTAGTAAGTGAGGCCATAGACCGGATGCTAAAGGAGGGGGCCTTGATTGAGGACCTAGACCAGGCCATATACCTGCCAGTCTTTTACCATAGTGAGAGGGGGACAGCTAGGCGGATAAGGGAGATAGCAAAAGCCGAAAACCCCTTTGCCTCAAGACCAATTGGGGATGTCCTAAGGCAGATTGAAAGACAAAAGAGGATTAATTATGATGAGATCCAGCGAAAGGCAATCATAGAGGCTGCAAGGTCCAAGTTTATGGTCCTAACTGGTGGGCCAGGTACCGGTAAAACCTTTACTAGCCTAGGCATTATTTCCCTCTACAAGGCCCTAGGGGCAGATATACAGCTAGCAGCTCCCACAGGCAGGGCAGCAAAGCGCCTAAGTGAGGTCACGGGTATGGAGGCCAAAACCATACATAGGTTGCTGGAGTTTAAGCCCGGCCAGGGCTATGCCCGCAATGAGCTGGACCCTATAAAATGCGACCTACTTATCATCGATGAGGTCTCCATGGTGGACCTTATCCTGATGTACAACCTACTTAAGGCTCTAGATAATAATACAGTAGTAATACTAGTAGGTGATGTTGACCAGCTACCCTCGGTTGGACCTGGTAATGTCTTGCGAGATATTATTGATTCTGCTTGCATTAGTGTTGTTAGGCTAACCAATATATTCCGCCA
>DGFG01000031.1:30894-32647 GCA_002391555.1 Firmicutes bacterium UBA3906
GAAAAGGTGGCCCAGGAGATAGTAGACCTTGTAAGCAGCAGGCTACCTAAGTATTATAGGGTAGATCCAGTCAAGGATATCCAGGTCCTATGTCCCATGCTAAGGGGCAGTACCGGGGCCCATAATATAAATAGTCTGCTCCAGGAGAGGCTATCGCCCAAGGGTATTAGCGTAAGCTATGGTGGTACGGTCTACCGAAAGGGCGACAAGGTAATGCAGATAAAAAACAATTATGATAAAAATGTCTTTAACGGCGATATCGGTTTTATAGAGGAGATAGACCAGGAGGACAGGTCCATAAGTATCTCCTTTGACGGTAGGAGTGTAGACTATGATTACAGTGACCTAGATGAGCTGGTCCTATCATATGCCTGCACTGTTCACAAGAGCCAGGGCAGTGAGTATCCTATAGTAGTGGCCCCCTTGACTAGCCAGCACTATATGATGCTACAGAGAAACCTACTCTATACCTGTATTACAAGGGCCAAGAGAGTCTTTGTCCTTGTAGGAACAAAGCAGGCAATAGGGATGGCGGTTAGCAATAACAAGATAGCCAAGAGAAACACCAGGCTCAATCACCGAATAGCCGAAGAGTTAAGGGAAAGCAGTGGCGAAAATCTTTAAGAGGCTAGCTGGCTAATGTAACAAAACAGGAAATATTGACTTTGTAGAATAAAGACTAGGTGGTGGAATTAAATGCACTATAATTACAGGAAAAGCTTTGCAAGTGATAACAACTCTATAGTCCACCCTAAGGTAATGGAGGCTCTAGAAAGAGTAAACTCTGGCCATTACCTATCTTATGGGGAAGACCCTATTACAAGCAAGGTAGAAGAAAGATTTAGAGAAATATTTGGTCCCTCCTCTGAGACCTTTTTTGTCTTTTCTGGCACTGCAGCCAACCTAACAGGCCTATCAGCCCTAATGAAGCCCTACAATGCAGTTATATGCCCGGATTCGGCCCATATAAAGGTTGACGAGTGCGGGGCTGTTGAGAGGTTTTCAGGCTCTAGCCTACTAACGGTAAAAACCGCTGATGGAAAACTAAGACCCCATATGCTAGACCCATATCTTGACCATATTGGGGTAGAGCACAGTCCCCAGCCATCTGTTATTTCAATTACCCAGTCCACAGAGCTTGGGACAGTCTACACAATAGAGGAACTAAAAGCCCTATGCTCCTATGCTCATAGCAAGGGCCTATTAGTCCATATGGATGGGGCTAGGCTTGCCAATGCTGCTGCAAGCCTAGACTGTAGCCTAAGGGCCATGACCACAGATGTAGGTGTAGACCTACTATCCTTTGGGGGCAGCAAAAATGGCCTAATGGTGGGGGAGGCTGTAGTATTTACAAGGGGCGACCTAGCTGAAGGCTTTAAATATATAAGAAAGCAGGCAGGTCAGCTAGCCTCAAAGATGAGGTATATAGCAGCACAGTTTGATGCCCTCCTAACCGATGACCTTTGGCTTAAAAATGCTAAACAGGCCAACAAGCTGGCAAGTCTCCTAGCAGAAGAGCTAAAAAAGATACCTGGCATAAGGATAACAAGACCCGTCGAGGCAAATGCCCTCTTTGTTAATATGCCAGCCGAGGCTGCCAGTAGACTAATGGAGACTTACCCCTTTTACCTGATGAACAAGGAGACAGGAGAGTATAGGTGGATGACCTCCTTTGACATGGTGGACCAAGATATATATGATTTTGTAAAGGCCATAAAGGGGTCCTTATCATACCTGTCTCTTATACACATCT
>DGFG01000005.1 GCA_002391555.1 Firmicutes bacterium UBA3906
ATAGATGAGCTTAAGGATGATAATATTATAGCTACAGTCCATTATTATGGCTATTGGCCCTTTAGTGTAAATCTAGGAGGAGCAACTAGCTTTGACGACCAGGCAAAGGGAGATATTGAAACTACTATAGACAGGCTAGAAAAGGTTTTTGTCAAGGAGGGCATACCTGTTGTAATAGGCGAATATGGACTCCTAGCCTTTGATGATGATATAGATGGAGTCCAAGCAGGAGAGGTCCTCAAATACTTTGAATATTTCACCTATTATACGAGGCTAAAGGGCATAACCCATATGCTATGGGATAATGGCCAGCACTTTGACAGGAATAATCTAGTTTGGAATAACCCGGCCTTGTATGAAACAATAGCCCATAGCCTACAGGGGCGGTCATCTAATGCTAAGTCCAACCTACTCTTTATAAAGGAGGGGGAGGACCTAGAGGACAAGACAATAGACTTAAAGCTAAACGGTAATGAGCTTGTCAGTTTAAAGATAGATGATAGGCAACTAATAAAGGACAAAGACTATAGGCTTGAGGGGGACAAGCTTCTTCTTTTAAAGGACCTTTTAGCCAGTCTCCTAGATGGGGATTTAGGGCTCAAGGCCAAGCTAGAGTGTAGCTTTAGCTCAGGCCCTGATTGGGCAATTGAAATCATAAAGTATAAGACCCCACTTCTTTTAGATGTAAGAAGGACCAAGGATAGCTTTATGCTACCGACCAAGTTTAATGGTGACAGGCTAAAAACCCTAGAGGCAGTCTACCTAGAAGGGGGCAATGCAGGTTCACCAGACTGGACTAGCTTTAAGCAGTATAGCTATGCCTTTACCCCCTCATACCAGTACAATAATATAAGGTTAACAGAGGACTTTTTAAATGAAATAAAGGATGATAAAGAGGTCCTTTTAAAGCTTCATTTTTGGAGTGGTGAGGTAATTGAATATAGTATTATAAAAAACGGTAAGTGGATAGAGGGTGTATCAAGCCAGGAGGCCCCAGGTCAGAATGAACCTGATCCAACAAGCACTCCTGAGCCCACAGAGGATGAAAGTAAGGACGAGGAGGAGCCAAAAGAACCACAAGAGACCAAGCAGGGGGACAAGAGCCTACTGATTTGGATTATAGTCATTATCCTAGGCGTCATAGCTGCAACAGCTCTAATAGTATGGTCTAGCAGTAAAAGAGCTAGAACTGTGAAAAAGTAAAGAGACTACTTGGGGATAAAGAAAGATAATGGGAGGCAAGGGGCAGTAGCAAAGAAACTGCTTTAGATAAAAACATAAAAAAACAGGGGGAATGAAAATTGATAGCTAATAAGAAAAGATTGTTAATTGGGATAATACTAGTCCTAGCCCTAGTCATGAGCATGTTTGCAGGATGCTCTAGGGATGCTGATAAGGCTACGGCTACACCTACAGTTGAGCCAAGTGAGAGTCCAGATGTAACAAAGGAACCCGAAGAAACTCAGGAACCAGTAGAAAGCAAGAGCCCAGAGCCAAAGGATGATCCAAAGACCAGTGAAATCAAAATACCTGACCTTTCCATAGAGGCATTTGATATTCCAGATACAGATAGCCAGGCCTTTGTTAACAATATGAAGCTTGGTTGGAACCTAGGCAATACCTTTGATGCCCATGACTGTACCTGGCTTTCCAACAAGTTGGATTATGAGAAGGGCTGGTCAGGGATAAAGACTACTGAAAAGATGATCCAGGCAGTAAAGGATGCCGGCTTTAACACTGTACGTATACCAGTATCCTGGCATAACCATGTCTCAGGCGATGACCACACCATAGACCAGGCCTGGCTAGACAGGGTCCAGGAGGTAGTAGACTATGCTATAGACAATGGCCTTTATGCCATTATCAATATACATCACGATATGGGTGAGGACTTTATTTATCCAAGTAGCCAATACATGGACCAGTCCTCCCATTATGTAAGGCGTATTTGGACCCAGCTAGCTGAAAGATTTAAGGATTATGACGAACACCTAATATTTGAATCCTTAAATGAGCCCCGGATGGTGGGCAGTAAGTATGAGTGGTGGCTAGATTCAAATGATGAGAGCTGCAAGGATGCAGTAGCTAGCATAAACAAGCTTAACCAAATATTTGTCGATACTGTAAGGGCCAGTGGAGCTAATAATAAGAGCCGCTATCTTATGGTACCAGGCTACGCAGCCTCAGTGGAAGGAGCACTTAATAAGGGCTTTGAGCTTCCCAAGGATAGGGTAGAGGATAGACTAATCCTTTCCATACATGCCTATACCCCTTACAATTTTGCCTTAGAGGCTGGAGGGGTTAGTAGCTTTGACATTAATAAGTCCAGCAGTGTCAGGGAGATAGACCAGTTTATGACCCAGCTGCACGAGAAATTTGTTTCCCAGGCAGTCCCAGTTGTAATAGGTGAGTTTGGTGCTAGGAATAAAAAGAACAACCTTCAGGACAGGGTGGATTTCTCTGCATATTACGTGGCATCAGCCAGGGCCAGGGGCATGACCTGTTTATGGTGGGACAACCATGCCTTTACTGGAGA
>DGFG01000011.1 GCA_002391555.1 Firmicutes bacterium UBA3906
TCCATGGTTATTAATAGGCATGACTTCATTGCACGAGTTATCACATTTAGATATAATAGATAAGGTCTAATAAGGAAAAGGAGTTGATACATAGTGAGTAATGAAGATATTAAAAGATTACCCCTGCTTCCACTCAGGGGATTAACGATATTTCCATATATGGTCCTACATTTTGATGTAGGTAGGCCAAAATCAATAGCTGCTCTAGAGGCAGCTATGGTTAATGATCAGGAAATTTTCCTATCTTCTCAAGTAGACTCAAAGATAAACGAGCCTAACCAAAATGAGATCTATGAAGTAGGCACTATTGCCAAGATAAAACAGATGCTAAAGCTACCTGGAGATACCATAAGGGTCTTGGTTGAGGGTCTAGAGAGGGGAAAAATCCTAGACTATGTAAAGGATGAACCTTATTATGAAGTAGATTTGATGACACCTATCAAATACAATTACAGGGATATGGAACTTGAGATGGAGGCAGTTGCTAGAAGCGTCCTATCAGTCTTCGAAAAATTTGTAAAGCTAAGTAGCAAGGTATCACCTGAGATTTTGTTGACGGTCACAAGTCTAGACGACTATGACCGACTAGCTGATATAATAGCAGCAAATACACTTGTAAAGACAGAGGACAAGCAAAGAGTTTTAGAGGCCTTTGACCCAGTTGACCGCCTTGAAAACCTTTATGAGATTTTGACCAGAGAGATTGAGATACTAGAGATTGAAAATAAGATCAACCTTAGGGTTAGAAGACAAATAGACAAGGTCCAACGAGAGTACTATCTCCGTGAACAGATAAAGGCCATTCAAAAAGAGCTTGGTGAATCAGATGGTATCAGTGAGGAGGTCAAGGAGTACCAAGAGAAAATCGAAAAGGCTAACCTGCCAGAAGAAGCGCTAGAAAAGGCAAATAAGGAGCTAGACAGGCTAGCTAGGATGGGACAAGGCTCAGCAGAAGGCTCAGTTATTAGAACCTATCTAGACTGGATAACAGACCTACCCTGGGACATACAGACTGATGATAATCTTGATTTAAAAAATGCAGCAAAGATACTTGATGAGGATCACTATGGCTTGACCAAGGTAAAGGAAAGGGTTATTGAGTATTTAGCAGTTAGGCAAATGACAAAGAGCATGAAGGGACCTATCCTTTGTTTTGTAGGCCCACCAGGGGTTGGTAAAACTTCTATAGCCAAATCAATTGCCAGATCCCTAGACAGAAAGTTTATTCAGATGTCAGTAGGAGGGGTTAGAGATGAGGCTGAGATAAGAGGACATAGGAGAACCTATGTTGGAGCTATACCAGGTAGAGTTATATCATCAATAAAGCATGCAGGGACAAAGAACCCAGTCTTCTTATTAGATGAGATAGACAAAATGAGCTCAGACTTTAGGGGAGATCCGGCCTCTGCCCTCTTAGAGGTATTAGACCCAGAACAAAACAATGCCTTTAGAGACCATTATTTAGAGCTAGCCTTTGATCTATCTAATGTAATGTTTCTAACCACAGCTAATAACCTAGACACTATACCTAGGCCCCTGCTTGACCGAATGGAGATTATACATATTTCCGGCTACACAGAAGAAGAAAAGCTGAATATAGCAACAAAATATTTGATACCAAAGCAGCTAAAGGAGCATGGTATAAGTAAAAA
Organism: Firmicutes bacterium UBA3906; assembly: GCA_002391555.1. Taxonomy (GTDB): domain Bacteria; phylum Bacillota; class Clostridia; order Caldicoprobacterales; family DTU083; genus UBA3906. The sequence continues at coordinate 1,653 of DGFG01000011.1, forward strand.
CAGTATAAGAATCACTGAGAATACAATAAGAAATATTATTAATTATTATACTAGAGAGTCAGGTGTTAGGGAGCTTGAAAGGCAAATAGCTGCAATATGTAGAAAGGTTGCCCGCAGGCTAATAGACGACAAGGTAAAATCAGTAAGGATAACTGAAAACAATCTTGAAAAATACCTAGGGATACCCAAGTATAGGTATGATAAGGTTGAGAAAAATGATGAGGTTGGAATTGTAACCGGATTAGCATGGACTCCTGTGGGTGGAGATACCCTATCTATAGAGGTTGTACCTATGGCAGGTAAAGGCAAGCTAGTTTTAACAGGCCAGCTAGGTGATGTTATGAAGGAATCTGCACGGGCTGGATTTAGCTATATTAGGTCCAGATCAAAGGAGTTTGGCCTTGAGGATGATTTCCACGAGCAAACAGATATCCATATCCATATCCCGGAAGGTGCTATTCCAAAGGATGGACCATCTGCAGGTATAACAATGACAACTGCGGTTGTATCCGCCTTATTAGGGGTCAAGGTAAAAAGTAACCTAGCCATGACAGGAGAGATAACCTTAAGGGGTAGGGTCTTGCCCGTTGGAGGAATAAAGGAAAAGATATTAGCTGCACACAGGGCTGGTATAACTAATATATTAATACCCAAGGAAAATGAAAGAGACCTGATAGATATTCCAGACAACATAAAGCGTAATTTAACTATCAGAGCTGTTGAGACAATGGATGAGGTACTAGAGTATGCCTTGGTTGATAAGGCCTTTAAGGTGATGTAGATGAAGATTATAACAGCTGAATTTTTTACAAGCGCAGAAAAACCAAGCCAATATCCCCAAGATGACTTGCCTCATATAGCCTTAGTAGGAAAGTCAAATGTGGGTAAATCTTCTTTAATAAATGCATTAACTAACAATAAAAAGTTAGCCCGTGTTTCTAGTAGTCCTGGTAAGACGAGGCTTGTTAACTTTTTCTTAGTAAACCAAAACTTTTATATAGTAGACCTACCAGGCTATGGTTTTGCCAAGGTGTCCAAGAGTGAAAAGGAAAAGTGGGGCACCATGATAGACCAGTATTTTTCTACAGCTAAACAATTGCAACTATTAATAATGCTAGTTGATATAAGGCATGATCCTACAAGGGAAGATAAGCAGATGGCAGAATGGATCCGCTATTACAAGATACCTGTAATCCTTGCTCTTACCAAATCGGACAAGCTAGGCAAGACCAGAATCAAACCTAGGGCTGCTCAAATTAAGAAAGAACTAGGTTTTTCAGGGGATATAATGCATATTCCCTGTTCATCTGTTACAGGCTACGGACTAGATGAAATACAGGACAGCTTAGATCACTATATTACCCTTAAGCAAACAGACATTATATAATAGGTCCCCTAAACTTGATAGTAAATTAATCAAGCTTAGGGGCCTTATCATATACTAATTAATATAACTTACAGTGACTCGTTCTTAGGATTGATGATGATACTTACTTTCCCAAGATTAATTTCTTCTCTATC
>DGFG01000080.1:0-2412 GCA_002391555.1 Firmicutes bacterium UBA3906
AAATCATAGTCAACTGCCCTGACCTTGTCTAGATCCTCGGGATGAACAAAGCTATAAAAGGAATTAAAATTGTGCTTTAGGTCCTCTACACTACAGTCAAGTATCCAGTATAGGCCATCTGACCTATACATTTCATCATTTTTTATGTCATAGGTCCAGCTCCCCATATCTATTAGCTTTTGACCGTGCAGGACATTCTCCTTAAGTAGGTTAAAGCTATCCTCTAGCTGGACGATATTTGATAGTGCTTCGTTTATTTTTTTGGTATCTACCTTGGAGTTTTTTGGGGTCATATTTTCTCCCTACCTATCCTACGCTACCGCATGACACCTTTATTATTTATTACTTTATATAATCGGTTTATCCTTGACTAAATTTAGCTAGTACTTAGCTATCCCTATATTTTGTCTCGTATAATTTGCTATCATAGGCTGCTCTCCGATTTGGACAGGTAGGCCTGTCACACAACATACAGCTTGAATAGTCCTTTTCGGCCGAAAAGAGGATGCCGGAGCTACTTTTAAAGGGTAGCATTAAATAGCTTTCTGTCAGCCTGACTCCTATAGCCCCCTCTACGTCCCCTAGCAGGCCAAAAAGGTCAGCCTGTCCCTCTATTGGCCAGTCCTCTAGGGAGCCTGGATTGATATAAGAGAGTCTATCTGCATTAAAATTATCCCTTAGGTAGTCCTCTAGCCCTTTAAGGGCGCTATTTAGGGCCCTTTCCATTATAGAATCTGCCAAATACCGGTCTAGCATATCAAAATGGCCCTGTGCCCAGTTAAAAAGCTCCATGCCACAACTAGCTACATAGGCAAATACCCGGTCTAGCCCCTGGCTATTAACTCTTAGGATTTGGCTATTAATTTTAATGGAGTCTAAAGTGACAAAGGACTGACCCCTGTCAACTATTAGGACCTCTCTAAAGACCGCTTTTGGCCTGGCTATGCCCTCAGCCTCTTTGGCTAGGGCCCTGACCCTGTCCCCATCCTGGCTATCTGGCCTTATCCTTGTAGCTTGGAAAAACTCTTTAAGGTCAAGCCTGAACTGGACCTTGTCAAGTATCTTTACTGGCATACTAAAGCCTCCATAGGCGAAATAAATGTCGTTTATGGCTAGATTATATCAAATAATAAGAGGCTTTGATATACAAGGAGTTACTATCAGCCTATACAAAAATATAAACAAAAAAAGCTACTGTAAAACTTATAAGTTACAGTAGCTTGAAAAAACTTTAGCTAAATACTTGCTAAATAACTATTTTATTATCTCTGGCTCTACTAGCTCATAACCCATAAGGTCAAACTGGGCCTTTTCGATAATCTGATCCACTAGGGGCTTGTCATTTCTATCCTTTTCAGCCCTTGCGACTGCATCAACATGGTCCATACCCTCTATGACCTTGCCAAAGGCGGCATAGGCACCGTCAAGGTGTGGGGCATCCTCCACCATTATAAAGAATTGACTACCTGCACTATCAGGATGGGCAGATCTAGCCATAGAAATTACTCCCCGCTTGTGCTTTAACTTATTTTCAAAGCCGTTTTGCGCAAACTCTCCCCTAATGCTATAGCCTGGGCCCCCGATCCCTATTCCCTTGGGATCTCCCCCCTGGACCATAAAGCCTAAGATAACCCTATGAAAGGTAAGGCCATCATAAAAGCCTTTACCTACCAAGGACAGAAAATTGTTTACTGTATTTGGTGCTATATCAGGATAAAGCTCAATCTTCACCTGGCCCTTATCCTTTAGCTGCAGTGTTACTACTGGTTTTGCTTGTGTAGACATATTTCAACCTCCAACTCTTTTATCCAAACATTAACCTATATAGTATAGCATAATTTTGGTATATGAAACACATAAATAGTGAAATACTAAGCCTATATTAAGAGGGCTGATAATAAGGGTATTAAAAGGAGATAGACCTATGCTCGGGCTTGACCTTAATGTATATACGATAATCCTAATTGCCAACATAGGCCTGGCCTTTGTTATAGTTTTTTTGGAGCGGAGAAATCCCATCTCTACCCTAGCATGGATCATGGTCCTAGTATTTATACCTGTTCTTGGCTTTATCCTTTATTTATTCCTTGGTCAGGACCTAAGGAGGGCCAAGGTCTTTTCATCCCTTGAGCAAATCCACTTTGAGGACCTAAATAAAAAATACAAGCCACCTTTAGATGAGGAGGAGGTACTAGATGAGGCCTTTCATACCGATGGTGATTTGATAGACCTTCATAGGCAAAATGCGGGGTCACCCTATACAAAAAACAATAGGATCACCCACCTAGTAAGTGGCAAAGAAAAGTTTGCCGCCCTAGAGGCTGCCCTTGAGGGGGCCAGCCACCATATACATATGGAGTACTATATTATTAGAAATGATGGTATTGGAAAAAGAATCAGGGATATCTTGGC
>DGFG01000080.1:2633-9450 GCA_002391555.1 Firmicutes bacterium UBA3906
GATAAGGGTGGCCAGGTCAGTGTCTTTTACCCGCCCTTTCTTCCCCATATTAATATTAGGCTAAACTACAGAAACCATAGAAAGATCACAATTATAGATGGACAAAAGGCCTTTTTAGGTGGCTTTAACCTTGGCGATGAGTACCTGCACAAGACTAAAAAGTATGGTATTTGGCGGGATAGTCATTTTCTAATTGAGGGGGAGGCTGTTGATTCTCTCCAGCTACAGTTTTTATATGACTGGCAGTTTGCCTCAAAAGAAAAGCTAGCCCTTAGCAAGGAGCTCTTTCCCGATAAAAAGGACTTAGGCAATTGCGGTATCCAAATAGTCCCCTCTGGTCCTGACTCAAAATATGATGCCATCTACCAGGGTTTTTTCAAGCTAATTGCCAAGGCCAAGACCAATATTTACATTCAGACCCCCTACTTTATTCCAGACCAGGGTCTGACAGAGCTACTCAAGATAGCTGCCCTAGGAGGCGTGGATGTAAGGATAATGATACCTAGCTTTCCAGACCACCCCTTTGTCTACTGGGCCTCTATCTCCTTTGCCTCTGAACTACTTAAATTTGGAGCCAGGGTCTACCGCTATCAAAAGGGCTTTTTACATAGCAAGATTGTTGCCGTGGACGGAAGAGTCGCCTCAGTTGGTACAGCCAACTTTGATATGCGCAGCTTTAAGATGAATTTTGAGCTAAATGCCATTATCTATGATAGGTCAAATGTAACAAGGCTTGAGGGACAGTTTCTAAAGGATATGACTAATTGTCAGGAGCTAACCCAGGACCTATATAACAATAGCCCAGTCACAGCAAGGATAAAGGAGTCTGTTTCTAGGCTATTAGGTCCCCTCCTATAGGAGGAGGCAGATAAGCTCGCTATTTGTTGTCCTTTTCTTTATCTTCCATTTCCTCTGTACCGGGCCTTTTCCAACCTGACCTGCGAATAAGATACCAGCATAGAGTAGTAATTATGCCAATCAGGCTAAGGTCGCTAGTAAGACTAGGCCTAAAGATAAAGTAAAGAGCTATTCCTACAAGGCTTATAACAAGAAGGATAATCTCATCCTTGTAGCCTAGCCCCTTTTTATAATTCTTAACAATCCTCCATAGTCCATAGGGGACTATTAGAATAGCTAAATATGCCATCTATTATCATCCTTTTATGCTTTTTCTCTAGCCTATCTTATCAGAGGGATACTAGTAATTGCAATGACAAATAGGCTTTAGTGCCTGCACTTCCCTAGTCTTGTCCTCGCTTTGCCCTTTTTAATATAGACCTAGCCTATGAAAAAAGGATAGGCCTTAATAAAAAGCCTATCCACATTGGATGCCCGATGTACAAAGATGTCCCAGCCATATAAAAGGATAGGCATTTAAAAAATGCCTATCCTCTTTTGCTAGTATGCCAGGGCCTTAATCTAGCCCTTAACTATAATCTATTCTTTTGGCTTATTATGTTTGGCCTATTATGCCCAGAACATCTCGCCCTTGTCCTCGTAGATAAGGACCTCCTTTAAGAATGAGATGGCCTTTTGCAGTCCCTCGTTACTAGACATTAGGCTATCCTCATGTTCAATGCTTAGGACATCATCATAGCCGACCATCCTTAAGTTACTTACGATATCCTTCCATACCTGGTATGAGTGGCCATAGCCTACAGACCTAAATACCCATGACCTGTTAATCTCATCGCTATAGTGCTTTGTATCTAGTACCCCATTTTTAGCTGTATTTATTGCATCTATCCTTGTATCCTTTGCGTGGAAGTGGTAAATAGCAGAGCCTAGCTCTCTGATAGAGGCAATTGGATCTATACCCTGCCAGAAGAGATGGCTTGGGTCATAGTTAGCACCGATGGTATCGCCAACTGCTTTCCTTAGCTTTAAGAGGGTCTCTGGATTGTAAACATTAAAGCCTGGGTGCATCTCTAGGCAGATCCTATTTACTCCATGGTCGTTGGCAAACTTAACTGCCTTTTCCCAATAGGGAATAAGGACCTCGTTCCACTGATAGTCTAATACCTTTAAAAAGTCTTCTGGCCAGGGACAGGTTACCCAGTTTGGATACTTTGAGCCAGGGCTATCGCCGGGACAGCCTGAAAAGGTTATTATCCTATCAAGACCAAGTTGCTCTGCCAATAGGACTGTCTTTTCAAAATCTGCATGATAGGCATCTGCTACTTCCTTTTGGGGATGTACAGGGTTACCATGACAGGATAGGGCACTTATCTCCATACCATACTTGTCAACAAGGTCCTTTAGGCCCTTGACCTTTGCCTTGTCGGCTAATAATTCATCAGTTTTAACATGGGCTGTGCCCGGAAAGCCTCCAGTTCCAAGCTCTACTGCCTGGACCCCAGAGTCCTTTAAGTACTTTAATGCATCTTCTAGGCTTTTTTCGCCTAGTACAACAGTAAATACACCAAGTTTCATTAAAACGCCTCCTACTATTATATTCTTTAATTATTATTATTCTCTGATTTTAAGTAAAACTCCTTTGGAAAAAGAAACAGCCTGTCCCAGAAACTAGCCCTTTATGAGTGCTTTAGCTTGGCTGTGCTAGACTCCTATCTGCCTACATATGATAGTAAAAAGGTCAAAGGGGCCTAATATGCCCGTGCATGGTTATGTATATATGGAGCTTTGAGCAAACTGCTACTTAACCACTAAAACAAGCCCTCAAGGAAACCATAGTTGACCAAATAATAAAATATAGCAGCTGCTATAGCTAGTGTTAACACGAGCTTTAGTGCCTTAAAGGCTATCTTTAGTACAAAAAATATGGCCAGAACACCTGCAGCTATTACAAGTATGTCCGTCATAAGACCCAACCTCCTCGCCTAATAGGATAGATTAAAACAATTATAACATAATATTAATTAAAATATATGATATCAGCTAAATATATTATAGAATATGACCCTTGACCTATGAAAAGAACCAATAAACTAGTGGCCTATATATCAAAGCAAAAAATAAAAATGAACTTTCGCAAATAATTCTTGCAGAATGCTGATAATTTTAGTAAAATGAATGGAATTGATGGAAGTGTCTTGCCAATCACAAAACAAATAGTATAGAGGGTTTAAAAGATATTTTGTCCAATTGTCAAAAGGAATAGGAGTGAAGGATTTGAATACTAACAATGGTTTTGATGCAAAAACAGAAGAAATTGATGAGTTTGTATCCAAGCTACAAAGGCTTGCCAAGGCAAACAACTGGATTGAACCACACCTTTTTGACCTGCACGGGGTAAAAAGGGGCCTACGCAACAACGACGGTACTGGAGTCTTAGTAGGGCTGACCCAAATAGGCGATGTCCATGGCTATGATGTTAAAGACGGCATCAAAATCCCAGAGCAAGGTAGGCTACACTACAGGGGAGTAGATGTAGTAGATATAATAAGAGGTTGCGAGGCTGACAACCGCTTTGGCTTTGAAGAGGTCTGCTTTCTCCTCTTGTTTGGCAAGCTACCAACCGAAGACGAGCTTGAATCCTTTAACAAGATACTATCTGAAAACAGGCGGATGCCCGAGGGCTTTTTTGAGGACATGATCCTAAAGGCACCTAGCCCAAATATCATGAACAAGATGGCCCGTTGTGTACTGGCCAGCTATTCCTATGACCATAACAATCCTGACGATAATAGTATGGCTGCAGTCCTTTCAAGGAGTATTGATCTAATAGCCAAATTCCCCGCCTATATGGCCTATTCCTACCAGACCAAAAAACATTATTATGAGGATGAGAGTCTACATATCCACCTGCCCCAGGACGGACAAAGTACAGCTGAGTCTATCCTCTACATGATCAGGCCAGATAGTGAATTTACCAGAGAAGAGGCTGAGATCCTAGACCTATCCCTTATCCTCCATGCAGAGCACGGTGGCGGAAATAACTCCACCTTTGCAACCAGGGTTGTAACCTCCACAGGCACTGACATCTATTCAGCCATAGCTGCCGGTATCGGATCCCTAAAGGGACCAAAACACGGTGGAGCAAACCTAAAGGTAGCCGAAATGATAAGAAACATCAAGGAAAATGTACCCAACTATGATGATGAGGGAGCCTTGGCTGATTATCTTGTAAAGATATTGAACAAGGAGGCCTTTGACGGTGCAGGCCTAATCTATGGTATGGGGCATGCAGTCTATACCCTATCAGATCCCAGGTCTGAGCTTTTAAAGGAAAAGGCAGAAAAGCTAGCAGAAAAGAAAGGCCTACAAAGGGAGTATAAGCTTCTTGAGACAATAGAAAATCTATCACCTGAGCTTTTCAGCAAGGTCAAGGGCAACTCCAAGGAGCTAAGTGCCAATGTAGACTTTTACTCAGGCTTTGTATATGAGATGTTAGGTATTCCAGCTGACCTTTATACCCCCCTCTTTGCTATCGCCAGGGTACCTGGCTGGTGCGCTCATGCCATGGAGGAGCTAATTAGCGGGTCAAGGATAATAAGGCCTGCCTACAAGACCATAAATCAAATCTCCGAGTACAAGCCCCTAAGTGAAAGGTAGAAACACTTTGACCAATATAGAAGACTATTTACAAAACCTTATGCCCTCCGGCCTTTGACTAAAAGCTAGGAGGGCATTTACTTGTCCACCTAAAAGCAATAGGGTGGCTGATAGATAAAGCCAAATCAATAGGGCTATAAAACTACCAATACTACCATAGACCAGCTCAATGTTCCAGATATTATCCAGGTAGTAGGAAAAGGCCAAAGAGGCTACTAGCCAGCCAACTGTTGTAAAGATAGCTCCAGGCAGGACCTCCCTCCAGCCCAGGCGTGAGCAGGGGGTAAACCTGTATATGCAGGCAAAAACAATTACCATCATGGAAATAGGTATTACAAACCTAAATATATCCCATATGGCTCTAAGGTTTTGGGACAGGCCAATGCTAGTGAAAAAGACCCCTAGCCTTTTACCAAATACCAGGAGGGTAAAATAAAGGATAACTACAAAGGACAGGGCCAGGGTAAAGACAATAGATACCAGCTTTATCCTTATAAAAGACCGCTTTTCCTTTACATTATAGGCCTTGTTAAGACCTACAATTATTGCTCCAACCCCATTGGAAGCAGCCCACAGGGTCCCCAAAAGGCCTATAGAAAACAGCTTTAGCTTTCTCCTTTGGGCTAGATTCAGTAGATTATTCTTTAAAAATTTAAAGGTGTCATAGGGCAAGATATGAACCAGGGGACCTAAAATATCTACATCCTGTAGAGGGCTCTTTGTTATTAGGGTCATTAGAAAAAGCAAAAAGGGGAAAATGGACAAAAGCAGGAAATAGGCTACCTGGGCGCTTAGGCCAGCTAACTCATCCTTTATATATGCCTTGTAAAGGGCCTTTATAAAGCGGAAAATTCTAAGCATTTGAGTCTACTCCAAAAGCAATCTGTAAAATTAGCAATTGTTCTATTATCTAATATGCCCTTTTTCTGATATAATGGTACAAAACAAATTCAAAGGTGATCTAATGTACAAGGTATGGGGAAGGTTACGCAAGGACAACAAAAATATTAGGGATATGGTAGCAGAGTGTGACCTTGATAACCACACCAAGGAAGACTGCCTTACAAGCTGTATTGAGCAGATTTGCAATGAGTTTGACCTACAAAGACCAATGCTGCTGCCCAAAAACCAAAGGGAGCTTGAAAAATTAGGCCTTACCTCCTTTAACCAGGATAATTTTATAGAGACAATATACTTTGACACCCTAGAGATTGAGATAATCGAGGACGAATAAAAGATATTATAGGTGAACAAAGGAGCTAGAAATGATAGTTAGCATCATAAGGGTAAAGCTCTACGCCCCCTGGATCCATAGCCTAAAGGAAAAAAGAAAGCTTGTTAAAAGCCTCTGCCAAAAGCTTAAAAATAGGTTTAATGTTTCAGTGATAGAAAGCGATGCCCAGGATATACACCAGACCATTATAGTCTCTATTGCCTTTCTCTCTAGCGACAATGCACAGGCAGGCAAGACCCAGGAAGGAATATACCACTTTATACTATCTAGCACCGACGCTCAAATCCTTGACTTTGATGTTGAAAAGCTTTAGACCATACAGCCTAAATCCTGGCTTAACTCTAATAAAAACCCTAATAGAAACATAAAAATACCTCCAAGTAGATAATCTTTATTAGAATATCCTGCTTGGAGGTATCTTAGTTAATACACTTTCTTAAAAACTAGTTAGTACTATTTTCTTTTCTTCTTTGCTATTACTCCAGCGGAAGCTGCAGCTAGTAGTAGATAGCCTAGAGTGCTAGCATAACCAGTCTTTGCTGGTACTTCGTCATCGTCTGCACCTAAGACAACAGAGTCTATATATACAAAGGCTTCTTTGTCTAGTGCTTTATCAAATACAAATTGAAGGGCAACACGCTGTATAGGATCTTTTATATCCTCAGGTATTGTATATTCTCCCTCTAACCATACTCCTTCTTCTTTTACATCAAACCATTCGTCATCCCAGTATGACCAGTCCTCGGCACCCTGTGAGAATATCTGGTATCCCTTTAGGTTTGTGCCTTTGGGAATATAGACTTTAAAGGTTACTTTCTGACCAGGTTTTACATTGTCAATTGGCATTCTAGCTTGATAATGTACATTTCCAGGTTTAAAGACTGCCTTTAATGAGTATTTGCCATCAGCAGCTTGTTCATCAGAACGTGAAAGAGTAGTAACATCAACAGTTTCATCATATTTGGCATCTACTTCTGCTTGATCAATTCCGGTCCAGCCTTGAAGGTCTTCTTCAAAGGTAAAGCTAACGCTCTTTGGTTTCTCAGGTTCTTTATCCTTTTCATTATC